>JBGAHN010000193.1:0-10358 GCA_044226145.1 Labilithrix sp. | reverse complement strand
GCGGCGACGTAGAGCGTGGAAGGCGCGTTCGGGCCGGCGTCGTGGGTCGAGCGCGCGCCGTAAACGCCGACCAGCGTCCGCGCGACGTCGTTCCAGCGTGAGTAGTCCGCGCCGACGTCGCGGCCGCTCGAATCGAAGACGACGACGCCGCGCGCGTCCGTGACGTAGACGCGCTGGTGGAGGGTCCGCTTGTCGACGCCGTAGATCCGCGCGTCCAGCGTCCGGTTCGCCAATTCGCGGAAGACGTCGCCGAACGAGGCGTCGACGATCGCGTCGCGCGCGGGGCCGTGTTCGAGCATGGTCGCGAGGAGCGCCGACTCTTCGACGAGGACCTCCTCCATCGTCTGCCGTACGGCCGGCTTGATCGCCTCGCTGAAATAGCCGAGCGCGACGTACGCCGCGAGGCCGAGGACCACGAAATAGCCGACGAAGATGCGAACGGCGAAGGCGCGGAGCGGTGCCATGGATCGTCAGGCGGTCCGGCGCGGATTCTTGACGCTGTAGCCGAAGCCCCGATGGGTCTCGATGGGCTCGACGCCCGCGTCGACGGTGCGGAGCTTCGCCCGCAATGCCTTGACGTGCACGTCGACCGTGCGCTCGAGGCTCGCGTTGGGCTCGTCCGAGACGAAGCCTTGGATTTGCGCCCGCGAGTGGACGCGCTCCGGGGCGCGCAACATCCCGGCGAGGATCATGAACTCGGCCCGCGTGAGCTCGAGCCACCGGTCCATGAAGCGAATGCGCGCGCGCCCTTCGTCGACGGAGAACCACCGTTCGTCGTTCGCGTCGTCGTTCGCGGTTTCGTCCTCGGTGGTCGGACCGTGGCTCCCGCCCGTGCGTTTCACGATCGCTTTGACGCGCGCGACGACTTCGCGCGGGCTGAAGGGCTTCGTGACGTAGTCGTCGCCTCCGATCTCGAGCCCGACCACGCGGTCGATTTCGTCCCCGCGCGCCGTCAAGAAGAGCACCGGCAACGAGGAGGTCTTGCGGATCCGCTTGCAGAGCTCGAAGCCGCTCATGTCGGGCAACCCGACGTCGAGGATCGCGAAGTCGATCCCGCCCTTCGCGATCTCTTCGAGCGCGACGTGCGCGAACGACACGTGGCGCGGCGAGAACCCCTCGGCCCGGAGGGCGAACGAGAGCGTCTCGGCGATCACCAACTCGTCTTCGACGATGAGGACGCGTAGATCCCGCAACATCCACTGGTTTCCTATCGGCTCGTCGCGCTCTCGGCAAGGCGACAGCCCCGCTCTCGACCTCGCGTCGGCCCCGTGTCCCACGACGGGTCCCGTGCACCCTACGATGGGACGGCAGAAACGCCGCTCCTTCCCCCCGCCGCATGGGCTACACTGAGAGGTGGATGGAAAGCGAGCTTCTCTCCATCTTGACGAGTCTGGCGGCGGAACGAATTCGGTTCCTCGTGGTGGGGGGCGTCGCCGTTGTCCTCCATGGGCATCCACGCATGACGGCCGACCTCGTGCTCGATCTCGAGGTGGCAAACGCGACACGCGCGCTCGAAATCCTTGCGAGCAAGGGGTTTCGACCTCGACCTCCCGTGCCGTTGACGAGCTTCGCCGATCCGGACATCCGACGCGCGTGGATCGAAGAGAAAGGGCTCACGGTGTTCTCGCTCTGGAGCCCATCGATGCCTGGAACCGAGGTGGATCTTTTCGTTCAGGAACCGTTCGACTTCGGCGACACCTACGCACGAGCCGAGTTCGTGACGCTCGCCGGCGTCTCCGTTCCCGTACTCGCGCTGCACGATCTCATCACGTTGAAGCGTGGTGTGGGCCGTGCGAAGGACATGGCGGACGTCGAAGCGCTCGAAGAGATCGCGCGCATCCGGGAGCATCGATGAGCCAACGAGATCCTCGGCAGGGCGAAGCGTTCGCGGAGCACGCTCGTGAACAACGGGAGCGCTGGTTGAGACTCACGCCCGAAGAGCGTCTCCTCTGGCTCGAGCGCACCAAGCAGTTCGTGCGCATCGCTCGGGCGGCGGGGCGTCCGGTCGCGAAGGAACCCGAAGAATAAACCGTGTGGGTGCAGAGGACTCCCGGCGCGCGCCTTCTCCACGCGCGCTCCGTGACGGAGTCCTTCAGCCCCTGAGCACCCGCGCGTGATGGGCGACGTGATCGCCCGAGAAGCTCGCGACGAAGTAGTAGCCGTGATCGTAGCCGGGGTGGCGTCGCAAGGTGAGGGGATGCTTCGCCGCCGCGCAGGCCGCCTCGAACCACTCGGGCTTGAGCTGCGTGGCCAAGAAATCGTCGTCCTCGCCCTGGTCGATCAAGATCGGCAGCTTCTCGCGCGCGCTGGCGACGAGCTCCGTCGCGTCGTGCGCCTTCCACGCCGCGCGGTCCTCGCCGAGGTACGCGGTGAAGGCCTTCTCTCCCCACGGGACCCGGCTCGGCGCGACGATGGGGGCGAGCGCCGACATGCTCGCGTACCGCCCGGGATGCCTCAGCGCGAGCGTCAACGCGCCGTGTCCGCCCATCGAATGGCCGAAGATGCCGCGCGCGCCCGTGGCTGGAAAATGCCGCTCGACGAGCTCCGGAAGCTCGCGCACCACGTAGTCCTCCATGCGGAAGTGCGTGGCCCACGGCGCCTGCGTGGCGTTCACGTAGAACCCCGCCCCTTGCCCGAGATCGTACGACGGATCGTCGGCGACGTCGGGACCGCGCGGGCTCGTGTCGGGAGCGACGAGGATGATCCCATGCGCGGCCGCCTGCGCCTGCGCGTAGCCCTTGGTGATGAAGTTCTGCTCCGTGCAGCCCAGGCCCGAGAGCCAATACAAGACGGGGCAGCGTTCCCCGGCGAGCGCCGCCGGCGGCAAGTACACGCCGAGCTTCATCTCGCAGCGAAGGGTCTCGGACGCGTGTTTCCAGACTTCTTGGCGTCCGCCGAAGCTTCCGTGACGTTCGACGTTTTGCATGGCGACGATGACTCCGTTCGGGCGGGCGATTTCAGAAGTGGACCACGGAGCGGATCGACTGCCCCTCGTGCATCAGATCGAACGCGCGGTTGATGTCGGTCAGCGGCATGGTGTGCGTGACGAACGGCGCGAGCTGGATGCGTCCGGCCATCGCGTCTTGGACCATGCCCGGCAGCTCGGAGCGCCCTTTGACGCCGCCGAACGCCGTGCCCTTCCAAGCGCGTCCCGTGACGAGCTGAAATGGGCGCGTCGAAATCTCCTGCCCCGCGCCCGCGACGCCGATGACGATCGACTGCCCCCATCCGCGGTGCGCCGACTCGAGCGCGGCGCGCATGACGCCGACGTTGCCGATGCACTCGAACGTGTGATCGATGCCCCAGCCCGTCATCTCGACGAGGACCTGCTGGATCGGCTTGTCGAAGTCCTTGGGGTTGACGCAGTCGGTCGCTCCGAACTCGCGGGCGAGTGCGAATTTCGCCGGGTTCGTGTCGATCGCGAAGATGCGCCCCGCGCCCGCGAGCTTGGCGCCTTGCACCACCGCGAGCCCGATGCCGCCGAGCCCGAAGACCGCCACCGAGTCTCCGGGTTGGACCTTCGCGGTGTTCTTCACCGCGCCGAGGCCGGTCGTCACGCCGCAGCCCAAGAGACAGACCTGCTCGGGGTTCGCCGCGGGATCGATCTTCGCGAGCGAGACCTCCGCCGTCACCGTGTACTCGCTGAAGGTCGAGCACCCCATGTAGTGGTAGAGCGGCTTTCCTTCGTACGACAGCCGCGAGGTCCCGTCGGGCATCACGCCCTTGCCCTGCGTCGCCCGCACCGCGACGCACAGGTTCGTCTTGCCCGACGTGCAGAACAAGCATTGCCCGCACTCCGCCGTGTAGAGCGGGATGACGTGGTCGCCCGGCTTGACCGAGGTGACGCCTTCGCCCACCTGCACGACGACGCCCGCGCCCTCGTGCCCGAGCACCGCGGGGAAAAGCCCCTCCGGATCGGCGCCGCTCAACGTGAAGGCGTCGGTGTGGCACACGCCCGTGTGGGTGATGCGGATCAGCACCTCGCCCTTGCGGGGCGGCTCCACGTCGATCTCGACGACCTTCAGCGGCTTTCCGACTTCGAACGCGACGGCGGCTCGGGATTTCATGGGCGTGAGGATCGTCCGACTCGGCTCCGTTCGCAACCGTGTTGCCGTGCGCGGGCTTGCTTCGGTGCGATCTCATGCGTCGACGGGCTCGATGGCGGTTGTCCCCCGGTCTCCGAATCCTCGAGCTGTTGCATGACGCCCTGCGGTTCGACACACCCTCCGATCGCTGGTATGAACAAAGTATGGCGATGGAAAAAGTCACGGTGGCGTTGAGCCCATCGGTCTTGAAGCGAGCCAAGAGCGCGGTGAGGAAGGGGCGCGCCAAGTCGCTGAGCGCGCTCGTCAATACGGTCCTCGACGAGCAGCTCCGTCGCGATGAACTGAACCTCCTGTTCGACCGCTGGGACGAGGAGCGAGGAGCCCCTACGGCGACGGATGAAGCATGGGCACGCCACGTCCTCGGACTGTAGTGCTGGACGCGGGCGCGCTCATCGCGCTCGAAAAGCGTAGCCGCAAGATGGAGGCGCTGCTTCGGCAAGCGCAGATCCATCACGCGGAGATCCTCATCCCGGCAGGTGTTCTGGCGCAAGTTTGGTCGGGGCGCCCCGTGCAAGCTCCGCTTTCGATGCTGCTCAACCGCGCGACGACGAAGGTGGTGTCGCTCGACCGTGTGCTCGCGGAAGCCGTGGGACGCCTTTTGAGGCAATGCAGAGCGAGCGATGTCGTGGACGCCAGCGTGGTCGTCGTCGCCCGCACGGCGCGCGCCGTCGTCGTCACGAGCGACCCGGATGATTTGCGTGCGCTCGACCCGTCCCTCGAACTCGCGATCCTCTGACGACGGCTCCGAATCGGCGACATGCTCTGTCGTCTCCTCCGCGTGAGCAAATGCTGGAAAAGGACGAACCAGCGACGTTCGCTCGTGCCTCGTCGCGGGCACCAGTGGCAGTATGCGCGCCATGGCCGACGGACCCCGAGCTCCCCGCATCAGCGGCGCTCCGCTCAAGAACCTCGCCCGCTTCGCGCGCACGCGGATCGGGGGCATCACGCTGAGCCGCATCTATCGATCGGACCTCCGGATCGATCGGCTCGCGGCCCTCCCCGACGAGCGCCGCGGTGACATCCCGCTCGACACGAACGTGCACCCGGGGCGGCCGCCTCGTTCGTTTCCGTCGGAAGAGCTGCCGCCGCCGACGAAGAGCTGGGCGCCGACGAGCACGACGCTCACCGAGCTCTACCGCGCCGGCAAGATCTCGCCGCGGGAGGTCGCGCGACGTGCGCTCGACGAAGCGCAGCGCCTCGCGAGGCTCGAGCCCACCGTCGGACCGATGTACGAGCTCGCCGAGCAGAGCGCGCTGTCCGAAGCCGAAGCGTCCGAGAAGCGCTGGCGGCGCGGAGAGGCGCTCGGCTTCTTCGACGGTGTGCCGTGGGTCGTGAAGGAACAGCTCGCGGTGCGTGGTCTCGCGCGTCGCATCGGGACCGAGTTCGTCGACGCGACGGCGTTCTCCGAGGACGCGACCACGGTCGGGCGCATGCGCGCCGCGGGAGCGATCACGCTCGGCACGACGGTGATGACCGAGTTCGGAATGACGCCGACGGGCGTGAACCCGAAGCGCGCGATGCCGCGCAACCCGCACGACACCGGCCACATCGCGGGCGGATCATCGACCGGCACGGGCGTGGCGATCGCCACGGGCCTCGCCCCGGTGGGCATCGGCGGCGACGGCGGTGGATCGATCCGCACGCCCTCCGCGCTCTCCGGCGTCTTCGGGATCAAGCCGACCTGGGGCCGCGTGAGCCGTTCGGGCGACGCGTTCGGCGGCTCGGTCGCGCACGTCGGTCCCCTCGCGGGCTCGACGTTGGATCTCGCGCACGCGCTCGAGATCCTCGGCGGGGTCGATCCGAACGATCCGCAGACGTACCCTGCGCCGCGTCGGGAAGCGGGATCGTTCGTCCGTGCGGTCGCGCGCGGCGTGAAGGGCCTCGTCGTCGGCGTGCCGGACTCGGAATGGCAGGACGCGTCCGAGCCGGTGCAGCGCGCCGGCCGCGAGGCGCTCGCTGCTCTGGAGAAGGAGGGCGCGAAGCTCGTCCCGATCCAGCTCGAGATGGCGAAGTTCGCCGCCGCGATCGGCTACGTCGTCATCGCCGGGGAGGCGCGCGCGGGCCTCCGGACGGAGTGGCGCGATCACCGGGATCGGATGTCCGACGATCTCGTCGTGACGCTCGCGGCGCTCGACGCGTTCAGCGTCGTCGAGTACCTCGATGTCTGCCGGCTCCGCACGGGCCTCCGTCGCGAGCTCGCGCACGCGTTCCGCGCGATCGACGTCCTCGCGTTGCCCACGACGGTCGCGACCGCGGCCAAGGTCACCGACGCGGAGATGCGATCCGGCTTCATCGACAGCAAGGTGCTCGACGGTCTGTGCCGCTTCGCCTTCCTCGGCAACCTCACCGGCTTGCCCGCCATGTCGGTACCCGTCGGCACGGACCGCGGTGGGCTGCCGATCGGCCTCCAGCTCGTCGGGGACGCCTGGGACGAGGCGACGCTCTTCGCCGCGTCGGGTCACCTCGAGCGCATCGGAGCTGCGGCTCCTCCGCGGCCGGTCGTGCGGGCGTCGATCCTCGACTGACGCCGGCAAGGCGCGTGACGTCCGGATCGCCGACGATCCGCGCGCGACACCCCGCCTTGGTGCGCGTTCAGAGCTCGCGAAACCCGCCCGCGGTGACGTCGAACCACGCGACGCGGGTGCCTGCGGGCCACGACGCGCGCAGTGACGGGCGGAGCGGCGCCTCCAGCGGGGCCTCGCTGATCACGAACGTCAGGCGTTTGACCGCGTCGAGATCGAGCCGCCGCGCTCCGACACGGAGCTCCCAGTCGTCGCGCACGGGCTCGTCGAAGGTCCACGGGATGCCGACCTTCAACGCATCCGCGGTGCGCTCGATCGCGAAGCCTGCTCGCGAGCGCGTCGAGACCCAGGCGAGCTTCTCGATCACCTTCGGTGCGGCGCCGTCTTCGAACCGCACGCTCCACGCGTGCGACGTCTGCATTCCGCTCCCGAGCGAGGTCCAACCGATGAGCACGGCGATCGTGGCGTCGGTCGGGTGCGCGTGCTGCTCGTAGAAATAGGGGACGAGTGTTTGCTCGAGGTCCTCGCTCTTCGGGTCGCCGCAAAGGCGCGTCGCAGGTCCGTCTTCACGAGAGCGCAACGTCACGCATTCGGCGCCGTGGATCGTGCCTTCGCGAAAAGCAGGCTCGCTCGGGAGCGTCTCGATGATGAGCGATGGCGAGGTGGCCGTCTTCGAATTCGACGATGCGCGCGTGCAACCGAAAGCCGCGAGCAGCACGACCACGAGCGACGACACGCGAACCAAGGCCATCCCGAACGAACGCACGTCGTGGCGAGGGTATTCCTGACATGGTCCGCGGTCAAAGCAGCGGCGAGGTGGGAGTGACTCACGACGCCATGGCGAGACGCGCGAAGACATCGGACGAATCTTCGTCCCGGAGTTCGTTCTCGCGACGAAAGGACAAAAGCGTTCGCGGCACGTGGTGGTAGATTGCAATCGTCTCATGATGAGGGAGCGGTTCGGCATCTTCGTTCTGTTCGCGCTCACGGCGGGGTGTTCGCGCACGTCCCAGGTGTCCGCACGCGCCGATGCCTCGACTGCGACGGAGCCGGTCGACGCGATGGCGGCCCCTTCTGCCACCGCCGACGTCCCGCCCACGCCGCACGTGCCGGTGACGCTCGTCCCCACTCGCTTCGATCGCGCGAAGTTGACTTTCGACGGCTTGGCCGACGTGACCCCGGCCGTGACACGGTGGGATGTCGGCGGCATCTTCGAGCAGCACCGGCCGCTCGGGAGCTCGGATGAGTCGCTCCACATCAGCGTGCAGGCACGCCCGAACGAGACGCTCGACACCTTCGAGGAACAAACCTCTTTCGTCTTCTCCCCACGTATGTCCACGACGGTGTGCGATCGCCCGGCCGAGATGGTTCGCGGCACGCGGGCCGCGAAGGACATCGAGTGCGTCATCGTCGCGGATGGCCCCAATCACCCGGCATATTTTCCTCCTGCCTCCATCGTCGTGGTCGCGTTCTCGCGGCCGCCGCTCCACACTTTGTTCAGCATCGAAGTCTCCGCGTCACGTCCCGAGGACTACGCGCAGGACGTCGACCGCATCCTCGCGTCCATTCGCTGCGATTGACCCGCGATCGCAGGGGAGCGGGGGACGATGGCATCGAGGCCCATTCGTCAGGCTTCACGGATAGACCGATGACAAATCGAGCTGTCCAACTTGTAGCCGATGGTGGAGGGCTGGGTGACTCGCCGCATCCATCGGTGGTTGCCGTCACCCTCGTCGAACACCGAGAGGGTCGATCACTCCGCAGTCAACGCCGCCTCTGCCCACCACCGCGCCTCTCGCTCGTCGAACCGGTCGGCGAACGTCTGCGCGGACAGCCAGCGCTCGACCGCGTCGCCAGTGTCGCCGCGAAACGCCATCTCACCGAATGCTTCATACCTTCCAGATTCCAGCATCAGGCTCCTCGCCATTGGCCAAGTGTGATTGAAATCGCCTCGGTTCGGTGGGACGGTTGGGCGCTTTCGGAGAACAGCGTAAGTCGCTCGTGATCGATCGATGAAAGATCGTCGAGGGCGGAATGCCCACGACGTGAATTGGTGCCAGAAGAGATCCTGGTTGCTTCCTTCGCAGGATCCGTTTGGCGCGATCGGGCATCCATTTGGCACGAGCGGCGTGGACCAAATGGGTACATGTTCGGCCCGGGCGCGGTAGCGATGGCGCAGGGCCTCCCAAGGAATGCGGGAGATCCGTCAGGCTCGTTCAAACGTCGCGCGATCTCGCTAAAGCTCGGCTACCATCGCGGCGGACCATGCGTTGTCGATTCACGGAGGGCGCGAATTGAGCTGGCATTTCCCATCACTGGTGGATTACTACGACGCCAATACCGGAATCGTAGCCGATTCCGCCCGCCGGCTCTCTGCTCTGGACGATGCCGAACGCGCCGAGGCGTTGAAGCTCATCGCACTCGAAGTCCTCGAGCACACCGCCGCTCTGCCCCCGGACATGCTGGGGAATATCGCGGTGTCGATCACGGACGATCTGTACAAGACCCTGGCGAGGGCAACGGGCTGGTCAGACCTGACGACGCGCTACGTTCAGGCCGTCTTTGGAACTTTCTTCGGAGTGCTCGGCCAGCGCGGTCGAGCCGTCCGCTACATCGTCGAGAACACCTTCCCCGATTTCCTGGACCGCCCGATCCTGTTCTACCCAACGATCTTCGGCGCCATCGGCGTGCCCTACAGCTGTCCCCACCTGTGGGCCTACCGACTGGCCAAGGCCGACGGGTTCTTCGGCGACGGCGAGGATCCCACGATCGCCAATCTCGCACGCTGGATTGACGAAGGCCGACACATGGCCGCTCGGTTCGACAGGCAAGCCACCGATAGCGGAAAACACCTCGCACACTTTGAAATCGATTACACCGTCGGTTCCCTCGACGAGGTGTTCGCATTGCCCGCACCACCGGGAACCATCGTTATTTTCCGCAACCAGTCGCCCGATACGTCCGACATCCAGGTTCGCTTCGCCTGACTGCAGTCTGGGATTCGTCGCCACTGGGCAATGAAGATTGCGCTGTCCGGAGCACTCGAAACACTCGATCGCTGGCCGATTACCAATGATTCCGATTTGTCCTCGATTTCGCTTTCCACCGGCGGACGGACGGACTTCGGATCGCGAGCGTGAGAGCCCGCGGATGGACCGAGATTGAGGTTTATGGGAGTATTTCACAAATACTGGAACGTTGTGCCATGTTGGCCAAATCGTAGGCCGGGGGTTGCACGGGACGGCCGCGAGCGTTGGTCATCGGGCCATCGTTGACCTGGAGCGTGCCGGGCTTGCGGTCGAGGCTGTGCCCGAGCTTCGCGAGTGGCAGGTCGCGCCCTCGAAGTAGCTCGACGAGAGATCGTAGAGCGCGAGACTACCGCCCCTGAGAAGGCGCGCGGCTAGCTTCTTCTCGATGTCACGCCCGCGGCGGCGCCCGAGACGATCGTCGCACATGGCATCCGCATGGTCGTCGCGCTCTCCGGTCCGCGCTCCGACGAGCTCACGAGGATGCCGAAGGCAGGCTTCGAAGCCAGCTCACGAAGCTCGACCCACGGTTCGTGGAGGTCTGGATCGGGGGCTGGGAAGTCCCGAGCAGGCCGAGAGCGGGGGCGTTTCCCGGTGGGATGGCGCGCGTGAACAACGGGCGAGACGCCGTCGGACGGTGGGCTAAGCTGGCCGCGATGGTCGGTTCGTCGGGCATGGTGTTGGAAGATCGCGTGGCCCTCGTG
>JBGAHN010000192.1:0-10438 GCA_044226145.1 Labilithrix sp. | reverse complement strand
GCCCGCTCCAAGCGGCGTGCGCACCCATCGAAGCCGCCTCGCGCATCCCGCGCCGGGCGGCTTCGCTCGTTTCGATGCCCATGCGCCCTACGGAAGCCTTTCGACGGGCGCCGACCGACGTGCCTCTCCCAAGCTCCTCGCTCTTCGGCGGGAGCGTCCTAGCGGCACCGGGTATCATGCGCTCGATGAATCGGATTCCCTCGCTCGGACCGACACGGCTCTCGAAGCTCGGCGCCCGCTCGCTCGTCGCGGCCCTCGTCGCGGCCCTCGCCCTCGCGTGCAGTCGCACCGAGGAGCTCCCCGCCCCTCCCCAAGGCACGTCGACGCCGAGCCCTCCATCCGCCGCGGCCTCCGGCGTGAAGATCTCGCGCGCGGAGCTCGGCGACGTGGCCGACGTCGTCCGCAAAGCCCGCGAGCAAGCGCGCGCCGCCGGACGAACGCTCGTCGTCTACGTCGGCGCGACGTGGTGCGAGCCGTGCCGCTACTTCCACGAGGCCGCGGGCAAGGGCGAGCTCGACCAAGCCTTCCCGAACCTCACCCTCCTCGAGTTCGACCTCGACGCCGATCGCGGGCGCCTCGAGCGCGCCGGCTACCTCTCGAATTTCGTCCCGCTCTTCGTGCTCCCGGGCGACGACGGACGCCCCTCGAGCAAGCGCTTCGAAGGCTCCGTGAAGGGCCCGCGCGCCGTCGCCGACATCACGCCGAAGCTCCGCGCGCTGCTCGGAGAATGACGTCGACGGTCGACGCGCCGCGAGCGCAGGAAGCCACGCGCCGCGAGCACGAGAAGCCACGCGCCACGAGCACGAAAAGCCACGCGCCGCGAGCGCATGAAGAAAGTGTGACGCGCATGTGAAATGTCACTTGCACTCCAGGGCATGGAGTGTAAAAGCGCGCACCTCGAAGATGGCACACGGTCGACACATCAAGGTTCTTGGGCGCGGCTCGGCGAGCCGTATGAACGATGCGAAGGTGGTCGAGTCGATGCTCGTCGATCTCATCGACGTGCTCGGCATGCGTCTGCTCGACAAAGCTCACATGTACGAGGTCGAGACCGAAATCTCGAAGCTCGGCGTGGAGCCGTTCGAGGACGAAGGCGGCGTGACGGGCGTGTGCGTCTTGTCGACGTCGCACTGCTCGATCCACACGTGGCCGCTCCGGCCGTTCTTCGTCATGGACGTCTATTCGTGCCGCGATTTCGACGACAAGGCGGTCGAGGCGTTCTTGACCGAGCGTCTCGGCGCGTACGATCTCCAGATCACGGACGTGTCGGAGTCGCTCGTCTACAAGTTCGCGGATTCGCCCGTTCGTCCCGAACCGGCGCTCACCGGCAACGCCTGATCGCTAAGGCGCCCTCGGAGGCGCACGTCGGTCCGGGAGATTCGGCCTCCGCCGCTCCCGGACCGATGCTTTCTGGCCTGCGGATCAGTTGACGACGGGCGGCACCACGACGGTGTTGATCGACGCGACGTTGCCGCCGGCCGGATAGGCGTACGACGCGTACGAGTCGATGCCCCAGACGGTAACGCCGAACGGCCCCGTGCTCGTCGCGACGTGCCGCCCGTTCGCACACGTCCCGACGGGCGTGTCGGAGCGGAGCAGGTCCACGTTCGTCGTCTCGTAGTTGCCGTCCGTCCCGAGCGGCTGCCATCCGGCCACGTCGCCGAGGCAGTCGACGTTCACGTCGGCGAACTTACCGGCCACCTTCTTGCGGACGATGACGAGGTTCGTCGTGGCGTACGTCGGATCCGTGAAGAAGACGTACTTCGACAAGAATTGCGCGGGCGCGAGGACGTTCACGAACTCTTCATCGCCGAGATCCTGGTACTGCGCGGGCGTGTCGGCGCCCCAACCGGGACGGCTCCCTCCTTGGACCTTCGCGCCGGTCATCATCTGGCCGACGTAGAACGGGTGCTGGTCGTCCTGGCTCTTGATGACGAAGCCGACGGTCGCCTCGAAGTCGACCATCTGGCCGACGCCGAGCGTCGTCGGCGCCCCGGGGACGGCGGGTTCGTACGTGAGCTTCGTGTCGGCCGTCGTGCCGACGATGCGGTACGGGACGGCCTCGGGCTGCATGTCCTTCCGCCGCGTGGCGTAGGGCGCGACGGCGTACTCGGAGCCGAGCGCCGAGACGGGCGGGATCATCTGATGGCCCGAATCGCATCCGCCGAAGGACGACACGTTCGTGCTCGATTTGAGGCACAGGTAGCCGTTGCCTCCGACGAACGCGATCGGCTGATCGCTCTGGAGGATCGCGCCGGACATCTCCATGGGCGCGCTCGAGAACTGCGACCAGGTCGGCTGCCACTGCACGAACTCACCGGCGTTGAGCGTGACCTTCGTCGGCGTGTTCGCGGGCACGGCCGGCGCGTTCGTGCCCGCGGGCAGCGCGACCGGCGAGAGGATCGTGACCGTCGTGCCGTCGACCGCGCCGACGATCTGCGCCCACTGCGGGCCGTTCGCGATGTTGCTCTTGTCCTTGTAGTCGCCGAACTTCGGCAGCGCAGCGACGTAGTTCGTGCCCCACGCCGTCGTCGGCAAGAGCAGCTCCGCGCTCGGGAGCTGCGAGGACTGCCCGCCGTACGGATGGATGTCGTACGCGCTCACCGGGACGTCCGACACGATCTTGAACGCCTCGCCGCGACCACTGCCCGTCACCGCCGTCCCCGCGTTCACGGCGGCCGGGACCGGGCACTTCATCGAAATGGGGCCGTTCGCCGACTTCGGATCGCTCGACATGAAGAGCACCGCCACCTGACCGGCGGGGATGCCGGACGCGGGGATGGTCGACCACGCGCTCTCGGCCTTCCCGGCCTCGGGGATCCGCCCGAACGTCGTCGCGTCGAGGGTCGTTCCGCCGCGCGTCACGGTCAGGCGCGCCGGGCTCGTCCAGTTGTTCGCGACGAACACCGCGAAGCACGGGGGCTTGATCATGTTCATGAAGTCCGGCGTCGCGACGACGTACTCGCACCCGACGCTTCCATGGCTGTCGGCCGCCGCCTTGCACGCGGGGACGCACTTGCCGCCCGAGCAACCTTGATCCGACGGACACGTCGTGACGACCTTGCCATCGCCGTCGACGACGCTCTGGAGATCCGCGCTGCACCCTCGCGTGTTCGAACCGGAGTCGCCCGTCCCGAAGGGATCGTCCGGATTGTCGGGATCGTTCGGGTCGTCGGTGCTGCCACCGTCCTTCGTCTTCTTCGGTTCATCGTCGTCCGACGATCCCGACGAGCTGCCACACCCGGACACGATCGACGCGGTCGTCAGGATCGACGCCGCCACGAAGACAAGAAAGCGCTTCATGGGCTTTTCCTCCTCGAAGGAACGAGAGCGGTCGCCTTCGCCTTCGAAGTCGACCTCCAAGCGTCGAGTCTATCAACGACGACATCACCGTCCACGATTCGTCGCGCGCGTCGAACCTCGGAATCACGGCGACGTCGCCATCGATCGATGATGCGTTCCTCGAACGGAGGCGCGTTCTACGCGGCCCACGCGAGCCCGAACGCGGCGACGCCACGGGCGCGGAGCTCTTTGCGCAGGACGTCCGCGCGCGACGGAGCGCCGAGCGCACGCGCGACCACGTCGGCGGCCCACTCGTCGAGCATGCGACCACCGCATGCTCCGAGCAGATCCTCGTCCGTCCCGCGAAGGATCCCTCGCCACGCCGCGACCGTCGTCACGAACGTCGGGGATGGAACGTCCGCCGCGTCGACGATGCCGCCCTCTCGGAGCGACGCGCGCACGGCGTCGTCGAGCTCGGGGACGGCGGAGGTCGCGAGGAGCAGGTGCTCGACGACGCGCCCCGCGGACGCCTTCTCGAACGACGCGAGCTCGACGAGCCGGTCCACGAGCACCGAGTACGCGTCTTCGCTCTCGGCGTTGCTGTCGTCTTCGCTCGCACACGCCGGCGCATCGGCGGCCATCGCGTCGGCGGTCATCGCGTCCTCGGCCAGTGCGTCGGCGGCCATCGCCTCCTCGGCCATCGCGTCGGCCGCCGCTGCGTCGAGCGATTCGAGCTCGTCGACGATGACGGGCCCTTCACCGCCGAACGCGTCGATCTCTTCGAGCAGCTCAGCCGCGTCGCACGGGGCGTCGAAGGCCGCGACGAGCTCCGCGAGGGCGAGTCCTTCGGGCGGGCCAGCCTCTCCTCGGTCGAGCTCGGCGCCACGCACCACGATACCGCTGTCGCGATCGCGCCGCAGCACGGGCGTGGCGGGCGCGCCCAGCGTGAGGGCGGCCCACGTCACACCGCCATGCAGTGCCTCGTTGTCGTTCGGGAACTCGGAAGCCAGCCGGCGCACGGAAACCTCTCTACGGAGCACCATGCCAACGCCGCGTCGAAGGGGCAAAAAAGCGACGGCGATCGGCAGCGGCTCTCCGGGCGCGGCTACGATCCGCCGCAGAAGAGGCCGATGACGCGCTTGAAGAAGGCTTCGTTCGTCTCGCCGTCTTGCATGAAGCACGCGAGCGCCGGAGAGCCGGTGTCCTTGTAGCCCGAGCAAGCCTGCCCTTGCGCGGTCCGGTACGCGTCGCACGTCTTGTCCGCTTGCACTTGCTTCTGGCACGCCGTGAACTGCTCGAACGTGCCGCCGGCAGCAAAGCATCCCTCGCAATACGAGCGCGTGCACTGCACCGACGCGTTGTACGCGGCGCCGCAGCTCGTCTCCGACGCATCGCCTTGCTGGAGCGCGACGCAGCCGCCCACGTTGAGGGTCATGTAATAACGATCGAGGTGCCATTCGATCGGCCCCGATCCGTCGGTCGGCTCGATGCAAGCCGCGCACGACGCGTGGTCGGCGGTCCACTTCGCGCACGCCTCCTTCGCCGAAGGATCGGCCAGGCACGCGGTCCAATAGCCCGCGATGTCTCCATCCATGCAGGTCGAGGCGTCGGGCTTCGTCGGCGGCGCCCAACGCGGAGCGAACTCCGACGCGTCCGACGGCGGGCACGACGACGGCGCGGCATCGGCGTCCGGCTCGTCGGAAAAGCTGCCGTTGGGATCGACGGTCCCGGCGTCGGTCGTGGAAGAGGGCGACGGCTCGACGTCGAAGACGCTCTCTTCTTTGCTGGAGCACGCCACGAACCCCGCGCTTCCAACCAACGTCCCGAACACGGCGATCGCCGCCAAGCCACGCACCGTCATGGAGCGGTGCTCATGCATCTTCGACGCCACGAAAAGTCCCATGGACGAAGCCCGTCCCGCACTCGCGACGCACGCCTCCTTCGAGCCTTCGTCGATGCTCTCGGGGGCCCGCATCGACCTACCTTTCATGCCCCTTCCCCACGTGAAATCCGTTGGGGCGCACGCGCGACCTCGCGCACCTGGGAGGGGGCTCTCGTCTCCACCATCACGCAAAAACTCCGGCCGGACTGCTGGCAACGACGCACCAGGGATGGAGAATTTTCGATCCAACATGAGGGTTTGCGAGCTCACCTCCGCGTAGCCCACCTTGTGTTCTTGCTGGGAAAACGAGCAGTGCGTGGACATCCCACCCATGGCCCCGGTCGTGCATGTACTCGTCGCGCCGCCGACGGGCGGTCCCCACCGAGCGCGTGGGTCCATTCCTTTGCCGGGAGTAAGGTCGATGATCGGAAAGCGAGCTCTTGAGGCGGCCCGAATCGGTATCGTCGCGGGAATCCTCGTCGCCGCGAACGCGTGCGGGACGTCGGACGATGCATCGGAACGCATCGCGGCCGCGCGTGCCGCGCTGTCGTCGGCCAACGTCTCCATCGTTCTTCACGACGCCCAAGGCAACGCCGTCGGCAGCGGCACGGGTGTCCTCATCGCGCCGCGCTTGGTGCTCACGTCGGCCCACCTCATCGCCGGCAAGGGCTCCTGGACGGTCACGACCGCCGACGGCGCGACGACGGTGCGAGGCACGCGCGCGCGCACGAAGGACTGGCTCGTCTACGACAGCGACAAGGCCCATCCGCGCAAGAACGACGTCGGCGTGATCTATCTCGAACGCGCGATCTCCCTGCCGGCCTACCCGAAGCTCGCGGCGTCCCCGGTTTCGACGGGCGCGTCGGCCATGCGCGTCGCCCACGCGAACGGCGCGTTCGGAACGAAGTCCGCGACGCTCGAGACGTTGCGCTCGTTCCCGCACGCGTACGTGACGGACTTCCCCGAGGACGAGCTCCTCGACACCGGCAACGCGGTCGTCAACGAGCTCGGCGACATCGTCGGCCTCGTCATGGGCCGCGGAAAGCAGACCGGAAAACTCTACGTCGCGCGCGTCGACGAGCTCGTCGACTGGCTCGCGCCGAAGGCCACGTGCGGCGGGCTCCCGTCGACGTCGGATCTGTCCGTTCGCGTCTACACGCCCCCGCCGGGATCGGACGGCGGAACGAGCGGCGGCGACGGCAACGGCGGCACCGACGGTGGAACGAGCGGTGGCGACACCGATGGCGGAACGAGCGGTGGTGACGACAGCAGCTGCGACGACGGCGGCGGTCACTCGTTCGGCTCGGGCGGATCGTCGAAGACGAACGGTGACGGCGATGGCTCGTCGGGTGGATCCGGCGGTGGTAACGGCGGCGATGGCTCGTCGGGCGGCGGCGGTGGTTCGGGCGGATCCGGCGGCCAATCCGGTTCCAACCCCTCCGGTGATGGATCCGGCGGCAGCGGCGGGTCCGATGGATCGGGTGGCTCCGATGGTTCGGGTGGGTCCGGCGGCCAATCCGGCTCCAACCCCTCCGGCGGCGGGTCCGACGGATCGGGTGGTTCGGGCGGATCCGGCGGATCGTCGGGCTCCGGAGGCTCGGGCGGATCGTCGGGCTCCAACCCCACGGGCGGAGGCTCGGGCGGATCGTCGGGCTCGGGCGGATCGGGTGGGTCGTCGGGATCCGGTGGGTCGTCGACGTCGAAACCGGGCGGCGCGTGCCAAGGCGAGAAGGACGACCTCGATATTTGTCCCCCGGAGACGGCGGACTGCACGGGGGCCCTCTGCGGCGGTGGCCAACCCGACGACGCGATCGACTACGGCGCGTGCGCCTGCTCCGGCCCGTCGCATCCGACGTCGAACCCGAACTGACACCGAGGCACCTCGCCCGCGCGCTTCGACGACGACGCGCGCGGGGCTCGTGCCACGCTCAACCCGCGGCGAGCCTTCGCCAGGCTTCGGCCATGTCGCGCAGCACGCCGAGGCCGTCGACGCGATCGCCGGCCTCGACGCTCGACATCTCGGCGTCGGGTTCATCGCCCTCTTCGAAGAGCGCACGCAAGCGCGTCGAGCTCTCGGCCGCGGCCGGCTCGGGCGAACCTCGGCGGACGTACGCGAGGGGTCGACGGCGCGGGAGCGGCGCGGGGCGGCCGTGCAGGTACGCGGCGAGCGCAGCGCGGGCCGTCACCCCGAGGCCTTCGAACACGATTCCAACCGCCGGGCCCTCGTCTTCCGGCCGCCGTCCATGGAGGACGCGGGTGACGACGGCGTCCGTGTCGATCCACATGCCGGGGATCGGAAACGAGACGATCAACGCGTCGCCGATCTCCACCTCCCGTTGCGCGGGGACGAGCATGCCGAACGTCGAGACGTCGAGCGTACGATCGGCGACGAGCCGAAAGTCGCGCTCGCGAACGACCTGGCATGGCAGGGCGGCGTGGCGTCGGATCGCGACGCGCCGGGAGTCGAAGCTCGCTTGCGCCGGTCGAGCGTTGATCGCGCCCCTCACGCCGACATCCTCCCGATCGTCCGCGGCCAATCGATGCGCTGCACGCGACGCGGGAGCGGCGGCGGCACACGGCGCAGGTGCGAGCGGAGGATGAAGCGCTTGACGCGATCGAGCGTCGAGAAGCGCAGCGCGGCGGCCACGTAGTCGAAGCTGCGACGGCCGCGCAGCACGCGCGTCACGGTCGCCTCCGTGTCGAACCAGAGGTCGAGGCGTGGCGCGTGGAACGACACGATGACGTTCTCTCCGGGCGCGAGATCCAACGCGATCGGAACGAGCATGCCGTCCGGCGAGAGATCGAGCGTCGTCTCGGCGACGCACCGAAAGTCCTTCTCGCGAACGACCTGACAGGTCCATCGAACGGCGCGACGGATCTCGCGGCGCTCGTTCTTGCGAACGAACGAAGGTAGCGGTGCCTCGAAATTCCCCATGAGGGGGATGGTAGTGAAGCATACGACCTCTGCCAAGAAGGTCGCACATCGTCACTTTGTCTAACCTTTACATACATTTACAATGAAAGCCGAAGGTTGCTTCGATCGTCCGGAGCTCCGAAAGAGCACTCCGAAGGCACGTGGAGAGCGAAAAACCTACATGGAGGATGACTCCAGACATCGACCCGGGTGGGCCATTGATCCACCCTCACGGCGATCGTTCCGCGTCCGCTCGTCGAGCGAGGAGCGAGAACTCCCATGAAGTTCGACGATCGATCGCGCGACGACCGGCGACGCGTGCGGTGCTTTCGTGGCTCGAAGCTTGCTGACATCGAAGCCCGTGGGACTGCCTCGCTCCTCCTTGGTTCGTGCGCCGGCCTCCGTACCGAGGCCTGCGACCGTCGTTCCCCGCCCGGTCGCCGCGACGGCGCCGACGCCCGCCGCGCGCACGGCCGACGTCCCTCCCCCAGCGAGCACCGCGAGGCCAACGACGGCGCCGCGGCCGGCGACCGTGCCGAGGCTCGCGACCGAGGACGCTCCTTTGCCCGCCATCGCGTCCATCGCGCCCCTCGCTACGATCGCCGCGAAGAAGCCCCCCGCGCCCGTCCCCGCGCGCGCGAACGCCGCGCCGGCGAAGCTCGCCACGTCACCTCTCGGCGACGACTCGACGGGCACGAGCATCCCGCCCGTCAGCCTCTCCGTCCGGCCGGACACGGCGACCGACGCCACCGACGACGCCCTCCTCGAGGACTCGGGCGAGTCGTTCGCGCTCGACTCCGCGGATCTCGACGACGACGAGCCGCCCGCCACCCCCATCGCGCTGACGAGCGACGCGCTTCGTGAACGCGTCCACGCCGAGGTCGCCCGACGCGCGCGACCGCGATGGGAGAGCACGTTGATGACGACGAACGATCCCATCGTCGTCGAGAAGCGAAAGCCCTACGTCGCGGAGCGACGCGCGCGGTTTGCCAAAGTCGTCAAGGCGACGCTCGGCGCGTGCGCGGCCCTTTGCGCGGTGGCGATGATCGCGTCGGCGACGGGCGACGAGCCGTCCGCGAGCGCCGCGGCCGGGAACGCCGTCGCGGAGCCGACGAGCACACCGTCTCCGCACCGAACGCCAGCCGTGCCCGTCGTCGACGTGGAGTCGTTCGCCACGGCCACGCCGCGGACGAAGGCCATAAAACCGCACACCGCCCCTGCGTCGGCGGTTCGCCACGGCCACGCCGCGGACGAAGGCCATTAAACCGCACACCGCCCCTGCGTCGGCGGTCCGTCACGCCAAGCGCCACGGCAAACGCCGCTAACGAACCAACACGCCGCCAACCGCGCCACACACGCCACGAAAAAGCCGAAGCACCGCTCGTTCCGGAGGAACGCGGTCTTCGGCTTTCGTTCGTGGCGGACGCGGACGAAGGGCCGCGCTTACTTCTTCGCGGCGGCCGGCGCCTTGGCGGCCGACACGGCCTGCTTCTCGCGCCACTCGGCGAGCTGCTTGGTACGACGAGCCTTTTGCTTGCGGCGGCGGGGGGAATCCTGCGGGGTCGACATGATGGGCGGAGCGTATAGCCTACGTTTCCACCTTGCTCAAGCGTTCGGTCGAGGGGGCCTCGAAACCGGGCGTGCTGCGCGGAGGCGTCGGCCAGCGCGACGATCCGGACTCGTCGGGGTTGGAGCTCTGGACGAGCTCGAGCCACGGCTCGATCCGGCCCGCCGCCGGCCCTTTCCAGGACATCTTCGACAGACGCGTCAGGAGCTGCGGGGTGTGGTCGCCGCAACGGGACTTGTCGCCGAAGGCCGCCCGCGCGCGGTCGATTTCGTTCGCGGCGTCGTCCCAGCGACCTTCCGTCTGCGCGAGCCAGGCGAGGGTCAGGTGGCGGTGCTGGCGCGGCTCGGCTTCGTCGAGCACGATGCGCTCGCACTCCTGCGCGAGCTGCTTCGCCTGCGGATCGCCCTTCGCCAGCGCCACCTGCGTGAGGAGCAGGCGCGCCTCGAGATCGCCCCAGGGGTCCTGGAGGCGCTCGAAGATCTTCGCCGCCACCGACGCGTGCGCGCCGCCCGCCGCGAAGTCGTCGGTGTCGATCGCGATGAGCGCGAGGAGGCGCTCGCACGCCGCCTCGCCGCGCGGGTTGATGAGCTCGCGGAACGCCGCGCGCGCCGATAGCGCCCGCGCCCGCGCCGCGTCCATGTCGCCGGCGCGGTGATCGGCGTGACCGAGCACGACGTCGCACTGGGCGATGCCGAGCCGGTAGCCGAGCGCGTCGAAGGCCTGCCGCGCGCAAAGAATGAGCTCGCGCGCGCGTCGGTAGCCGCCCACGGCGGTCTCGATCATCGCGAGCAGC
>JBGAHN010000191.1:0-10465 GCA_044226145.1 Labilithrix sp. | reverse complement strand
CCTCCGGCACCGCAAAAGCCGCCACCGCCGCCTTCGCCCGTCGTGTCGAGGTTCGCGCTCTTACCGGCGCCTGGGGCAACCTCGGGTGCCACATAGGCTCCGACTTTTCCTGGCGACACGTCGATGCCGCCGTTGATCGTGATCGTGTCGAGCGCGATCAAGATCGCGGGGCGATCGCCACCCGCCGCGAGGATCATTCCGGCTTCGACCGTGATGTTCTTCGCGACGAAGATCTCATATTTCTTCGTTCCGCCGAATCCATCGATGCGCTTGTACGAGCCACCGGGATCATTGCATCCAAGCTTGCCAGTTTCGCTCGAGATGAGCTCAGGCCCGCAATCGGAGAGATTCAGGTCGCCGAGATCGGGGGCGGCGAGCGCGGCGGCGAGGCCGGTCGCGGTATCCGTGTTCGATGGTTTGAAGCCGAGCGGGTTCGTGTCCCCCGAATCGCTGGCGTCGCCCGAATCGTTGGCTTCACCCGAATCGCTGGCGTCGCCCGTCGACGGTGAGCCAGCGTCGGCGGATGCATCTCCAGCGTCGGAGGGATCATCGGTGCATGCGGCGATTGGAGAAAGAATGAGAAGACCGAGTGCCGCAAATCCAAGGACGCTGCCACAGGCAAGCAAGCGCTTCATGCGATGTACCTCCACGTAGAGAGACGGCAGACGACGGTATTGATTCGACTCGTCGCTCGTCTGCGCGACACGAGCTTCGCGGAGCCGCCGAGGCGCGACTAGGCCCCCTTTGGTGTAGTGCTCCGAAACGGGTGGAGATCGCTGCAAACCTGCTACGGACCTTCGGACAACGATTCGGCCGCGGGTGGCGCGCGATGACCGCCGCCTTCCAGGGGCGACGCCGGGATGGATGCCGTTCAACGAGAGCTCCTCGAATGAGCCCGATCGCGCGGGACGATATGGACGATTCGAGAGACGCCTGAACGATGACCCTCCACCCCCGTCTGTGTTACTTCCCCGTAAAGCGATGTTCGAGCATCGACGGCTCACCGTAGGGGATCTGAACCGGGTGTTCTCGCTCCTTCGCGAAGGCTTCGCCTTCCAGCGTGCCGATCGCGCGCGCCTCGTCACGATGTGGACGGAGCTGCTCCGTACCGAGGCCTGCCTGACCGTCGGCGTGGATGACCGTCGCCGTCCGCCCGAGACGCGCCTCGTCGGTTTTGGCTTGAGCGTGTTCGTCACCGACGACTTTGCCGCGCGGCTTATCGCGGGGCAGCCGCTCCTCTCCCGCGCGTTCCTCGAGCAGTGGGAATCCGGGCCTCGCCCTTGGCTCACGAAGAAGGAGGTCGCCGTGGCCAACGCCGGCGACGGGCTGAACCTCCTCATCTTGCACTATGGCTGGTGCAAGGACGTGACGCCCGAGGACATGATGAAGATGCAGCATCTCCAGACCGAACGCTTCATCCACGAGCACGCGGGCTACCTCACGAAGGAATACCTCCACGAGTTCTTCGGTCCGCAGCTCCGGGACTTCATGCTCGCCACCGGGTTGGTGTTGAAGCACGACTACCGCGGCGATGCGTGGCGCGAAGCGCTCGCGGGCGTCGCCGAGGACGACTGGCCCTACCTCGCGGTGCACGGCCCCGAGGCGAGCCGCCCGGGAACCCTCACGTCCATCTTTCGCAGCAAGACCACGCGCCCGCGCTTTGGCTTCTCGCCCGGCGAGCAGCGCCTCATCGCGCTCGCGCTCGAAGGGCGGAGCGACGAGGAGCTCGCCTCCGCCCTCGATCTATCGCCGTGGACGGTGAAGAAGCGCTGGCAACGCATCTACATGAAGGTGGACACGCACGAACCGAGTCTCTTTGCGTCCGAAGACGACAAGCTTCGCCGTCGCCGGCGCTACCTCCTCGCGTTCATGCGCGAGCACCCCGAGGAGCTCCGTCCGTTTCGGAGCACGACACCAAAACGGGTCTAGTCGCTCCTCGGCGAAGTTGTCGCCTCGCCAATGCGTTTACCGCGGCGCTCTCGGAGCGGTGACGTTCACCTCGTCGAGCGCATGGTGGATGAATGACACGAGGGAAACCATCCATCGCACGTCACGCGACCATCACGCATCACGGGCGTCACGGAAGGAAAGCGTTCTTCAGCGCCGCATACGACGGCTTGACCTTGTTGTTGCCGAGCACCGCACCGAAGTGCTCTTCCTCGTCGCTCGTCGAGTCTCCGCCGTCGTCGTCTCGGAGATCGTACCAATAGTAATTGCCGCTGAAAGCGCGGCTCTTCCACGATATGACCGCTTGCGTGGCGAGGTTCGCCTGCTCGGCTTCCGAGACACATCCGTACGATGCGCCGGCGATGCACGTCGGCGCGCCCGCTTCGGTTGCCCATATCTTCTTCGCGCTGTCGCCGTGTGCGACCATGAACGATCGAACGCTCGGGGTCGTGTCCTGCACCTGCGACCAGGCCGAACACACGTGATAAGAGAGCATCCCGCTCGCGGTGGCGCCGTTCGAGAAGTTGTAGGGATGATAGCCCACCGCGTCGAAGTGCCCGGCCGCACCGTTCGCATATACCGTTTCTAGGAAATTGAGCCCATTCATGGCTCCGTCGTTGCGTTTGCCACCGTCCACGACGCCGTTGCAATCGGCGTCGTCGTATCCGCCCGCCGGTGCGAGCCCTCCCGTCACGACGGTGAGGTTCGGGTCGACCGCCTTGATCTTGCCATATGCGTCCGCGAGCATGGCGGCGAATTTCTCGGGGTCGATCCCACCCGGCGAGAATCTGGGCAGGTTTGGCTCATTCCAAATCTCGATGCCGGCGGGGAGCAACTTCGGAATGCTCGGATTCGCCGACCAGAACGTTCCGCTCGTGCCGTAGCGCTTGGCGACGGCTTCGGCGAAGTCTCCGTAGTCGGACGCATGGGTCGGGAGATACCACCAGGAGTCACTGTGTCCGGAGGCCCACGCGGGGGCCGTGCCGATCATCAGCAGCGGACGCAGACCGTTCTTCGCGGCATAGGTGACGATGGCGTCGATCCCGGTCCAGTCGTAGCTCCCGCGTTTCGTCTCGACCGCTGCCCAGGTCACGTCGTCGCGTATCGTGCCTGCGCCGCCGTTCTTCGCGAGCGCGGTGTACGCGTCGCGATCGGTTTGCCTGGTGATGTGAGCGGAGTACCCGTACAGAGGCGGGCTCACCGCCGGCGGTCCTCCGGAAGATGCGTCGTCGCCCGCGTCGGATCGATCGGGGGACGGGCCGTCGGCGTCGGCGTCGTTCGTTGCATGGGGGCCGCCCGCGTCCGTGATGCTCGATCCGCCGGCATCGGCTTCGGCATCGAGGGCGGTCGAAGCCGGCGAATCCGAGCACGCGACGAGCGACCCTCCGATCGCGCAGAGGACAGTCAGAAGGAAGAGATGACGGCGCACGAGCATGAGGTTCTCCTTGCGCGTTGAACGGCCGTGAATCACGTCCGAAGCATCGCACGAGATCCGGAAGATGGCGTACGGACGTGCCTGGCGTCGGAAGACTACGGATCCCTACAGAGTTGCCTCTCGCGGACTTGAGCCCGTATTCGTTCGCATTCTTTTGAATTCGTCCGGAATCGAGCCGCCACGACTCGAAGGAGGGCCGATGTCGTCGTCGCGCCGAGACGTCGATGACGTCCTTTCGTGGCGGCGCGGGCAGCCTGGGGAAGGCGCTCAACCCTTCGAGATCTTCTTCTCCACGAAGAGCACGTGCTTGCGTGCGATCGGGTCGTACTTCTTCATCTCGAGCTTGTCGGGGCTCGTGCGCTTGTTCTTGGTGGTGACGTAGGCGTAGCCAGTGCCGGCGGTCGAGACGAGCTGGATCTTGTCGCGCATGAAGTGGCTCCTTGGGATGGGAACACATTATCGGCACTTAAGATTCTATTGCAACACAATTGCGTTTGCGGGACGTTGATCCTCGTTTGGAGCCCTCAAGTACTTCGTCTCCGACCGGGCCAAGAGCGTCCCGCGGCGGATCTCTGGACCCTCCGCGCGCCGGCAGCGCGATCTCGCCTTGGCCGTGAAGCGAGCCCGCAACATCGCCCTCCTCCCGTTCACCGCGCCCAATCCTGGACGCTGACGGGCCTCTCAGGCCTCCTCGCGCAGGCCTCCTCGCACGACGTCGGATGGCAGGCAATTTCCGGCGCCCCTTTTTCGGGAACTTTCCGCCCCCGAAACGTTCTCTCGAAGGGCGATGCTTCGCTGTGGCGCTTGGCTCCGTTTCGTGGCGGTCATCTCGTTCGTGTTCGCGCTCGGTCTTCCGGGGCGCAGCGTCGAGGCGGCGCCGATGCATACGGCGCTGACGACGATTCGCTCCGAGGCGACGACGATCGTCATCGGGACGATGAGCACCTCCGAGCTCGTCGTCGACGTCGACACCGTCGTGCGCGGCAAGGCGGCTCTGGGGCCGCGTAGGCTCAAGTCGTCGCCCGATGGACACTCCTTTGCGTCCGGTAGGGTCGTCGTGCTGCTCGACCGGAACGACACCTTTCGCTGGGTCGGGACGCTCGCCGTGGGAGCGAGCCTCGAGACCGGCGTGATTCACCTCTCGGGATTCTTCGACTTCAACGCGCACCTCGTCTCGCCGGGCATGATGACGCTCGCGCAGCTCGAGGGCTTCCTCGCCAAGGGGACGCTCGAACAGAAGTTCGCGGCGACGATCACGGTCGCGGATGGCACCGGCGCGTTCGTCGCGTCGGGTCGGGGTTTTACGTTCGGCTACGACGCGCTCACGCGCAAGGCGACGATCGCGGGCCTCGGCGGCGCGTGCCTGGGCGACGCCCACGTGCACGGTCTCGACTGGGGCAGCCTCTCGGTTTTGCTGTACGGCGATTGTCCTCGCGTCCCGGGCAAGGCGTCGGGCGGCGGCGATCGACGCCTCGAACTCGAGGGCAAGATCACCGGCGTCGACGCGAGCGGCGCGATCACGGCCGAAGTGTCGCCGACGCAGCCCTTCCTCGACGTGAAGGACTTCGCGACGTTCATGAACGACGCGTCGATCGCGACGGTGAAGCGCCTCCTCGACGTGACCCTCGCGGACGGCTCGAAGTGGACGTGGGACGTCGGCGTCGGCCTCGTCGATCCGCGAGGCAAGGCCTATCCCGCCGGCGGTCTATCCTCGCAATCGGAGACGAACGGCGACGTCACGACCCACACGGAGACGTACGACTTCCGAGGGCCGTCGATCGTCCTGAGCCCCCGTTCGTGGGGACCGGTGTCGACCGGCGGGCACGCCGCGACCCTCGTGACGATGATCGACGGCCATACCTGCGGCACCTGCGTCTTCAAGGAGCCGGGTCGCCCCGATCGCGCCTGCACGCTCGGCCGCGGGCGCTCCGAGATCGTCAAGCGCTGACGGGACGGGCGTTCGAACGACGACGACGAGGGTACGGAGATCGATGGATCCATCGTCGACATCTTCATCGTCGCCGTCGCGCCGCGAGCCTGGAGTAGAATCGGCGGTATGCCGAGCACGATCGCCGCGTACAACAGCGCCCAGGCAGCCAACGAGAAGAAGATATGTGCTGCGCTCGCGAAGCACATCGACAAAGGGCTACCGAAGGCGGAAAAGAAAATATGGCACGGACATCCCGTGTGGTTCGATGACGGGAATCCACTCGTCGGGTATGCGGTGCGCAAAGCGGGTGTGCAACTTCTGTTTTGGAGTGGGCGTTCGTTCGAGGAGCCCGAGCTCCTCCCCGAAGGGACGTTCAAGGCGGCGCACGTACATTACACGAGCGTCGACGAAATCAAGGTGACGAAGCTCGCGCGGTGGTTGCGCAAGGCGAAGAAGATTCAGTGGGATTACAAAAACATCGTCAAGCGACGCGGCGTGCTCGAGAAGATCGGTGAGTGGTAGGCGCTCGCGATTCGACGCGGCGAATACTCTCGACCGTGAGGCGTGGCCACGAGCGAGCCGCACACGACGGCGGCGTTCGTGTATCCTGACGTGATGGCTGGCCAACCCAAGACCACCCAATCGAACGCGAACGTCGACGCTTTCCTCGCGAAGCTCACCCCTGAAAGCAAGAGGTCGGATGCGCGAGCGCTCGTCGCGCTCTTCGAGCGAGTCATCGGCGCTCCGGCGAAGATGTGGGGCTCGAGCATCGTCGGCTTCGGCGACCGCTCGTACGCGAATGCGTCCGGGAAGGAAATCCCGTGGTTCGTCGGCGGTTTCGCGCCTCGCGCGCAGAACTTCGCGCTCTACGTAGCGTCGGGAATGGCGGCTTCGAGCCGTCTCTTGCCGAAGCTCGGCAAGCATTCGACGGGAAAGGGATGCCTCTACGTTCGCGCGCTCTCGGACGTCGATCCCGAGATCCTCGAAGCCATCGTGCGCGCGACGGCGGGGGCCACGCGGAGCGGCGCCGTCGCGAAGCAAACGGAGACGGCGAGCAAGGTCGTGGCGGCGAAGAAGGTTGCGGTCGCGAAGAAGACCGCGGCGCCGAAAAAGGTGACCGCGCGCACGGCCGCGAGGCCGAAGAAGAAGCGTGCGACGACGCCCAAGGGCCGCGCCTGACTCACGCCCCGATCGAGCCATGAGGGCTCGCGGTCAATCGCGGTCGAGCAGGAATCGGCGCGCGTCGGCCCAGAGCGTGTCGCGGAATTTCGGCCGGAACCAGCCGAAATGGCCGACCCGCGAAACGCCGACGTCGCGCGGGCGGACGACGGCCACGTCGCCCTCGCTCGCGGTGTAGAGGCGGACGAGCTCCCGCACGGCGCGCTCGGGAGCGTACGTGTCGTCGGCGATCGCGACGGCGCGGAGCCTGCCCGACCACGTGGCGTAGCCCGCGCCCGCGATCCGGGCCGCGTGCGAGCCGATGTACGCCGGATCGCGGCCCCATTTCGCCCACTCGCGGGCGACGCCGCGCGGGATGTTTTCGCCCTGGCCGAAGGCCTTCATCGGAAGGTAGCCGAGCGTGTTCGTGAAGAGCGGGATGGCGCCGAACCAGAGCGCCAGCATGCCGAGGCGCGGCAGACCGTCCCAATGTCTCCAGTAGCCGGCTTGGCTGCCGACGAAATAGGCTGCCTCGAACGGCAGGTCGCGCATGAGGCCGAAGAGCTGTCCGCCGACGCTGTGGCCCATGAAGAGCATCGGGACGCGGGGAGAGGTGGTGGGGAGATCGAGGGTCGCGAGCGTCCGGGTGGCGGCCGCGAGATCGCGCTCGCCCCAATCGGAGAGGCGCGCGCGCACGTTCTGGATGGGGCCGCCGCGCGAAGCCGCGATGCCTCGGTAGTCGACGACCAGGGACGCGACGCCGTGCGCGGCGAGATCGTCGAGGAAGCGCGCGTAGAATCGCTTCGGGACGCCCATCGCGGACGCGAAGAGGAGGCGCGCGCGCGCCGGGCCCTCGGGGAGGAACAGATCGGCGGCGAGAGCGGTGCCGTCTTCCGCGACGATCGAGAAGGACCGCGAGGGCGAGGGGGCTCGCTCGTCGACGTCGCGAAACATGGCGGCCGCGATGTCGGCGATTTCGCGGTCGAAGTGCTCGTCACGGTACGAGGTCGGCGGGTCTTCGCGCTGGATCATGGTCGCCTCCTGGGTGGACGCCGGGTGGCCGTGTGATGTCACCAGTGGATACATTAGCGCGAGACGGGCGCGGGTCAAGGTGGGGCCCGCTCACGCGCAAAGCGACTGCAGCAGGCCGACGCTCAAGGGGCGCATGATGACGTCGACGTAGCGCGAGACGTGCGCGTCTTTGAGGGCGACGCGGCGGACGATGATCAGGGACGCGAGCCCATGCACGGCGGACCAGAGCGCGATCCCGGCGTCACGCTTGCGCTTCCGCTCGGCGTTGGGCGCCGCGGCCTCGAGCTCGTCCGCGAGCGCCTCGATGGCGAGGCGGACGGCCGCTTCGAGGTCGGGGAAGCGCTCGTCTTCGTTCAGTCGGGGGCCGAACATGACCTCGTAGCGGGCGCGCTCGCGCCGGGCGAAGCGGACGTAGGCCTCGGACAGCGCGACGAGCCGGTCGACCGGATCGCGGCTCTTCACGGTGGTCAAGGCTGCGCGCATGTCGGACGTCAGCGTGCGATAGCCTTCGGCGGCGACCGCGGCGAGGAGCGCGCGCTTGTCTTCGAAATGGCGGTAGACCGCGCGGTGACTGACGCCCACGCGACGCGCGGCCTCTCGGAGCGAGAGCTTGTCGGCGCCGCCCTCGGCGAGGAGCGCCACGGTCGTGTCGAGCACGGCGCGTTCGAGATCGCCGTGGTGGTAGCTCGCGCGTCGGGCCGGGCGTTCGGCCATCTCAATCGTCCAATCCGAGTCCGGCGAGGATCCTCGGGACGTTCTTCTCCACCCGAGCGGTGCGCGTCTTCGACAGCTTCGGCTGCGAAAAGTGGAAGATGTACGCGCGTTGACGACCCGGCGTCAGCTTCGCGAAGGCGGTTTTCAACTTGGCATTCTTGGCGAGCTTCGATTCGAATTCTTCGGGGAGCTCGAAATCCTCGGTCTTCTTGAGCGGCACCTTCAAGCCGGCGCGCTCGATCCGGATCGCCTCGCGCACGTAGGCCTTTATCGTCTTTTCGAGCTTGGTGATCTCTTGGGCGCTCGTGAACCGGATTTGCCGGGCCGACTGGACGTTCTTCGTCTGTTGGACGAGCACGCCCTTGGGATCCTTCAGCAGCGCGCCCTTGTGGAACAGGATGGCGCAATAGTCTTTGAAGCCGTGGATGAGCGCGACGTTCTTGCCGTCGAGCGCGTAGCAAGGCTGACCCCACTTCAGCTCTTCGGTCAGACCGCTCTCGAGGAAGATCGCGCGGAGCTCTTCGAACGCCGCGCGCCACTTGTCCTGCCGCTTCAGGAATGCGTCCACCTTGGGGTTCGGTTTCATCGGCGACCTCCGACCTCTGCCCGCGAAGGGCGGCGAGGAGGGCGCGATGGTGACCCATTCGTCCCTCCGCGTCGAGGTCTTCGACCGTGCTCCCGAGGGCGATCCCCCCGCGATCCTCGTCAGAACGACGGGAGGCGGCTCTTGCCGTCGCTCGTGAGCGCCACGTCGGTGGGCTTCGACGTCGAGATGTCGATGAGGTGGAGGTCTTGCGACGAGCCCTCGTCCTGGCGGAGGGTGTAGACGATCTTCGATCCGTCGGGCGAGATCGTGACGTCCCACACACTCGCGTGCGCGGGCGGGGCGACGAGCGGCGTCGCCGTGCCCTTCGCCATGTCGTAGAGGAGGATGCCGGGCGACCAGTCCGTCGCCTCGGTCGAGCCGATGAAGAGGAAGCCGCTCCCGTCCGAGATCCATGCGGGGGCCGCGAGGAAGACGTCGACGCCGCCCGAGGTGTGCGACGACGCGAGGAGCTTCTGGGGATCCTTGCTCCCTTCCGCGGGGTAGAGGTAGAGGCCTTCCTCGCCGGAGCCTGGGATGCACACGCTGTGAATGAAGAGCATCTCGCCCGTCGCCGGGTTGCGCGACGGATGGAGGACGGAGCAAGACGCCGCCGTGGGCACTTCCGACGGGACTTCGGTGCCGGTGGCGGCGACGACCCACGGGAACGTTCCGCCCGCGAGCTTCGTCCCTTCCCACCAATAGTTGCCGACGTCGAAGACGACGTTGGCTCCGTCCGAGGTCCACATCGGACCGCCGACGTCGATCTGGAATCCCTGCCGTCCGCCGCCCGTGTTGGGGAACGTCGGCGTGAGGCGGCGGAAGTCGGTGCCGTCGGTCGCGAGCGTCCAGATCGCGCGCGTCGCGATGCCGGTCGCCGTGTCTTCGCTCGTGGGGCCATAGAGCGACGCGATCGCGATCCGGCGACGGTCGGGCGAGAGCGAATAGCTGTGGAGGTTCCATCCGGAGCTGCCGTCCCCCGTGAGATCGGTGACGATGCGCTCGTCGCCGCTCTCCAGATCGCGCGCGACGAGGACGTCCTGGTCCGACGTCACGGCGCGAACGTAGAGGAGAGTTCCCGCGGGGAGCTCGGGGCCGCCACCGCCTCCTCCTCCCGTGGCGTCCGAATCGCCGGAGCCGTTCGAGCCGCCGTCGGGCGAACCCGTGGGGCTCTGCGTACCGCCGTTCGACGTGTTGGTGGTGCCCGACGTGCAGGCCGCGACGAGAGCGCAGCTCATCGCGGTGGCCAAGGTCCAATCTCGAAGCATCATGCCCTCATCGTAGGAGTGCCCTCCTGGGCATGGAAAGGGCGCAAGGATTTACGTAAACGATGCTTTCGTGGGCACGCGTGTCGGCGCTCCCGTGGTGTTCAGGGCGGTCCAAACCACGTGGTGAGAGCGTCGCGCAGTCCGCGGTCCGAACCTTCTCCGACCCACGCGACGTGTCCGTCCGGCCGAATCAACACGGCCGTCGGCGCCGCGACCACGCCGATCACGGGGAGCTCCCACGCGCCTTCGTACCGAGCGTCGACCCGCTCGACGCGATCCGCCCACGGGCCGACCTCGAGCGCGGCGGGCTCTCCGAGATTGAGCAACACGGGCCTCGCGCCGTGCAGCAGCGTGAACACCCGCCGCGGACCGCTCTCGGTGATCACGTCGAGATCGGG
>JBGAHN010000190.1:0-10514 GCA_044226145.1 Labilithrix sp. | reverse complement strand
GAAGCGAGGCGCTCGGACGCCGGCGCCCAGGCGCTGGAACAGGGGCACCATCCACGCGGCGAGGACGTCAGCGTCGGAGCGAAGCGACGACCGACGTGAGCTGCCGGAGGGCCGTCTCCTGCGCGCGCGCCTGCTCCTCGACGCGCGTGGCGGCGGCCAGGAGCTGGCGCGTCCCGCCGGCCTGCGACCGATGCGAGGTGTTGAGCTGTGTGACCATGCCCGAGATGTTCTCGATGGCGGTCGTGATCTGACGCCCGCCCTTCGCCTGCTCCATCGCGCTGCGCTCGACGTGCTGGGTGATGAGCTTCATCTTCTCGGCCGTCTTCATGATGAGCTCCGAGCCGCGCGCCTGCTGCGCGGTCGCCGCCGCGATCTGCTGGACGGTCTCGGCGATGCGCCCGATGGCGTCGGTCACCTGCTTCGAGCCCTTCGCCTGCTCGACGGTCGCCCGCGCGATGGCGCGGACCATGTTCGTCGACTTCTGGCTGCTCTCGAGGATCTTCTTGAGCGCGCGCTCGGCTTCGTTCGAGACCTCGACGCCGCGCTCGACGTTGTGCGCGCCGCGCTCGACCGACGTGATCGCGTTCTTGCTCTCGTTCTGGACGGTCTTGATGAGATCCGTGATCTCGCGCGTGCTCGCGCCGGCGCGCTCGGCGAGGTCCTTGATCTCGTCGGCGACGACGGCGAAGCCCTTGCCCTGCTCGCCCGCCTGCGCGGCGATGATGGCAGCGTTGAGCGCGAGGAGGTTCGTCTGCTCGGCGACGTCGTCGATGACGTTGACGATCTGCCCGATGGCGTCGATGCGCGAGCCGAGCGTGCTGATGGCCGTCACCGCATCCTGGGAGCTCTCCTTGATGCGGTAGATCTCGCCGATCGTCTTGAGGATGGCCTCGGCGCCCTTCTCGGCGTCGAGCGCGACCTCCTCGGAGAGGCGCGCCGTCTCGTTGGCGTTCGACTGCACCTGGTCGATGGAGACGTCCATCTGGTTCATCGACGAGCTCGTCTCCTCCGCCGTGAGCGAGAGGGCGTCGACGTTCTTCGCGACCTCGCGGATGGAGTAGGTCATCTCTTCGATGGAGCTGACGCTCTCGCGCACGCTGTTGGCGAGCTCGCCGAGGTTGTCGGCGACCTCGGAGCTCGTCGCCGTCATCTCGAGGATCGACGAGCTCGACTCCTCGGCGCTCTGCGTGAGCAGGTCGACGTTCTTCGAGAAATCGCGCATCGCATCCGCGATTTCCTTGATGAACGCGGAGGTCTCGTTGGCCGCGCCCATCTGCGCCGCGATGCCGTCCTGGAGCTTCTTCACGACGGCGTCGATCTCGTCCTGCGCGGTCTTGCGCGCGCGCTCTCGCTTGTCCTGATCTTCGGCCAGCTCGGCGAGCTCGTCGTAGATGCGGAGGACCTCGGGGCGGGAGCCGGACGGCGCGACGCTGCGATCGCCGCGGCGGGCGCGACGCGTGGCCTCGAGGATCGGGCCGACGTCCTGCTCACCGCCCGAGCTCGCGGCGAAGAGCACGGCGAGGATCCCCGCGAGCGCTCCCGCGGCGGCGATCACGTGCGGCTTGTCGGGCGCGGCGAGGTAGGCGACGGCGACGACGCCAACCGCGAGGGCGAGCGAGACGAGGAGCTTTTGGTTCAGGATCATGATCGTGAAGCTTCCGCGGAGGGTACGCTCGGGGCTTCGTGGAGGGCAAGGACCGGCGGCGCCACGTCGAGCCTCACGCCGACCGCGCGACGCGCGCGGCCGGTTCGAGCCACGCCAGACCTTGCGCGGCGAGCCGCGAAACCGTGGTGTCGAGGGCGACGTCGCTCGCGTCGATGCCGACGAAGCGACGGCCGAGGCGCGCGGCGACCGCGACCGTCGTGCCGCTGCCCATGTACGGATCGAGCACGATTTCCCCCGGATCGCTGAGCGCCGAGACGATGCGCTCGAGGAGCGTCTCGGGTTTCTGCGACGGGTACCCCGTGCGTTCGCGCGAGACGGGCGCGATCACGCCGATGTCCCACACGTCGCCCATCGGGACGCCGTTCGAGGCCTCCTCCGTCGTCCGCGAGCGGCTGCGGCGGCCGTCGGCTTCGATGACGGCGCGCTGCTTGTTCGTGCCCCACGTCGCGAGCGTCGACGGCGCGAGCGGCTCGTAAGGGACGTTGAAGCGCGGCTTTTCGGCGGGATCTTTGCGGAACCGGAGGAGGACGTCGTGGACGCGCTGGAAGTTCGGCGTCTTCGTCGGCCAGCGGCGGTAGCGCCAGACGATCTCGCTCGCGAACGCGTCGTCGCCGAAGATCTCGTCGCCGAGCACTTTGACGTAGTGGCTGGTCTTCGGATCGACGTGCACGACGACCGAGCCGTGGGGCGCGAGCAGCTCGCGGACGAGCACGAGGCGCTGCCCGAGGGCCTCGAGGTATTCGCCGCGGCTCGACCAGCGGTCGTCGAACGCGAACTTCGTCGGGCGCGCCTTGAGCGGACCTTTGCGCGACTTCGCGGGGACGTCGGACGGGACGATCGCCTCGAACCCGCGGTTCGTCAAAAAGGGCGGATCGAGGTACGCGAGGGTCACCTTGCCGGCGAGCTCCGGGAGGAGGGCGCGCATCGCCGCGACGTTGTCGCCGTGCAAGAGGCGCCCGCGTCCGCCCTCGGCGACGTGCACGCGAGGGGGCGGCGCGCCCGAAGAATCCGCAATGAAAACGCGCTCTTTGCCGGACCAGAAGAGCCGAACGTCGCGCGGCGAGTCGGAGCGAGAAGCACGGGGAGAAGGCGTTCGGCGCGTCACGATCGGGATCGTAAAAAATCCGACGGCTCCAAGGCCAAGTTCGCGGCGGTCCCGAAGTACGAAGCGCGGCGGGGGTGCGCTATAAGGGCCGCCGGCGGTCGATCGCGATGCCTTGCGAAGACGTTCCTCGTCAAAAACTTCCCCGACGTCCCGGCGTCCCCGGCGGGATCCGAACCGCGCGGCGGGCGCGCACGCGTGGCGTTTGGCTGGTCGGAGCCTTCCTGCTCACGGCGTGCTCGCGCGCGCCGGCCGACGCGACGCCCGAGGGCGCGCTCCGCGCGTGGATCGACAGGATGGAGAGCGGGACCGAAGATCCCGAGGCCATGCGCGAGGCTTTTCGCCTGCTCGGACCGCGTGCGCGCGCGAACCTCAAAGAGCGCGCGGAGCGGGCGAGCCGCGGGCAAGGTCGTCGGTACGAGCCGTACGAAATGCTCGCGGCAGGGCGCTTCGCGTTGAATTTCCGGCCGAAATCGATGGCGTCGCGCGTCCAGGGAGATCACGCCGTGGTCGACGTCCGGGGCGAGGGCCCCGACGAGCACGCCGAAGTGCAGAGCGTTCGCGAGGCCAGCGGGTGGAGGCTCGAGCCGGAGCTGCCCGAGCTCACGACGCCGTTGCGGACGGAGGGTCCCATTCGTGGCGAAGAATGAAGAGGAAGAGATCGTCCAGGTGCAGGTGAGCGCCGCGCCGCGGAAGCGGACTTGGCGCCTCGTCGCCGCCGGGACCGCCGCCGTCGCCGCCATCGCGGGCTTCGCTGCGTTCCGCTTTTTCCGGAAGGGCGCCGATCTCGACCCCATCGACGTCGTTCCCCGCGACTCGTTCCTCGTCGCCACCGTGGACCTCGCCGAGCTCCGGCGCTCGCCCATCTCCGAGGCCCTGCTCGGCCGCGGCAAGGGCGTCGGCACGTCGAAGGCGCTCGGCCTGGGACCGCTCGAAGAGGCGTGCGGGTTCGATCCGCTCTCCCGCGTCCAGCGCCTCGCCGTCGCCGCGCCCGAGGAAGGCGAACGGGGCGATTTCGGCCTCGCGGCGCGCGTCCAGGTGACGCGGCAAGAGCTCGAGACGTGCACGACGGCGCTCGCGAAGCGACGCGGCGCGAGCTCGGCGACGCGCCACGTCGGCCGGTTCACCGTGATCGAGGACGACCATCACAGGAGCATCGGCTACGGCTCGGAAGGGCTCCTCGTCGTCGGCAAGGGGAGCTGGTTCGCGACGATGCTCGACGTCGCACGGAAGGACGCCCCGAGCATCGTCGACGCGCCCGAGCACCAGGCCTTGCGGACGGCGCTGACGAGCCCGGAAGGCTGGCACGCGCCCACGATCGTCGTGACGGCGCTCTTGCCGCGAACGCTCCGCGAACGCTTGAAGAAGGAGATGGCCGGCGAGGCGAGCACCGATCCGTCCGTCGCGATCATGGATGCGGTGCTCGGCGTGTCGGCCGCCGGCATCGCCGTCCGCACGGGCGACGCGATGAAGAACGTCGACGTGCGGCTCGAGCTGATCTGCGACCGACCGGAGGCGTGCGAAGAGGTCGACAAGCTCATCCAACGCAAACGGCTCGACGCTTCGAAAGATCTGGCCCTTCGGATGCTCGGGTTCGGTCCGCTCTTCGACGCGCTCGAGACGAAGGTGGAGGGCACGCGGCTGCATGCCTCCGTGGGCATGAACTCGGCCGCCCTCGCCGGCGCGGTCGATCGCGCCTTGAAGCTCCGCGGCGCGCGCGAGCGGCGCGACGAGCGGTCGCCGGAACGGATCCCTGCCCCGCCTCCGCCGGGCGAGACGCTGCACACGCACGACGGCGGCGCGGAAGCCCCCGATGGCGGGCATCGCTAAAGGTTGCACCACGTCGTGAGCGCGCTGCCCGGCCGCGGAGACGCGCCCCACCGAGCCCTTGCCAGAACGCGATCGCATCACCATTCATGGCCGGTACGCTGCGTCGCGACCGGGGCTATGGATCCGCGGTCGGCCTTGTTTTAGGCTCCGCCTTCGCTTTCGAGGGAGCGGCGCAACGGACACGTGCCGTCCGCCATCCGACCCGTACGACGGCAAACGCCACCCACCGATCCGCCGAGAGGAGGCCGCCATGGCCGGTAAGAACATCATTCACCTTTCCGACGCCAACTTCGACGCCGAGGTCCTCAAGTCGTCCGTGCCCGTGCTGGTCGACTTCACCGCGACCTGGTGCGGCCCGTGCAAAGTCCTCGCGCCCATCGTCGAGAACCTCGCGGACGAGTTCGAGGGCAAGTACAAGGTCGCCAAGCTCGACATCGACGAAGCGCCCGAGACCACCAAGCGCTACGGCGTGCGCGGCGTGCCGACCGTCATCGTCTTCAAGAACGGCGAGAAGGCGACGCAGCACGTCGGCGTGACGAACAAGGAAACGCTCGTCAAGCTGCTCCAGGGCTGAGAGCCGCTCGCACTTCCCGCGCCTCGCCACGAAGCGCGAGCTCACGAGGCACCTCGCACGAAGCGGGGTGCCTCGTTTGCGTTGGGCCGCTCAAAAGCGCGCGCCGAGGTTCGCGTTGCCCCCGGCGGCGACGACGCCTCGGAGCGTGCGTTCTTCGCGCAGAAAGAGAACGCTCGACGATCCACCGACGTCCAAGAAGAACGTCGAGCGCGGATCGAGCGCGAAACGCGCGGCGAGGAACACCTCGGGGCCGAAGGCGAAGCCTTGCTTCGAGCGTTCGCCGTCGAGTGTGCGTCCGTCCGGCTTCGGCGTGATCGTCTGGAAGACGACGCCCCCGCGGCCGCCGCCGCCCCCGCGGAGCAGGACGGCCCCGATGGGGAGACGCGCTTCGACGCTCGCGCGGAGGTAGCCCGTCGTGAGCTTCTCGTCGACGTCGGTGAGCGAGCGGGCGCCCCACTCGAGGCCGCCGCCGACGCCGATCGCCGCGTGATTCCAGGTTCGTGCGTACGTCGCGTGCGCGCCCTGGGCCGTGTTCGTGCGCGCGCTCCAGCCGAAGTCGTAGCCGGCCCAAACCTCGTGGTTCGAAGGGCGCGGCGTCGTGGAGGTGACGCGATCGGGAGAGGCCGCGCCTTTCGCCGCGACCGCCGACGAGGTTCCGGCGACGAACTCGCGCTCCTGGAGATCGCGCGACTCGCCGTCCGCGAGCGCGATGGTCGCGGTGCCCACCCGCGCGCCGATGCGGCGGTGGACGACGTATTTGCCGGCGGGGAGGTTCAGCAGCATGCGCCGCTCGGGCAGGCTCCAGAGCTCGGAGACCACGCTCTTCGCGCCGGACGAGTAGACGAGGAAGAAGTTGTCCTTGCCGGCGGGGAGCGAGAGCTTCGCCATGCGCTGCGACGTCTCGGTGAGGACGAAGGGGGCGCTCTCGCGGAGGTCCATGACGGCCTCCGGCTTTTGGACGACGCCGCTGCTCTTGGCCGATCGGAGGAGCGTCTGCGTGTGCGCGAACGCGAAGCTCTCTTCGAGCGTCACGCGGGCGTCGCCGTTGACGTCCGCGGCGCCGCGCAGGCCGTTGAGCCACGCGTTCGTGAAGATCGCGCCTTGCAGATCGTCGGACTCCTGCGCCGCCTCGCCGTCGCTCGCGGCGTGGAGCCAAACCTGGCCTTTCGCCTGCGACGCCGTGGCCGAGATGGCGAACGGCTCGTCGAGCGCGAAGCCCTTCTCGCGGGTGGAGCGGCACGCGTCGGTGACGACGAGACGGAGCCCCGCGGGAACCTCCGCGAGCTTCGCGGTCAGATCCGAGAGGAGCACGCGATCGGTCCCGAGGTGGATCGCTTCGCGGTCGCCGTGGCCGCTGAAATAGAAGAAGAGCGTGACCTCTTCGCTCTTGTGGTTCTTGGCTTCGTCGCGCGCGCGCTCGATGGCGGACATGAGCTGCCCACGCGTGGGCTCCGACAAGACGACGGCGTCTTTCGGCTTCACGCCGCCTTGCGCGACGACGACGTCCCGGACCCGCCGCGCGTCGGTTTCGGCGAATTTGAGCGGCATTTCGGCCTCGAAGCCGACCTTGCTGCCGACGGCGACGAGCAAACGCACGGGCTCGGCGAACGCGGGCTTCGCACAAAACGCGACGAGGCCGAACACGGCCGCGCGCATCCACCCGATCCATCGCCCTGCCCTCTCCGATGCGCCGGGCGGCGCCCCGAGGAGCGCGTTCGATCGCACGGACCTCACGGCGATCCCTCGACGTCGAGACGGAGCGTCGACACGCCCCCGAAGTCTTTCATCGCGCGCGCACGCGCCATCGCTTCCGGCGAGCCCACGGCGATGATCCCGCGGGTCGGCTGCGCGTCGATGCGGACGGAGTGCTCCGAAAAATGCGTCCCCGCCTCCCGAACGCCGGCGGGCATCAACTCGAGGTAGCTCCCGTCGTCCCCGAACACGCCGCCCACTATGACCTGCTCGCGGTCGAGCGCAACTTCGATCCGGAGCCGATCGCCGCTGCGAACGCGCGTGGTCGACGCGAAGCGCGCTTGGTGGCCGGCGCGATCGCGGACGACCGCGAGCTGCACGTCGCCCTTGAAGCGCGTCTCGGGCGGCAGATCGTCGGTTTCCGTCGTATTCGCGGCCGCGAAGGTCTGGGACGGTGCGTCGTGAGGGCTCGGGCCCTCGATGGTCCGCACCTTGGAGTCGCGGAAGAACACGGCGAACGCGGCGGCCGCGACGAGCGGAAGCATCGCGGTGCTCGCGCCGATCCAGAACCGGCGCAAGACGAGCGGCGTCGAGCCTTCCCCGGACGACGATTCTTCCCCCGGCGGCGTCGAATCCACCGGCGGCGTCGAATTTCCCGTCGGCGTCGGAGTGGCGGCGCTCTTCTCGAGCATCGCGCGGACCGTCTCCACGTTCTGATCGTCGTCGGACCATTCCCGGAGGCGACCGACGAACGCCCGGCACGCATCGCACGTCTCGAGGTGAGCCGCGACGACGTCGGACGGCTCGCCGCACGCGAACGCTTCGAGCGCGAGACTGCTCGGGTGATTCATGGGTTCTCTCCGGTGACGTCCGCCCCCGCCTCGATGCGGAGCTCGGCTCGAATCTGCTGCGCGCGCTTGTTGATGGTGACGCGCGACACCCCGAGCTCCTCGGCGGCCTCCGACTGGCTCATCCCGTCGACGAACAACAGGATCGCGAGGGACTGCAGCGCGTCGTCGAGCTTCGCGAGCGATTGCACCACGGCGTACCGCGCCTCGGGATCGACGCCCGGCGCGGGGCCGACGGCGTCGAGGCCGTCGATGTCGAGCGCCTGCGTCACGTGCTTCCTGCGTCGCATGAGATCGATGCATGTGCGATCCGCGGCGCGGCAGAGCCATCGATAAGGCGATTCCGCGGACCGCATCCCTTCTCCTCTCCTCAAAAGCGTCGTCAGGAGTTCTTGCATCGCGTCTTCGGCGAGCGCCACGTCGCGCAAAAGAAGCCGGCAGCGACGCAAGAGCAGCGCGCCGTAGCGCCTGTATGCGTCGCCCACTTCGTCGGCGGAGAGTCCTCGAGCGAGCACCTTTTATGCTTTGGCGGAGGCTCGCGAGCGTCACACGTGCGACGCTCGCGAGCAGGTCGTCGTCAGCCGGCGTCCGGGGGCGGGGGCGGAGCATCGCTACCAGAGTCCGGCTGCGACGGATCCGTGTTCGGCGGGCCCGCGTCCTCGTCGCCGCCACTGATGGGGCACGGCCAGCCCGGAGGAGGGGCTTCGCCGGGCTCGAGCGAGCCGCCAGGAGCAGCGCCGTTCGAGCACGTGTCGGAGACCGTGGAGTACGTGCAGAGCCCTTCGGGCGTCGGCGTGGTGGGCTGGTCGCAGTTGCCGTACTGAATCACGTACGACCGCCCGTCCGGCGCGCAAATGATGTTCGGGTCGATGGCAGGCTCGTTCGAGCCGTTCGCGCCCGACGACGAGTTGCCCGTGGGGTTGGTCGGGGTCGCCGGCGTCGGCCCATCTTCGAGGACGTCGCCGACGTTGCTGCAAACGCTGGACGGAAGCCGCTTCGGGCCGATCTTGAGGCTGACGTCGTTCGCCGAGAGCCAGAGCCCGTCGTTGCTGTCCACGTGCAGGTTGAATCCCGCCGCGGGCTTCACGCCGGTCTTGTCGCGGAGCTTCTCGTAGTCCACCGTGCCGCCGCCCTTGAGGTAGACGAGCGCGAGGTCGGTGCTTCCGCCGACGATCTTGTCGGGCGAGGACTGGAAGGTCCCCTTGTCGTCGTCGAGATCGAGCTTGCCGTTGCCGTTGTCGTCCGCGTAGACGACGAAGCCGCCGATCGCCGCGCGAAGTCCGTCCGTGATCGAACCCCCGACGTTGTCGGCGAGCGGTCGAATCGACTCCGGCGTCGCGGAACCCGCGCTTTCCGGGCTATCGTCGTCCGAGGCCGGCGCCGGGACTGTATCCGAGTCCGACGGAGGCACGGCGTCGTCGCTCGAACCCTCCCCATCGACCGCCACGAAGTACGCGTCGGCGGGCGCCGTCAGCTTGAACGAGAACTTGCCGTCCACGACGGGCGCGTCGGCGCCGATGGCGAGCTTGCCGCCGGACGCGTCGTACCAAACGATGGCCACGTGCGCGTTCGCGGGCACGCTCACCGAATCGGACGACGTCAAAGCGCCCTGGACGACGGCGACGTTTTCGCCGCTGCGCGACGGATCCGAGATGCCGCCGCAGGCAAGGAGTGACGCCAACGCGGTCACCGAACACAGGCCGAAGATCGAATGTTTCACGGTAAAGCCCTCCGAAGTAGGTCGTCTCGTGAGTTCGACGCGCGGCGGAGCCCCGGGTGTAAAGCAGGTCCGACGTTTTTTTCAAAGGCGGGCGGGCGGCCGCACCCCGGGGCTTTTGAACGAGGGCGCCTTCCCCTACTCTGAGGAGGAGACTCCCTCCAGAAAAGAGGGGCCTATCCCCATGAAACCCGGCCTACCCGCGCGCGATCCTCGCTTTTTGCAGCATTCGCCCCTCCGCGATTCGCTCGTGGGGCAGGTGCTCGAGGGCTCGGGGTCCGTCCGCTTCCACCTGCGCGAGTGCATCGGCGAGGGCGGTCAAGGGTGGGTGTTCCGTGCCAATTGGGATGATCCGGCGGGGCACGTCGTCATCGTCAAGGTGCTGCGGCCGGACGTCGTCCAGACGGAGATGCTCGGGCGCTTCGAGCGCGAGGCCGAAGTGCTGCGCCTTTTGTCGACGCAGAAGCATCCGAACCCGTACATCGTCCGCTTCTTCGACCACGCCGTCGCGCGCGTCGCCGGACCGCGCGGCGCCGAGTCCCTCGTGCTGCCGTTCACGGTCCTCGAGTTCGTCGACGGCACGACGCTCGAGAGCGTCCTCGCCGAGCACCGCGGGCGCGGTTTGTCGGTCGAACGCGCCCGGCGCCTCCTCCGCCAGGTCTGCCAGGCGCTCGACGTCGTGCACGCGCAGAAGATCGTCCACCGCGATCTCAAGCCGTCGAACATCCTCCTCGCGATGGAGGCCGGCACCGAGATCGCGAAGATCACCGATTTCGGGCTCGTGAAGCTCGTCGACATGAACGCGCTCCAGAAGACGACGGCGCTCGCGGGCGCATCGCTCGGCTACGCGCCGCCCGAGCAATACGAGCGCGGAAACAAGCGCGTCTCGCCGAAAACGGACCTGTTCTCGCTCGCGGCCGTGCTCTTCGAGATGCTCGCGGGCAGGCCGGCATTCCCGTTCACCGACGGCGAAAACCCGCTCCTCATCGTCACGCGGATCCTGACGAGCCCGCGGCCGACGCTCGCGAACGCGAAGACGACGCTGTCGTCGGAGCTCCTCGGCGCGCCGGAGCTCGTGGCGGCGC
>JBGAHN010000189.1:0-10565 GCA_044226145.1 Labilithrix sp. | reverse complement strand
CGTGGCGGGAGCCGTCGTCGTGGCGAAAAAGAACACCGGCGCGGACGAAACCCCGCCTTCACCGGCGACGGGCCCGGCGGCGACCGCTCTGGCGACGACGCCGAACACGCCCGCCACGCCCGCCACGATCCGCGCGAACGTCGGCGATCCCGCGAGCGGCCCGTCGACCGGACCCGCGACGGGATCCACGCTGGGTCCCGCGACCGAGCCGTCATCCCCGACCGCCACGAACGCCGCGCCCGACGCCGGCGCGCAAGCCGACGCCGGCGCGACGTCGAGCGCCTCGAAGCCGGCCGTCAAACCCGCCGGCACGCGCAAAACACCGGGGACACCGGGCGGCGACGCCCTCGATCTCGGCATTCAGCATTGACCGCCTTCGGGCGGAATCGGTCATCGCTTCTCTCGACGTCGTCTTCCACGAAAATCGGATATCTGTCCTTCGTCATGCAGCCCGCGCCCTCCACGAAAACGACCATGCTCGACGTCCTCCGCGAAGCCCCCCGCGGCTCACGCGCCGGCCGCGGCATCGCGCTGATCCTTTCGCTGTCGATCGCGATGCCCACCGTCGTCGCCCATCCGTCGACGGCGATCGCGGCCCCCACGCGCCCGAAGTCCGTCCGCGATCTGCTCTCGGCCGACGCGAAGAAGCAGTGGGACACGGCGCTCGCCCTCGCCCAGCGAAACCAGTGGGACGGCGCGCGCGCCGCGTTCTTGCAGGCCTACGAGCTGTCGAAGAACCCGCGCGTTTTGTTCAACGTCGCCGTGTCGGAGAAGAACCTCGGGCACTACCCGCAGGCCATCGACACCTTCAGGCGCGAGCTCGACGAAGGCAAAGGCCAGCTCTCGCCCGACGAGGAAGCCGAAATCAACACGGCCATCGTGGGCCTCGAGAAGTACGTGATGACGATCGCGATCGACGTCTCCGAGCCCGGCGCGCGGGTCTTCGTCGACGACATCGAGGTCGGCGTCTCCCCGCTCAAGAGCCCCGTGACGGTCGCCATCGGGAGCCACCGCGTGCGCGCGACGAAGGCGGGCTCGGTCGACGCGCAGGCGTACGTCGACGGCAAGGAGCGCGCCCCGCGCGTGTCGCTCAAGCTCGAGTCGAACATCAAGACGGCGCGCGTGACGATCCAAGTCGCGGGCCCGAAGAGCGCCGTCGTGAAGATCGACGGGCGCGAGGTCGGCAGCGCGACGCCGACGATGCCCTACAACGGCGTCGTCGACGTGCGGCCCGATCCCCACGAGTTCTCCGCCGAGGCCGCCGACTTCGTGACGGCGAAGCAATCGGCCATCGTCCGCGAAGGCGAGGCGCTGAACCTCGTCTTGCAGCTCTCGCCCGAGCAGCAGAAGGGCAAGCTCATCGTCCAGACGCAGCCGGACGGGGCCACGATCGAGATCGACGGCGCCGTCGTCGGCGCGACGAAGTGGGAAGGTCCCGTCAGCGTCGGCCGGCACCAAATCACCGTCAAAAAGCCGAAATACTACCCGTGGACGTACGACGTCGAGGTCCCGAAGGGCGGCGAGCGCGCCGTCACCGCGTCGCTCAACGAAGACCGCAACACGAGCTTCGTTCCTTGGCTCATCGGGACCGTGCTCGTCATCGGGGCGAGCACGGCGGCCGTCTACTTCCTCACGCGACCGAAGGACCAAGAGCCGGTCAACGGGTCGCTCCCGCCCTACACCGTCGGCACGCCGTCGGTGCGCTTCTGATCTTCGCCGAGGACCTTTTGCCGCGAGGTTTTCCCATGCTTTTTCGCATTCGCAACGCCGCCGTCGTCGGAACCGCACTCACGCTCGGAGTCGTTTGGTCCGGCTGCGAAGCCAAGAAGCAGACCGAGTACGTCACGGGCGTCTCCACGCAGGTGCAGGTGCCGCGCGACCTGAAGACCATCCGCGTCGACGTGAGCATCGGTGGAGCCAACGTCTTCTGCCGCGCCTACCGCGTCTACGACGGCCGCGTGCAGCTCCCCCGGAGCCTCGGCTCGCTCCCCGAGAGCGACTCCCACCTCGGCGAGCCCGTCACGCTCACGGTCGTCGGCTTCACGGAAGACGTCGGCGACGACGCGCGCGCCAACGAGTTCGACTGCCTCAAGGCCATCAAAGCCGGTGAAAACGCCCGCATTTTGCGCCGGAGCCGCCAGCCGTACGTGAAGGACAAGATCCTCTTCCTTCCGATGGCGCTCAAGTACTCGTGCTTCGACAAGGACTGCGAGACGAGCGGCCAGGACAAGTCCTGCAAGGCCGGTCGCTGCGTCGACGCCGCCACCGATCCGTCGACGTTGCCCGTGTTCTCCGAAGACCTCATCGACGGGACCGGCGGCGCGTGCTTCCGCGCGAGCGAGTGCTTCGCCGCCGCGGTGCCGCCCGTCGTCGTCAACGCCGCCGACTGCACGTACGCGCTGCCGAACACGCCGAGCGCGCCGCCCCCCATCGAAGGAGCGCCTCCGAACCCGATCACGACCGCCGGCGAAGGCGTGAACGTCCAGATCGCCTACGACGGCGGATTCACGAGTGAAATCCTCGACAAAGACGAACTCGAAGGCTTCACGATCCCCGATCCGAACAAGCCCCAACAGTTCCGCCTCGCGCCCGGCCTCTGCGACATGCTCAAGGGCTACGATCCGGACGGCAACCCGACGACCCACCGCATCACGGCGCTCCGCGCGACGGGGCTCTGCCAGGCCAAATCGGTCTTCCAGCCGCTCTGCGCGAACGACCAGCTCTCGGCCATGGGCGTCGACGGCAACGGCGTGGCGGCGGAGCTCGCGGAGGGGAACGCGTGCAAGCCGAACGAGCTCAAGCCGCCGAAGGCCGCGCTCCTCCTGCTCGCCGACGACACGGAGAACAGCAAGCTGTTCTTCCAGCAAGTCGGGGAGGCGACGCTCGGCATCTCGCTCGCGGATCCGGCGTTCTCGAAGACGGAGATGGGCCTCGGGTACTTCCCCGGCACGGGCGACAAGAACGTCGCGGGGTGTGGGACGTTCACGCCGGCCGTCGCCGTGACCCCCTCGAGCCAGGCGAAGACGTCGATTCGTCAGGCCCTCATCGATCGCAACCCCGACGCCCCGGGCAACGAGCACACGCTCGCCCCATTGAACGCGGACGTGCTGATGGATGGCGCGCTCCGCGACGCATACGCGCTCCTCGCGCAGCCGCAGTTCGACGACTACTTCCGCAAGGCCGTCCTCGTCCTCGGCAACCGCGGGTTCGACGCGACCACCTGCACGGGGCAGACGCCGGCGCAGCTCGCAGGGCAGGCGCGCGCCGCGCACGACATCGAGACGTACGCGCTCCTCCTCGCGCGCGACAACCAGCTCCCGCCCGAGCAGTTCTTGCCGGGCTCGAACGAGCTGGTCGTCGAAGGCGGCACGGGCTTCCTCTACGACGCGCGCAAGGACAAGGCGCCGGCGCAAGACGCCTTGCAGCGGGTCATCAACGATCTCGCGACGTGCATCTATGACGTGGAGAGCGCGGACGCGCGGCCCAAGTCCGAAGACAGCCTCAGCTACTCCGACCCGGTCACGTACTCGACCGTCGTGATCCCGTTCGATGCATCTTGCAACGGTCAGGGCACGGGCGGCTCGGGATGGGGCCTCGACGCGTCGAACCCGAAGCGCCTGTTCGTCTGCGGGACGTCCTGCGACGACTACCGCGCCGTCCTCCGCAAAGCGGCGCTCTACGCGCAGCTGACGCAACAACCGGCCACGGCCGTCCCGATCTTCGCGCACGCGAAGGGTTGCGGCCCGACCACGGCGGGACCGCAGCCGGAGAACAGCCCGAGCACGACGTTCGACGCCTCCGTTCCGTCGGTGGACGCCGGCGGCGGGTCGGACGCAGGCAACGCGGACGGCGGCCTCGGCGCCGACGCGTCGTCACCCACGCCCTGACACCCGACGCAGGCGGCCGCGAACGCCCCGGACGCCGACGCGTCGTCACCCACGCCCTGACCATGCCCTGGCCGCGACGTCTTCGAACGACGCGGTCAGGGTCCGAACATCACGCCGAGGGTCGGCCCGATGTAGAACTGCGTGTCCGACGCCAGTTGGTAGCTGGGCGTCGAGAGCCCGCTCGGCCCGAGCTTGCGCGAGCCATCGCTGGGCGTCGTCGGGACGGCGTCGAACGCGGACGGGTTCTCGAGGAGCAACGTGAGGCCCGCGCCGATCGCGAACGTGTCGCTCACGCGGTACATGATCATCGGCTCGAGCATGACGACCGGTGAAACGTAGGCCTGCACGTCCGGCAGGTAGCGATCGCGCCCCGGGACCGCGCCGGTGCCGGTGGTCGACCGATCGAGCGAGAGCCAGCGGAACGAGAGCCCCACGCCGCCCGCGACCGTGAAGCGGACCTTCTGCGATTGCAGCGTGAGCCGGATCCGCGCCGCGCCGTAGCCGCCGAACCGCCGCACGCTGAACTCCTCGGTGCGCGCCGGATCCGGCCCGATGCCCGGATCGAGGCTCGACGCCGCGTAGTCGAGCTTCGACGACGTCTGGTCGTATTGGCCGCCGAACGCGAGCTCCACGCCGACCGGATCCCAGTGGTAGCCGATGAACCCCGTCAGGCCGCCGCCGAGGCTGCTGCCGCCGTCGCACGAGGTGAGCTCGGCGGGGTGATCGCTCGCGTCGCAGAGCTTCTGCATCGAGCTCTTCGAGCCGCCGGGCAAGAACGTCATGAGCAGCCCGAGGCCGCCGTACATGCCCTCGAGGCGCCGGCCTTCGTCGACGACCTCGCCCGTGTGGATCGCACCGTTGAGCGAGAGCGTGACCGAGACGGCCTTGTTCTCTTTCTCCTTGAGGTCGATCGACTCTTCGTACGGATCGTAACCGTCGCGCGTGACGCGGATCACGTGCGTCCCGGACGGGACCTGGCCTTCGAAGGTCCCCTCGGCGACGACCTTGCCGTCGAGGTACACGATGCCCTTGCCGTCGCTCGTCGCGATCTTGAGCGTGCCGAGCGTCGACGACGCCTCGAGCTCGACGTCCACGTTCTTGCCGCGATCGACCGCCACCTTCTGCGGGGCCGACGCGAAGGACGCGCCCTTTCCGACGACGTCGTGCGTACCGGCTTCGACGTCGCCCGACCACGGCGCGTCGCCCATGTCGACGCCGTCGACGACGACGCGGACGGGGTTCCCGCTCTTCTCGCGGACGGAGAGGTGTCCCTTCGTACTCGACGCCTCGAGCTTCGCCGACACGTTCGTCGTCGTGCCCGCGAGCACGCTCGGCGCCGTGTCGAACGGCGCGAAGCCGTCTTTCGTGACGCGGATGCGGTGCGGCCCCGCGCTCAACCGGAGCGGCGAAGCGAGCGGCGACGTACCGACGGGCTTGTCGTCGACGGCGATCGCCGCGCCGGCCTCCGTGACCGAAATCGCGACCTGGCCGGTCTTGCCATCGAGCTCCTTGAGCCGCGTTTCGGCGAGCGACTTCGACGCTTTCGGCGCCTTGTCCCCGTACTTCTTCACGTACTCGTCGTAGGCCGCGTAGGCCTCGGCGTCGTGCTTGAGTTGGTAGCGCGCGTTCGCGACGCCCTCGAGCGCCTCGGCGGACGGCTGCGCGGCGTTCGCGGCTTCGAACGCCGACAGCGCCGCCGACCAATCCTTCGAACGCGCCGCCTTGCGCCCTTCGGCGAGTTGGGCGGTCTCCGCGTGGGCCGTCGTGGGGAATGACGCGATCCCCGCGGTCGAAAGAGACGCGAAGACGAAAGCGAACGCCCTCGTGCGGACGCCGAGAGCAAAGCGAGCGCGTGTCATCGACGCGAGCGTACATCAAACCACGCCCCAGGAACACGAGGGTCGATGCGCCCGTTCGGCGGGTTTTTGGCGGAATTCCGAGGAGGCCTCGGCGACCCTCCGGGACACCCTCCGAGGCCCGGCGACCCCGTTCGGCCTCACCGCCGAGGCGGCAGGATGCTGGCTTGCCCCATCCTCGCTCGGATGACGCGCGCCTCGAGGTCCGCGAACACCTCCGTGATGGCGTCGAACACGCGCTCCACGAGCCCGAGCGCCTCGGTCAACACGGACTCCGGGAGGTCGGCGGAGAGGAGCGCCTGTTCCACCCCCTCGTCGAAGATCCCATGGCTCATTTCGCGATCGTGGTGGGTGCGCGAGAAGTAATAGAGCGGCCCCTCGTAGTTCGCTTGCGCGAGGTAGTCGCCGATGCGCGACGCGAAGACCTCGCTCGTCGCTTCGAGGACGAGGAGCAACGTCAGGCGAACGCGATCGTCGTGCGCCGCCAGCACTTCGCTCACGATGGCGTACGAAGCATCGCGCGTCGCTTCGTGGTGCGAGCTGAAGATCCAGCGAATGTCGCGCTCGATGTGGAGCTGCGAAACGTCGTGGAGAAACCAAACTTCGTGGCCGCGCTCTTCGAAGCGATGCTTGCGTACGAAAGCGCGAATGGCAGGGTCGACGACCCGACTTTCATTGAGTCGGAGCACGTCTTGGAACGCGAGAACGAAGAACGTGAGCCCCGGCGCGAACGCCGCGACGTCTTCGATCGTCCCCTTCTCCAGCAAGCGTTTCGAAAAAGGCAATTCGGCAAATTGGCGCTGCCGCGCCGCAATCGCAGCCTGGACGTTCTTCATCTTTCTCCCCTCGAGATGCGCCCCACAGTCGCGGAGCTAGACTTGGTTGAGTGTTCAACCTTTCTCTCGTTAAGCTAATGAAACATTTCTTACAGTCACGATTTGGTTGAGGGGTGTCGACACCGGTTCACCCACGAAGTGGGTAGCCGAGCAACATTGAGCGTCGTGCATGAAAGGTAGCCATTTGTGGGCCGGCGTCGACGTGGGTTCTCCGCGAAGACGCAAGACGACGCCATTTCACTCGTCGTGCGTGTGGCGAAATCGACGCGAACAGGAAGGAGCAAGATCCATGGCTCATGCAACCGAAGGACATGATCTCTCACTCGATTTCATCGATATGGCGGGCTCACTCGAATTCATGAAAGGAATTCATCGTGATTTCATATCGGTGCTGAACCTTCACGCCGGAGAGTCGGTCCTCGACATCGGTTGTGGTCCAGGAGACCGTGTCGCCGAGCTCGCACGCGAGGTGGGACATGAGGGAAAAGCCGCGGGTATCGACTACAGCGCAGCTTTGATCGACGAGGCTCATCGGCGATGGGGTTCGTCGGGATTGCCGGCGTCATTCCATGTCGGCGACGCACACACCTTGCCGTTTCCGGACGCGTCCTTCGACGCATGCCGCGCAGAACGCGTCTTCGTGCATCTCCAAGATCCGCAACGAGCTCTCTCCGAAATGGTGCGCGTGGCGAAATCGGGCGCGCGCATCGCGATCTTCGACGTGGACGCCGACACCATGATCGTCGACTCGCCGCTTCGCGACGTCACGCGCAAGATCCTCGACTTTCGCGCCGATCAATTTCGTTCGAACGGGTGGATCGGCCGCCGCCTCCGTGGGCTCTACACGGAGCAGGGACTCGCGAACGTCACGCTCAAACCTGCCACGTGCATGTTCACCGACTTCGGGTTCGCGGATGCGTTCTGGTCCATCGGCCAAACCGCGACCTTGGCGCGTTCGCAAGGCCTCATCTCCGAAGGAGAGGAAGCGGCGTGGATCGAGTCGTTGCGCGCGGCGGGTGCCGCGAATCGTTTCTTCCTCTCGGTGACGGCGTTTCTGGCGTGCGGGATCAAGCCGTGAACCGATGGGCCGTGAACGCGGCGGCTACCACGTCACGACGTAGGTGCAGCTTCGGTCCGGAACGTTCCTCCGGCAGGAACCCTCGGCGTGCGTCACCTTGCAGTTCGGGACGAAGCGCGACGCCATCCCCATGATGATCCCGTGGTCGAATTCGCACGAGAGCGGGGTGTCGCATACGCACACGATCCGACGGTCGGATTCACGCTTGTAACCGTAGTGACCGATCCCTTCCAGCATCGTCCCCGACGCGGGATCGAACATCGGCACGCCGTTCTTCCGATGATTCATGTGATAGGCGACATCGAGCGACGCGAGACCCGAGTAGATGTCGCAGATGGACGGCGGTAGCTCCGCGAACTTCGGGACCATGATGCCGATGTTGTAAGTGGCACCGGGTTCGATCTCGTCCGCGATGGCTTTGTACGCCGCGAGCCACGCTTCTTGGGAGTGCCAGGCGTCGTTGTCGAAAACGGGGTCGCCGTCCGGTCCACGCGCTGCGATCCCGAAGCGCACGAGGTATTTGGCAGCAATCGCAGGGAAGAGACGCAGTCCCGCCAGCGCAGCTGCGCTCGCCCTCCCCGTGATCTCGATGTTCGGCTCAATGATCTGAAATTCCATGGCTTCCACGAGCATTGCGGCTCACTCGCACCTGAGCCAAAGTCCCCTGATCGTCCCTTAAGTCCCGGACTTGTATCTCAAAACGGACAGAACTAGACGGTGAATTCTCATCGCTATGTGCCCAGGTTCCATCGACGCTGACCGTACTGCCGGAGATGAGCTTGCGCTACTGGCGGAAGCCGATCGGCGGTTCGCGCTATCGCGCGGAACGGCGGGCATCGCTGCCGACCTGGCGGCTCTCCTCGTGCGCGAAGCGGATGCCTGCGACGTCTACCTTTTGATCGAAGGTGTTCTGAAGTCTCGGGCCGACGTTCACACGAATGCCGAGGGCAAGACACGTTCCGCAAAGGGAGACATGGTCGCGCCGGACGAGCTCGTGGCGACCGTCGTCAGAACTGGAACGCGCCAGGTTTTCGAGGGAATGGCGCTGCTTCCGCTCCTCACCAACGGCGAGGTCCTGGGCGTCGTGCGGCTCGAAGGCGAGGTCATCCACCCGCGAGGCGACCTCCGCATCTTCGAAATGCTCACCCGCCGCGCAGCGATCGCCCTCGAACACGTGCGCCTCGTTCAGGCCGCACGCGAGGCACGCTGGGCGGCGGAACTGCAGACCGAGTACGCGAAACGACTGCAATCGGTCACGTCCGGTCTCTCCCACGCGATCACGGCGCGACAGATGGGGGAGGTCGTCGTGCGTGAGGCGAAGGACGCCTTGGGCGGTCACGTGGCCGGGATCGCGCGCGTTTGCGACGACGGCACGACACTCGAGACCCTCGCCGCGACGGGCATGCCTGAAGAGGCCTTCCGGTCGATCGTTCCAGGCGCGTTGACCGACCGGGGGCCCGTGACGACCGCGCTTAGGGAGCGGAAGGAACTATTTTTCGAGAGCGCCTCGGATTGGCAAAGCGTCCATTCGAGCGTCCAGGCGCTCGCTTGTTTGCCCCTCACGCTGCCCGACGGTCGGTCGGTCGGCGTCTTTTTCTTCGGCTTCGCGCATCCGCACCGCTTTCTCACGACCGAGCGGGAGTTTTTGCAAACCCTCGCGCAACAGCTCGCCCAGGTGCTCGACCGCGCGCGGCTCTACGAAGCAGAGCACCGCATGCGGTTGGCAGCCGAGCAGGCGAGCAAGATCAAGGACGAATTCCTCAGCGTGGTTTCGCACGAGCTGCGCACGCCGCTCACCGCCATCCTCGGTTGGGTCCGGCTCCTGCGCGACCCGGCCCACGGAGAAGCCAAACGAGCCCACGCGCTCGAGGTCATCGAACGCAACGCCCTCGCGCAGAAGCGGATCATCGACGACATCTTGGACGTCTCGCGCTTCGTCACCGGCAAATTGCAGCTCGATCTGATCGAGACCGAGCTGTCCCAAGTCGTGCGCACGGCGCTCGAGGTCGTGCGACCGGCCGCCGACGCGAAGGGGGTGCACCTACGGGTTCGCGTGGCCACCGTTCGCCCGGTGGCCGGCGATCCCGAGCGGCTCCAACAAGTCCTCTGGAACCTCCTCTCGAACGCCATTCGGTTCACACCGCGCGGCGGAGCGGTCTCGGTCGTGGTCGAGCAAGACGGCCCCGAGATCCGCCTCGTGGTCACGGACGACGGGATCGGCATCGAGCCCTCGTTTTTGCCCTTCGTGTTCGATCGATTCCGGCAAGCCGATGGCTCCACGTCCCGTCGACACGGCGGCTTGGGTCTGGGGCTGGCCATCGTCCGTCATCTCGTCGAGCTCCACGGCGGCTCCGTCTCGGCGCACAGCGACGGCCCCGGCCTCGGCGCGGCGTTCACGATTCGTCTCCCCGTGTCCGCGGGCCTATCGACGAACGCGGTCGTCGACGGTTCGACGAAGACGGTCTCGTCCGTCCCTCCCGATTCCCCGCTGGAGACGCTTCCTCCACCCTTCGACGACCTCCGGATCGACGGGCTCCGCATCCTTCTCGTGGAAGACGACTCCGACACCCGCGAGATGTTCGAAGAACTCTTGAATTCGCGCGGGGCCGTCGTGAAATCGGCCGGCTCGGCGGAGACCGCGTTGCGCGTGCTGGGCGAATTCGAGCCCGACGTCCTCGTGAGCGACATCGGGCTCCCTGGCGAAGACGGCTTCGCTCTTCTCACCCGCATCCGGGCGCTCTGCTCTCCGATCGCCAAGGTCCCCGCCATTGCGCTGACCGCCTTCGCCGGAGAGAGCGACGCGCAGCGCGCCTACGCGACCGGCTTCTTCGCCCACCTGCCGAAGCCGATCGACCTGAAGAAACTGTGGGCCACGCTCGCCGGCGTTCGCCAACCCCCTTCCGTCGCG
>JBGAHN010000188.1:0-10566 GCA_044226145.1 Labilithrix sp. | reverse complement strand
CCGCGGCGACGACGACGGGAGCCGCGGTCGCGAGCGGTGACGGCGCGCCCGTCGCGCCGCGGACGAGCATCGCGCGAAGCACGACGACGAGAGCGGCCACGAGGGCGAGGGGCAGTCGAACGACCGATGCCGCTTCCCCCGCGAGCGAGAGGACCCCCGCGAGCACGCCTGCCGCGATGCCGACGAACGGTGCCATGCCGAGGAGATCGAAGCTCCGCTTGGCGTCGCTCTCCGTGCGCGCGGGCGCCGGCTCGACCTCGGGCCCGCTCTCGCGCTCTTCTTCTTTCGATCGGAGCGTCTCCGGCGATGGCTCGTCGTCGCCCGGCAGATCGATCTCCGTCGTACGCACCGACACCGCGACGTCGTCGTCGTCGTCGTCGTCTTCGGTCGCCGGCCGCTCTTGCTCTTCTTCGAGCAGGAAGCGCGGGAGCTCGCCCGAGTCGTTCGGCCGGCGCTCGGACTCGGTCGTGAAACGCACCCCCGACGGCTGGGTGGTCGGCTCCGTCGTCTTCCCGTCGGGAACGCGCGCCACGCGCGGGGGCTCCGCGGTCGCCGCATCGAGGACTTGCTTGCGCGACGCCTCGCCGGCCCACGCTTCTTTGCAGGCCAGCGTGCAGAAGTAGCGGAACGCGCCTTCGACGATCGCGACGTGCCCTGCGCGGAGGGGATCGAGCGGCTTCCCGCACCCCGGGCAGAGCGACGCGGACGACGTAGCTCGCGAAGACATCGGACGGAAAGAGGTCGCCCCTCCGCCCCGCCGCGTCAAGCGCTGCGTGCGCGCGGTTAAAGCGTGGCGAGGATCGTCTTCACCGCGGCGACGCCCTCGGCGAGCTCGGCCTCGGTCACGACGAGCGGCGGCGAGAACCGAAGCACGCGTTCACCCGCCGCGGTGAGGAGCACGCCGGCGTCCGCGAGCCTCGGCAAGATGTCGCGCACGACGAAGCCTTGCTTCAGCACGAGGCCGCGGAGCAGCCCGGCGCCGCGCTCCCCTTCGCACACCTTGGGAAGCGCGGTCGCGACCTCCGCGAGCATCTTCCCGAGGCGCTCGCCCTTCGTGCGTGCGCCTTCGACGAGCTTCTCTTCGTCGAGGATGCGCATCACTGCGCGCGCCGACGCGCACGCGAGGGGATTGCCGCCGAACGTCGAGCCATGCGTGCCGGGCGGAAGCGCACCCGCGAGCGCTTCGGTCGTGAGCATCGCGCCGATCGGGAATCCGCCGCCGAGGCCTTTCGCGAGCGCGATCGCGTCGGGCTTCACGCCATACGACTGGAAGCCGAACCAGTGGCCGAGGCGACCGACGCCGGTCTGGACCTCGTCACCGAGGAGCAGCGCGCCATGCGCGTCGCAGAGCTCGCGGAGCTTCGCGAAGAACCCCGCGGGCGGAGGAAGCACGCCGCCCTCGCCTTGCACCGGCTCGACGAGGATCGCGGCGACGTGCTTCGACATCGCCTTCGTCACCGCGTCGATGTCACCGTACGGCAAATGCACGACGCCTTCGACGGCGCCGAAGCCTTCGCGGTACTTCGGCGTGCCCGTCAGCGAGAGCGCGCCCATCGTGCGGCCGTGGAACGCGTTGGTGAACGCGAGGATCGTCGGGCGATCTTCCTTCTTCGCGAAGAAGTGGCGGCGCGCGAGCTTGAAGAGCGCTTCGTTCGCCTCCGCGCCCGAGTTGCAGAAGAACGCGCGATCGAAGCCGCTCTTCTCGCAGAGCTCCTTCGCGAGCAGCACGTTCTCTTCGTTGTAGAAGTAGTTCGACACGTGCATGAGGCGCGCGGCCTGCGCTTGGATCGCGGCCACGTGCTTCGGATGCGAGTGGCCGACCGCGCACACCGCGACGCCAGCGCAGAGATCGAGCCAGCGCCGTCCGTCGACGTCGAACACCTGACAGCCCTCGCCGCGCGCGAGCACCATCGGGGCCGGGCGGTAGTTCGGGTAGAGGTACTTCTGGGCGGTCGCGAGGAGCTCTTGGTTCGATGCGTGCGCGGTCATCGGGCGAGAGGGTACTCGAGGATCGACCGGAAGGCTCGGCGTCTGCATGAAGCTCAGCGTGACCGCGAGCTGGTACCCTTGCGAGTACCAGATTCGATATTTCGGAGGTACCAGTCGCCGGTCCTAGCGCGAAGGACGTCCCCAGCTTCTCTGCGTCTCGCACGCGCACCGGCACTACCGCCGCGACAAGCTCGGTAGTCATCCGCGCCCCCTTCGGTCCGATGCCGAGCCGAGCCGTCCCCGACGCCGAGGCCGACGCCGACTCCGACGCCGAGACCGACGCCGAGGCCGACGCCGACTCCGACGCCGACGCCGAGACCGACGCCGATTCCTCCTCGACGCTTCGACCGTCTCGCCTCGTCGGGGTTTCGCTGTTGCACGCCCAACCGCGAAAGAAGCGCGCCACGCACGCTCGGCTCGCACGGGCGTGACACGCTTCTTTCGCGAAGGGAGGGCATGCAACAGCGAAACCCCTTCCTCGTCCTCGACCTCACGCTCACCGCCATCGAACGGCTCGCGCCCCTCGTCGGCCGTGTGCGCCGCGTCGACAAAGATCTCGCCGACCAGATCCGCCGCGCCGCCAGCTCGATCGCCCTCAACATCGCCGAAGGCAATCGATCGAACGGCGGCAACCGCATCGCTCGCTTCTCCACCGCCGCCGGCTCGAACGCCGAAGTCCGCGCCGCACTCCGCGTCGCGGCCGCCTGGGGCTACCTCGAGACGCAGGAGATCGCCGCCATCGACGATCTCCTCGACCGCGTCGCCGCGCTCCTCTTCCGCCTCGGCGCGCGGTTCTGAGCCGCCGCCACCGGCGCGGCACCGCCCCTCGGTACGGGTCTGCCCGCGCCTAGCCGCGGCCGATCGTCGAAACAAGATACGCGGGGTGCCCTACCTCGAAGGCGACGGAGGGCGACCTGCTGAGGGACCGTCCTTGGTCGAAGGACCGGCCATGCGAATCGTCGGCGAAGACCAGGCGGGTAGATTTCGACCCACTACGTCGGAGTGCGCGCCAATCGTATGAGCACCGACGAAACGTCGCGTGCTCCGCGATCGACGCTGGCGCGTTCCTATCTCTTGCGTCATCACGTCCGTAGCGCTGTCCGCCGCCGATCGAGGATCGCGGACTCGGATGCGGCGCAGGGGGCATCGAGGAGGCGACGATGCGGAGGACACGTGTGCTCGCGTGGGGCCTGGTCGGTTTCGGCCTGGCGGCGTTCGGATGCTCGTCGGCGCCAGCGCCGACACCGACGGCGAGCGTTCGACCCGAGCGCGTGCGAACGCAGAAACAGCGCGTGGCCGGGGCGCAGAAGCTGTGTCGACTCGTCGACGAAAGCGGATATGCCGGCGTACAGAAAACCGATTTGGGATATCCCGTCTACGACAGCACACGTAATCGGGTGTGGTTCTTTTTCGGCGACGAGATCCCGAGCGACGACATCGTCAACGGCGAGCACAACGGAGTGCACACTGCGCCCGACCCGCTCGGCTTCGCCGATGGCAACCTGGCGGACGACACGTGTCCCGGGCTCGACTTCGCGAGGCCAGACAGCAGCTCGCCGTTCACGCCGCTCAGCCTCGCCGATCACGTCGGCGGCCTCGGGCCCTTTCAGGTCCCGACCGGCGCGGTCCATGATCCCGACGCTGACTGCTTGATCGCGGGATTCATGTGGCCGGTGGACGCGACCTTGCCGAATACGAGCACGCTCGCGTACTCGTGCGCGGTAGGGCCGAACGGCCCGAGGGACCTCACGGCGTTCACTCCATACTCGGATGCCACCGGCCAGATCCCGGGTGACCCGACGCATTTCCTGATGATGGCGCCCGTCATCGAAGACGCCGCGACCGTGACGAACGCAAGCGCGCTCCCGGGCTCGTCCGCGAAGGTCCTTCTCGTCTACGGCACGGGCGTCCCGTACCGCGGGAGCGCGGTGTACCTCGCGGCGGTGCGCATGGATCAAGTGGGCGTCAGGGCTTCGTGGCGGTTCTTCGACGCCACGAGCACGACGTGGTCATCGGCGAGCCAAGACGCGGCGCGCCTCTTCTACGAGCGCCCGCCCGCACCGCCGGTCAACTACTCGGGCCCGGACTACACGGGCTGCGCAGGCGAAATCTCGGTCACCTACAACGAGCCGTTTCGCAAGTGGATGATGACGTACCAATGTCCACTCGTCGGCTCGGTGGGCCGCGCGCCAAGCCCGGAGGGCGTCATCCTCCTGCGAACGGCCGAGAAGCCGGAAGGCCCATGGTCGAGCGCGATTCAGCTCTTCGTTCCCAAGCGAGAAGGGCAGCCGGCCGATGGCGATCCCGCGTTCGGCAGCTTCGTCCATCAAGGGAACTTCCGCATGTATCGACCCAACTACGCAGGACCGCTCGGTCGCGTGCCCGATGATCCCGCGGACGCCCACGAGCCGAACCCGCTCCCAAGTGTCTGCGCGACGACCTTCCCGGCGTACTGCGACCCGCCCGTGAATCACGATCCCATCATGGGCGAGTGCTGCACGGATTCCACGAAATGCTGCGACGGCACCTACGACAAGGTGAAGCTCAGTGCCGACACCTCGGTGACGTTGAGCTCGGGACAAAACGGCGCGGTCTATGCGCCGTACATCGTGCAGCGATGGTCGCGCGCGCTGAACGGCTCGCCGACGGTGCCGGCGACGCGGCAAAAGCTCTACTACGTCGTCTCGACGTGGAACCCGTACACGGTCGTCCTGATGACGAACGAGCTGACGGACAACGACAGCGACAACGACGGGGTCGACGACGCGAGCGACAACTGCCCGGCGGCGTTCAATCCGGGACAGGAGAATTGCAACGAGGCCGCGGAAGACGCGTGGAACACCAGGCACGCGAACGAACCATTTCTTCAAGTGGCGAAGCTCGGAGACGCGTGTGACCCCGTGCCGTGCCCGAAGAGCGCATTCAACAAGGTGACGAACAACGTCACGTTCGGATCGTGCGGCGGCTCGAATCCGTGGACGCCGTCGCTGTGCGGCGGTCGCACGATCCGCGAAAACCTCGACGTCACGCCGGTGGGCTCGAGCCCGCTTACGGAGATCGTGGTCGCGGCGCGAACTTCGCTGCCGAGAAATCTAACGGTGGACAACGTCGCGACCGATTCCCGGTTTTGCCAGCACCGGATGCCTCTGTTCAACTGCTGGTCGGCGGAAAAGATGACGAAGGAACAACTGACGACGTATCGCTCTGCGGAGGAAGAGCAGCTCGATGCGACCGCCATCTGGCACCGCGTGAAGCTGCATCGCACGTGCAACCCGAACGACCTCCTCTGTGCCACCGGCGCGGATGTGCCTCGCGGCGGTCAATTCACCATGAGCTATGGACCGGAGCGGAGGCAGTACCTCTGGGAATACGCGAACGACAGTTCATTCTGGTTCGATGAGTTGCCCCAAGGGCAGGTGATCCCGAACAACCCCGACGGCTCGTGCTACGAGGGCGGCGCGTTCGGCGAGGGCAAGTGCCTTTCGGGCCGCTTCTGGATGCATGGCGTCACCGACGTCGGGAAGGACACTCAGGACGGACACGATTACGCGTCGGGCAACTACGTCGTCTGGCACGGCGAACAGCTCGCCAACAACTTCACCGATGCGACTCCCGACGCGCCGTTTCTCCGGAAGATGGGCGGTCTCCAAGCGCGCCCGCTGTTCTTCATTCGGTTCACGCTGCCGGACCCCGCGCCGGCGTGGAAGTTCTCGGCCGGCACCGTGCTCCCGATCGTCGCGGAAGAAGGCGAGTACAACGTCGTCTTCGACGACGGGCACCGCGAAGGCATTACCGATGTCTTCTCCGCCGCGGCGCAGGCGGCTCTCGCCAACGCGAGCTACGCGTGGCTCTCGGCGGAAGAAGCGAGCCCGCGGGCGGGCAACCCGACGCGGCCGCTCGGCATCGCCATCGAGCGCGGCCCCGACGAGATGATCTTGAGCGAGACGCTCATCGACGCGGGCGGTGGCATCGTCGACGTGGGTGGTGCCCCGCAGCTCACGTCCGGTGGAGATGGCACGCCGCGTTCGCGAACCGACTACCTCTCCGTTTACTCGCGCGCGCGAGGGCGCGTCTTCCTCGCGGGCGGCACCGATGTGAGCACGGGCCAGCCGCTCAACGACATCTGGAGCTTCGAGCTCGATCGCCAAGTGTGGAAGAGGGTTCCGCGGGTGAGCCCGGCGCTCTTCGAGATCAAGGCGATGACCTACTCGTATCGCGATGGTCATCTCTGGATCCTCGATCGCGACGGCCGTGATCCCGACTGGGTCTCGTGGCGACTCGTGCGGATCGATCCGACGACCGGCTCCTGGGAAGTCATGCACGCCACCGATCCCACGAACGAGACGCCGATGTACGCCGATCTCCGAGCCCTCGGCGTCGACCTGAACGGCAACATCGTGCTGACCTTGTCGAACAACTCCCCGCAGCGGCATCGCATCGCGGTGATCACGCCACGGGCTGGCGGCTACGACGTGTCGTCGACGAGCTGTCGCCAGCGTGCGCTCGTCACGCCGGTCCTCTCCGACCTTCTCGGCTACGCGTTCTACTATCAGCAAGACGCCGAGGTCGACACGACGTGCGACGAAGACGGCCAGCCGCCGCTGCTCGTGCCGGCCGAGCGCCGGGAAGTCCTCCCACTCCGCAGTGCTACACTCGGAAGCCTCGAAGAGCTCCTTCACTGATGCGCAAGCTCCTTCTCGTCATCTTGAGCCTGAGCCCGACGCTCGCGCCCTTCGTCGCGTGCGGGAGCGACGGCTCGAGCGCGGCGGAGGATGCTGGCGCCGACGAAGGCGCGGTGACGGATGCGCGCAACGAGCTTTCCAAGATCGACTCGCCGCTCATCGACACGAAACCCGACGGCGCGCCGACGTACAACACCGACGGATGGGTCGGCATCCCCTTCGATCCGGACGTGGATTGCGGATTCTACGCTGCGCCTTCGCCCGCCAAGATGCCGGCGCCCATCGAGTGGGAGACGTGCGATCCGGGGCTGAACGCGTTCGGCTGGGCGTGTCGCCAGATCGTGACCAACTGGGCGCCGCCCGACGACGCGGGGGATACGAAGGTCATCGGCCTTTCCGGGATGGTCGAGAACGACAAGGCGACTCTCGCTTTCGCGCGCTTCAGCGCCAGCTCGATCTTTCAACTCGTCGGAGACGCAGACGGCCCCACCCGTCAGGCCGTCGTCTATCCGAGAAGCGGCAGCTGCTATCTCAACGACGCATCGATCATCGGCAACAAGGTCATCTACAGCACGAGTCGGCAGAAAACTTCTGCCATTTATCGGTGGGGCGCCATTGGCGGTGACGTCGACCGCGTCCCACTCGTGCTCGAGAGCTACGGCGACGGTGTCAGCCGTGGCTACGCGGCAGGGCCGAACGCGTACGTCACCTTCCCAGCACATGCCTTGCGCACATGGGCGTCCCCGAGCACGCTTTTGGCCAACGTGTCGACGCCTTCTCCCGGCGAAGCGGCCCACTACGCGTTCGTCGGCGACGCAATGTTCTTCAACTTCGGCAATCTCGCCTTCCATCGCATTAGCCTCTACACGCCCGACGCGGGGACCCGCGACTTCGTCTCGTACGGCAACGACGTCTCGAAGGGCGCCGCAGACTTCGGTACCGACGGCAAGGACATGGCCTGGACCGAAGCCGCTGGTCGCACGTCTACGCAGGAGCCCTGGGCGAAGATCGACATCATGACGGCGCCGTTCACGACCGACCCGAGCGCGGTCGAGAAGCGACGGCTTCGGTCGGAGGCAACTTCCATCGGCGCTGCACCCTTCCTCCTCGGGTGCGGCTACGCGGCTCATGAATTCTCGTCGGCGACGGAGGGGACTGGAACGCGTTTGGTGCGGCTCGCGGACGGTCGCTCATGGCGATTCACTCTCGTGAAGGCCGACGCGGGCCAAAGCTGGGTCTTCACCGGGCCGCTCGCGGTGACGTGCGATGAGATCTTCGTGAAATTCCATCGCGGCGTCCAATTCAACGTCGCGCGCATCCGCCTCGATTCGCTTGGCCCCGGCGACCCGCCCGACTGAGCCGCGCGGCGAGCCCGATGCGCAAGCTCCTTTTCGTCATCTTGAGCCTCGGTCCAACGCTCGCGCCGTTCGTCCCGTGCGGGAGTGACGGCTCGAGTGCGGCGGAGGATGCTGGCGCCGACGAAGGCGTGGTGACGGATGCGCGCAACGAGTTTTCCAGGATCGACTCGCCGCTCGTCGACACGAAGCCGGACGGCGCGCCGACGTACAACACCGATGGATGGGTCGGCATCCCGTTCGATCCGGATGTGGACTGTGGCTTCTACGCGGCGCCTTCGCCCGACAAGATGCCGCCGCCGATCGAGTGGGAGACGTGTGATTCGGGACTGAACCCGCTTGGCTGGACGTGTCGCCAGATCACGACCAACTGGGCGCCGCCCGACAGCGCGGGGGACACGAAGGTCATTGGCCTTGCGGGAGCTGTCGAAAACGGGAAGGCGACCCTCGTCTTCCGGCGATTCAGCGGCAGCTCGATTTTTCAGGTCGTCGCGGACGTCGACGGGGCGGTGCGTCAGGCCGTCGTCTCCCCAAGACAGGGCTGCTACCTGAATAGCGCCTCGATCATCGGCAACAAGGTCATCTACAGCACGAGTCGCCAACAAGCCTCCACCATCTATCGATGGGGCGCCATTGGTGGGGACGTCGACAAGGTTCCACTGGTGCTCGAGAGCTACGGCGACGGCGTCAGCCGCGGCTACGCAGCAGGGCCAAATGCCTACTTCACGTTCCCGGCTTTTGCGCTCCGCACGTGGAGCTCTCCGAGCACGCTTGTCGGCAACGTGTCGCCGCCGTCCCCCGGCGATGCCGTCTACTACGCGTTCGCTGGCGACGCGATGTTCTTCAACTTCGGCACGCTCGCCTACCAACGCATCAGCCTCTACACGCCCGACGCCGGAACACGCGACTTCATCTCGTATGGCAACGACGTCTCGAAGGGCGCGGCCGACTTCGGCACCGACGGAAAAGACATGGCGTGGACCGAAGCCTTCGGCCGCTCGTCGACGCAGGAGCCCTGGGCGAAGATCGACATCATGACCGCGCCCTTCACGACCGATCCGAGCGCGATCGCGAAGCGACGTCTCCGATCCGAGACGTACGCGATCGGCTCGGGCCCATTCGTCGTCGGGTGCGGCTATGCCGCGCATCACTACGCGTCTACGACGGAGGGCAGCGGAACGCGCTTGGTACGCCTCTCGGACGGTCGCTCTTGGCGCTTCAGCGACGGCGCTCCCATCGACGCCGGTCCCAGGTGGCACTTCAACGATCCGCTCGCCATCACGTGCGACGAGCTCTTCGTCCAGTTCCACCACGGCGTCCAGTTCAACGTCGCGCGCATCCGCCTCGACTCCCTCGGCCCCGGCGACCCGCCCGACTGACGTCGTCGACTACTTCACCGTGCCGAGGTCGACGAACGCATGGTCGACCATCACGATGAACGGCCGCTCTTCGAACGTGAGCCCGCCCTTGCCGTCGTGCTCGACGATCTGGAGCTTGCCCATCCCGTAGCCCATCGGGCCGCGGCTGTAGTAGTGCGCCTCGAGCTTGTACGGCGCCTTTCGCGCGCTCGGCTCGTTGCGGATGGTGAAGCACTCGGGGCCGTAGCCCGTGGTCACGTCGGCGTAGAGATCGCCGCCGCTGCGAAGATGGCGCTGGCCGTAGAAGGCGTGGCCGCCCTTCGCGTCGTGGATGTGGAAGTCGACGTCGTTCGCGTCCGTCTCCCACACGAGCACGAACCGCAGCGAAGGTCCGTCTTCGAAGGCGCCGCCATTCTCGCGGATCTTGCGCTGGATCTCTTCGCTCTTGCCCGGCTCGTTCCGCATCCACGCCGCGCCGATGAGCCCCACGTCTTCCGCGAGGATGCGATCGACGCCGGCGAAGCGACCCGACGGATACGACTGCGTGCGGCCCTTCGCGATCGCGTCGAAGGCCTTCGCGTACTGCTTCTTCTTGAGGAGCGCGTAGGCCAAGAGGCGATGGCTCGCGGGGTGATCGGGCCGATCGGCGGCCGCTTTTTCGTACGTGTCGATCGCGAGATCGAGCGCGGCGGCGTCTTTCATGCCGAGGCGATCGAGCCGCTCGCCGGCCAAGCGCCGGAGATCGGCGCGGTTCGGGAAGAGGTCGATCACCGAGCCGTAGGCGCGCGACGCGAGCTCGGTGAGGCCCTTCGCCTCCGCCGCTTCGCCGATCGCCACGAGCGCGAGCACGTTGCCCGGCTCTTCCGCGCGCCACGTGCGTGCGTTCGCGAGCGCTTCGTCCGGGCTCTGATGCTTCAACGCATCCATCACCGTCGCGAAGCGGCCTTCGTAGGCCGACGGACGCTCTTCCTTCTTCTCGTCCTGCGCGATGGCCCGATCGTCGGAGGCCTCGAAGTCGGGCTCCGCCGGCGCGGCCGCGGGGCGGCGGGTCGACTCGGTGCGCACCGGCCCCGGTCGCACGCGCACGTTCGCTTCTTCTTGCGCAGGCGGCGGCGGAGGCGGCGGCGGCGCGCCGGGCTGCGGGCTCGGCGCCATCGTCGGCGCCGGACGCGGCGCACCACG
>JBGAHN010000008.1:0-78674 GCA_044226145.1 Labilithrix sp. | reverse complement strand
CTCAGTCGGCGTGCAGGTTCGCACGCCGACATTCGTGGACGGCACTTCAGCTCGCGAGCTGTCGCACGTTCACGTTCTGCGCGGGCGTGGGCGCCGGGAACTCCGCGAGGTCGTGCTTCAAGACCTTGTTGGTGTCGAAATACACCTGCCAATAGTGGTCCGTGTGGCAATACGGACGAACCGCCAACACCGGTCCCACGAGATTGAATTCGAGGATCTCGACGTCGGGCTTCGGTTCTTTCATGACGTTGGGGATCGTCGCGAGCTTCTCTTGGAGCTTCGCGATGACGGCGCGCAAGTCGGCCGCGCCGGAAATCTGGCACTTCAGCTCGACGCGGCGGAATCCGTTCGTGCTGAAGTTCACGATCGTGTCGCTGATGATCTTGTTGTTTCCGATCGTCGTGTGGACGTTGTCGGGCGTGTCGAGGACCGTGGCGAAGAGACCGATTTCGCGCACGGTGCCCGTGACGCCCGCGACGGTCACGAAGTCGCCCGTCTTGAACGGCCGGAGGACGATGAGGAACGCGCCCGCCGCGAAGTGCGCGAGCAGCCCCGACCAGGCCATGCCGATGGCGACGCCGGCCGCCGCGAAGAGCGCCGCGAACGTCGTCGTCTGCACACCGAAGTATCCGAGGATCCCGACGACCAGCACGACGTTGAGCGTGACGGTGATGATCGATCCGGCGTAGCGGAGGAGGGTCGGGTCGACCTTCTGCTTCGCGAGTCCGCTCTGCACCGCGCGAACGACGACGCCGATGAGCCATCGACCGATGACCCAGAAGACGAACGCGCCGACGATCTTGATGCCGACGTTCGCGAGGTTCGCGATGACGGCTTCTTGCAAGCTAGCAAAGTTGGTAAGATTCATGCGCCCTGATTATCAGATTTTGCGGGAAATTCGCCAAAATCCAACGTCGGGCTCCGAGCGCGATTCGCGGCGTTTCGACAATGCTTTCGCGCTCCAAGCGCCGAGGCACGCGTAAACGAACGTGTGGACCACCAGGGGGAAGGCGTCGCGAGGGAGCGCGGCGTGGGAGTTGTTGAGGTGCCCGCCCACGTGCGCCAAGACGACCAGGAGGAGGCTCCCGCCGCTACCCCGGAGGATCCACGCGAAGAAGAAGCTGCCCCCGACGAAGAAGACGAGCATCACCGGGAAGAGCGACATCGGCACGTCCATCGCGAGGAACATCGGCACATGCCAAATGCACCAAACCCCTCCGAGCAAGACGTTCGCGGCGATGGGGCCGTGTCTCTCTTCCAGGCGCGGTAACGCGTATCCGCGCCAGCCCGTCTCTTCGGCCACCGAGATGACGAACGCGATCACGATCTGCGGAAGGCCCGGGAGGAAGTGCCATGCGACGGGACTTCCGATGGCCCGAAAGGACCACAGAATACCGGAGAGACATGCACCCGGAAGGAACAAGGCGGTGACGTACCAGAAGGGCTGCACGCGCCATGCGCCCAGCCCGCGAAAGAGCGCGCGCACACCGGCTTTCCCACGCTCACGGGCCGTGAGGATCGTCGCAGCGACCATGGGGCCGAACACGCCCAGCATCGCGAAAGGCAAATAGGCATTCGGATCGCCGGGCAGCCATCCCCAACGAGCGATGACGCCGGGCCATTGGAGCGCCCACGTGAAGAGGAACGTCCATGCGAAGAATTTCGCGACGGGGGCGCGGAGCGGCGTCGGGGGTATTTCGGACATTGGCGGGCTCCGACAGCGCGCGACGGCGAAAGTTCCGAGCGAGGTCGACGTTGCGCTCGCGATGGGCGCTTGACCGACGGCGCTCTTCGACGTCTCCTTCGAAGGATGGATGAGCGCGGCGAGTCGCGGCGGTTCGGGCGCGTTCGACGACCGCTCGCGGTGGGCATCGTGGCGCTCGCGATCTCTTGCGGAGCATCGACGGGTTCGTCGCCGAGCCCCGCGGATGGTCCGTCGTTCGAAGGGGACGCCGGCGCCGTGACGGACGCGTCGCCGACCGATGCTCGCGCGCCGGACGACGCGTCGAGCGCGGATGCGACGGATGAAGCGGCGGCCGCGGCTCCGATGGGGCCCGAAGGCGCGTGGACGCGGACGTTCACCGACGAATTCGACGGCGACGCGCTCGACGCGACGAAGTGGAACGCGGGGTGGTTCACGTCGGGGACGACGAGCGCGAGCGCCCCGGTGAACGCGGACGAGCTGCAATACTTCAGCCCGGACGCGATCGTCTTTCCCGGCGACGGAGCCGTTCACCTGCGCCTCTCGCCAAGCGGGGACAACGACTACGGCAAGGCCTATCGATCCGGCATGATCCAATCGTCGAACCGCTTCACGTTCGATCCGACGAAGACGCGGACCGTCGTCGAATCCCGTCTTCGGGTCCCGGGTCCCGACGCGCACGCGGCCGGATATTGGCCGGCGTTTTGGATTCTCTCGAACGAGAACTCGTTCGGTCGGGGCTCGACGTGGCCGCCCGAAATCGACATTTTCGAGTTCTTTGGCACGTCGACGGCGCCGATGGCGCATCTCCACACGACCGGCGGCGACATCAACGAGGGACTCGTCGATGCGACGGGCGTCGACCTCTCGAAGGACTTCCACGTCTACACCTTCGACATGTCGACGACGTCGCTCGCCTTCTATCTCGACGGCGTCCAGGCTTGGACGTACGCCGACGCGTCGGTCATCGCGCGCCTGCTCTCGCCGTCGCCTCTCTATTTGCTCTTGAACCTCGCATACGGTGGCGGGGCCGGCGCTCCGAACGCGTCGTCGGTCGTCCCCGCCGACATGGTGATCGACTACGTGCGGGTGTGGACGGCGAAATAGACGTCCTCCGGCGGACCGCCTCGTGCCTCGACCGTGGGACCCGCGCGATCGCTTCGCAGCGAAGCCCGCTCAATTCGGGCGCGCGCGCGACTCCGCCGTGTCGGACGCGTCACGCCGCGAAGCCAGTTGACGCCAAATGGCGTGTCCCGCCCGATCGAAGGCGAGCACGGCGTCGACGAACGCACGTCGTTCGTTCACGTCGACGAGCGGATCGGGCAAGAGCGGATCGAAGACCAGGTGGCGAATGGCGTCGTTTCCCACCAAGAACGACTCTCGGGCCGCCACCTCGAGATCGAGCTGCTTGGCCCGCGAGAGCCAGCTTTCGAGCCGCTTGCGCCACTGCACGTACGATTTCGTCAGCGCCTTGCCGTTCCATAGCGCGCGCGCCCGCACCTCGCGTTCGCGATCGAAGTCGGACGCGACGAACACCGCGGCGTCGGCGTCGAGGCCGAGCTTGTAGAGGCGCCCCCTCACGTCCGCGACGCCGCCCAGGAGGTTGTCCGGCCGGACGAAGAAGCCGCGGTCCAGCTCGCGGAAACCGAGCAGATCGAGCGCGCGGTCGCGCTGTCGGAGCGCGACGCGATCGGTGCGACCGAGCGCGCCGCAATGCACACCGATCCAGTCTCCCGACCATTCGCGTACGCGGGATTCGGCGGTGCGCCACGTTCGGACGGCGTCCGCGAGCTCCGCCGCCTTCGGTCCGAGGCGGTACGAACCCCGGCCCTCCGCTTCGATCATGCCCGTCGCCGACAACCGCACGAGCGCGACGCGCACGCTGTTTTCGCGAATGCCGAAGAGCGAACATGCACCGATGGCGTCACGCGCCGACATCGGCGCGCCTTCGGTCACCATCAACAGTTTCAAGATGAGATGACGAGGATTCGGTGTCATGGGGTCGATTGCGCCTCCGCGAGGTCGGAAAAGATGTTACACGGTTGTACATCGAATACAATTCGTTGTATTGACTCGTCCAAAGAACGAGCGCCGCGGTGAAACCATGAGTCTCTTCGTCGAAATCGAGCGTCGACCACCCCTTCTGCGCGTCACCATCCATCGCCCCGAGGTCCGAAATGCCGTCGACGGTCCCACGTCGGTGGCGCTGGCCAACGCGTTCATCGAGTTCGAGAAGGACGAAGAGCTCGCGGTCGCCATCCTCACCGGCGCGGGTGGGCACTTCTGCGCGGGCGCCGATCTCAAGGCGATGACGAGCCGGGACGCCGACCGCGCCAATCCCATCTTTCCTCCGACGGGCGACGAGCTCTGTCCGGGACCCATGGGACCGACACGGTTTCGCCTGTCGAAGCCGGTGATCGCGGCGATCTCGGGATCGTGCGTCGCCGGCGGCCTCGAATTGGCCCTCTGGTGCGACCTGCGCGTCGCCGATCGAAGCGCCGTGTTCGGGGTCTTTTGCCGCCGCTTCGGCGTGCCCCTCATCGACGGGGGCACGGTGCGTCTGCCGCGCGCCATCGGGATGAGCCGCGCGCTCGACATGATCCTCACGGGCCGTCCCGTCGCGGCGGAAGAGGCGTTCCACATGGGCCTCGTGAACCGCTTGGTCGACGACGCCGTGGGCGAGGCGGAGCGGCTCGCCTTGCAGCTCGCGGCGTTCCCTCAGCGATGCATGCGCGGCGATCGCCGGAGCGCGTACGAGCAATGGGGACTCCCCGAAGAGGCCGCGCTGGAAGTCGAATTCACGGAGGGGACGAAGGCGCTGATCGACGGAGAGGCCTTCGAGGGCGCGGTCCATTTCGCGCGCGGCGCCGGCCGTCACGGCGAATTCGACGAATAGCCACGCTGCATCGCAGGGAGGAACGGAATGGATACGCTCGAAACGATGACCTATGAGGTCACGGGCAAAATCGCGCGAATCACGCTGAACCGCCCGAAGCGAGGCAACGGCATCACGATGGACATGCCGCGGGAGCTCGCGGCGTGCGTCGAGCGCGCCAACCTCGACCCGTCCGTCCACGTGATCGCGCTCTCGGGCAACGGCACGGGCTTCTGCGGAGGCTACGATCTCGTGGAGAGCGCCGAGGGGCTCGTCCTCGGCAAGGAGGATCCCTCGCGACCGAAGGGATCGCCGCTCGATCCGGCCGTCCAAGCGGAGAACCACCTCCCGAACGGCGCGTGGGATCCGATGACGGACTACGCGATGATGAGCCGGAACGTCCGCGGGTTCATGAGCCTCTTCTACGGCGAGAAACCCGTCGTGTGCAAAGTGCACGGATTCTGCGTCGCCGGCGGCACGGACATGGCGTTGTGCTCCGATCTGCTGGTCATCGCGGACGACGCGAAGATCGGATATCCACCGGCGCGCGTTTGGGGATCGCCGACGACCTCGCTCTGGTTTCATCGGCTCGGCCTCGAGAAGGCGAAGAGGCTGCTCTTCACGGGCGATTGCCTGTCGGGCAAAGAGGCGAAAGAGTGGGGCCTCGCCATCGAATCCGCCCCCGCCGCCGAGCTCGACGAGCGCTTCGAGGTGTTGCTCGGTCGCATCGCGAAGATGCCGATCAACCAGCTCGTCATGATGAAGCTCCTCTTGAATCAGACGCTGCTCGCGCAAGGCCTCCACACCACGCAGCTCGTCGGCACGGTCTTCGACGGCCTCACGCGGCACACGAAAGAGGGCTACGCCTTCCAGCAGCGCGCCATGACGGCGGGGTTCAAGCAGGCCGTCCGCGATCGCGACGAACCGTTCGGGGACTTCGGCCTGTCGACCTTCAAAGGCTGACGTTCAGGGATCCCACGCGCTCCGTCGACAGTATGTTATACGTTCCTCGCGGATCCGTCGTCACGAGGAACGCAGGAGCCATCATGTCCGAACACGTCGCCATCGAACGAGAGCCCGGGATCGTCACCCTCCGCTTCCATCGCCCCGAGAAGAAGAACGCCATCACCGTCGCGATGTACGAGGCGATGGCGCGGACGTTCGAGGAGGCCGAGGCCGACGAAAGCGTGCGCTGTGTCCTCTTGACCGCCACGGGCGAGACGTTCACCGCGGGCAACGATCTCGGCGACTTCATGGCTCGTCCGCCGACCGGCTTCGATTCGCCGGTCTTCCGATTGTTGACGGCGATTTCGGGCTTCTCGAAGCCGATCGTCGCGGCCGTCGACGGGCTCGCGGTCGGCATCGGCGTCACGCTCCTCCTCCATTGCGATCTCGTCGTCGCGTCGGATCGCGCGCGGCTCCGCGCCCCGTTCGTGAGCCTCGGGCTCGTCCCCGAAGCGGCCTCCACGTTGCTCCTCCCGAGGTTGCTCGGCCACGCGCGTGCCTCGGAGCTGCTCCTTCTCGGCGAGACCCTCGACGCGAAAACGGCGCAATCGTGGGGGCTCGTCAACGCGGTCGTCCCGCCCGAGGAGCTCGCCGCGAAGTCGCTCGAATGGTGCCGCCGGCTCGCCGCGAGCGCGCCGACCGCCGTGAAGCTGACGAAGCAGCTCCTCAAAGAATCGAATCACGCGACGGTGCCCGAGCGCCTCCGTCACGAGGCGATGATCTTCGGAGAGCGGTTGACGTCGGCGGAGGTCCGCGAAGCGATCACGGCCTTCTTCGAGAAGCGCGCGCCGAATTTCGATCCCCCGCGCTGACGCTCTCGCGCGCGCCGATCGACGGACTTCGGCCCTCCCCGCGGTCCGTCTTTCAGCACCCGCCAGACCGACGGGATCCTCCAGATCCTGCTGACCGTCGTGTCTTGGAGCGTCGTCGTCGTGTGCCATCGTGCAGGCGCTCTCACGCGTGAAACACCGTAAAATCGAGGCTGACGTCGTGGCATGTCGTCTGCATCGGAGCGGTGCACCATGCGACACTCCTCCTTCCGTTTTCTCGAGCTCGGAATCGTCACGGCCATGTCGTGGCTGGCACTCAGTGCGTGCCGGCACGACGCTTCGACGAACGAATCGGATGCTGCACTGGACGGTTCGAGCGCGAAGAACTACCGCGCCGTCCTTCTCTCGTACGAAGCGAAAGGCTGGGAGGCCGTCACCGGTTCGCCGACGTCCGAGGGATGGATGGTCGCGATGAATCGCACCGACGCTTCGGATGGAAGCACGGCCGAAATCTGGACGATCAAGGACGGCAGAATCACGAATCGCGAGCCTATTGGTGACGCAGCGGACACCGCCGCGAAATTGCCGTGTCCCAACGGCAGCTCTCCACGGATCGCGTCCGTCGCAGCTTTCGCCGTCGATAGGAGCGGCAACGGCTTGCTTCAGGCCGAAGTGACCTGCCCGGGGCTCGATGGCTCCGGTGGTGCTTTCTTCGAACGAAGAGCCGGCGCATACCGCGTGATCGATTGGCCTAACGGGGTGCCGGGAGCGTCGACGGTTCAAAGCCAACTCGCCTGCGGCGGAGGCGGCTGTGCGTGGCTCCACAACGAAAGCGGTTTCCCGGCGTCCGAGCTCGGAGCGTCGTCGATCGCGGTCACGCTCTTCCATGACGGCACGTGGACCCCTCTCATGGACGACCGCGAGACGGAGGACAACGAAGGTTTCTTGGTGAGTGGCATCGCCGCCCTCGACGATGCGTTCATCGTCACGGGGCAACATTCGAAGGAGAACGTGGCCACGGCGCTCGCCTTCAAGGTGACGGCAGCGGGGGCGTCTCCCTTCGACGTCCCCGGATATGCCGGCTTCAGCGCGCCTTCTCCAGCGGAGGATCGCGTGGTTTTCTTCGCGAGGAAGAGCGCGAACGACGGAGCCATCCTCACGCTCGACGGGGGCGGTTCGGTGACGTCCTTGGACGCGCGTGACGCGACTTCCGGTCAGGGGCTCACGCACGTCGTTCTTCTCGGTGAGAGGGTGGTCGAGGCGCAGAACGTTGCCCTTTCGCAGGGGGCCGACAATGCACTGCGGATCGATGGGAGTTCTCTCGTGTTCCCCGTTCCCACGAGCCAAGAGCATCATGCCTTCGTACGCGATGCGATCGTTCGCGACCACGAGGCCCTGTTCGTCGGGACGCAGTTCGCGACGAAGACGAGCAGCCCGAACGTCGTTGCGCCGCTCTTCGTCCTCGTCACGGACAATCCCGACTTGACGAGCGCGGAGCCGCTTCCTGCCGAAACCCTCGACGAGTCCTGCAATTCACCGAAGGACTGCGCCGACAAGCTCCCATGGGGAATCAAATGTGCGGCCGGCTACTTTTCGTGCGCCGATCACGTGTGTGGGCGGGTTTGCGAAATGGGTCAATGTGGCAATCAGGTGTGCGACGTCGAAGGGGGCGAAACGAAGGAGAGCTGCGCCCTGGATTGCCGATAGCACGATGGTACCTGGCATCGAGCGATGGCGAGATCGGCGTCGGAAGAGGAGGATCGATTCGACCATTGGATCGCGAACGGTCCATGCCGCGTTGGCGCGAATGGACGTCCTCTGTTTGCGGTCTTTCGCGGAATTCGGAGGGATGCGAGTTGGCACGCCGTCTGCCTGCGCGCACCCTATGGCGTGGAACGTGGGGGCTTTCGTTTTGGTCGTCGGCGTGTTCGGGTCCGCGCTTGCCGCGTGTGCGACCGAAGATTCTTCGCGGAGCGTGGACGAAGCGAACCTCGAGCCGGTTGGTGGTACGCCGCCGAATTTGCAGACAGTGTTCGCGCAGGCGAAGGCGTGCACGAACGTGCTGAAAGCGCGCGCCGGGTTCCGAGACATCGATCTCGCGCAGGGGGTCCTCCGGTGGAACTGCGGTGACGTCAACGGCGTGACGGTCCCGGATCTCGGGCAAGAATACTGCGAATTTCATGCGGTCCTGAACGGCCGCGTCGTCGATCGAACGGTGGTCCGTCCAGCGGAAGACGACCGGGTCGAGTGCCTGTTCACGAGCGTCTTCGCAGACGCCGAAGGAGGGAACACGTCCGAGCTCGCGGAGAGGCTGGCTAAGCAGATTGCCTCGCAGCTTCGAAGCGCCGAGTCGCTGGCCCCCGAAGCCACGGTCATGCGCGTCGGGTTCAACAGCCGCGAAGCCGCGCGCGTCCTGATCGACGATTGCGCCGAATTGGGGCGCACCGAACAGCTCGACGCCGATCGGCAAGCCGCGTGCGCCATCGCGTGGGCCGCGTCGACCGATCCCGCCGATCGCGCCGATATCGAACGAGCATGCGCGGGCGTGGACCTGTCCGACGATCGCGCGTTCGCGCAGGCGGCGGCTGCGGGAGTCGTCGTTCACCCGGACGACGAGAACGAGCGCGACGTGGCCGCGTGTGCGCTCGTGAAGCTCGCCAAGCATGGTGGCGTCGGATGGCGGAACTCCGATCCTTCCATCTGTGCGCGGACGGCGCGCGCGACGCGATGCGGTTACGATTTCGTCGCCATTCCCGACGGTGTGAAGGGCTTCGAGCTCAAAGGGTGGACGAGCCGCGATGCTTTGCCGGTTGGGTGCCGCTACGTCCAAGCCGACGTCGGCTCGTCCATTCCGAACGCGACGCACCTCGTGTCGTGCACGGCGAGCCCCGAGGACGTCGACGAGTACAACCGCGCCCGCAAACCCCTTCAGATGATGTGCCGCGACAAATTCGGGACGAACCTTGCGTTGCAGGCGCCGTTCCGCGCGATTGCCAAGAAGAATCCGTCTCGGCAACCGACGGACACGGAGGCGTTTTGCGCGGCGTTCGCCGAGAGCGAGACGGCCGAGGAGCCCGTGATGGCGCCATGAGAGCTTCGCGCGCGCCGCGGTACCTCGTCGCCTCTTGGCTTTGCGTCTTCGCGGGGTTCGGCTCGTTCGCGTGCGAATCGGACCAAGTCGTGAGCTCCTCTGAAGACGAGCTCGTCGAGCTCACGGAAGAAGAAAAAAACTTCTTCGGTGACGACCGCGTGGGTGCCGCGCTCCGCGATCATTCGGAGCGGATCCCGGCGAACCTCGCCGAGGTCGAGGTGCTCTTCGGCGTGGGACGCGCGTGCACGCGAACCGACTCGAAGGAGATGTTCGTCGTCGAAGAATCGCGCACGCGTCTCCCCTCCGGCGACGTCGTGCCGGCGGGGCGACTCGTTCCTCGTGTCGTCGTCGCCGGATGCAATACGGGCGATTTGACCGATCCGGCGAGCGTCGCGCGTTCGCGCTCGATGTTCGTCGCGTTGGTGAGCGATCCCGCGCGCGCCGTGAGCTCTGGAGATTCGCTGCTCCTCGAGCCGGTGGAGGTTATGGCGTTCGACGCGACCGCGTCCACGTACAACTTCTACGTCTTCGGGAAGGGAGCGAAGGGCAAACGCGAAGTGACGCGCATCTACGAATCCGACGACGGCGCGGTCTTCGAGCGACGACTCCGGGTCGGCGCGCGCCCGACGGCTCCCGTGACCTTGCCCGGCGACGAAAAGCGTTGTTTCCATTGCCACGTTCACGGCGCACCGATCATGAACGAGATGCGCGATCCGTGGACGAACTGGATCAGCTTCAAGAAGGACTTGCCCGTCTCGGAGCTCGCCGGTGTGACGCAAGAAATCGTCATCGAAGCGACGCCGAACGCATTGACCCACAGATCGTCGCTGGCCAACGATCTCGAACCCATCGTGCGTTCGGCGATTCGCGCCCACGTTCGAGGGAGCTCGAAGGTGAACGGCTGGGCGTCGCGGATGGTCGGTACGAAGGAGGGCGTGGGCCGACTCCTCGCCTCCGTCTTCTGCGAGACGGAGCTCAATTATGCGTCGGCGACAGACGCCGTGCCGCTCGAGGTCTACGTCGATCCCGACGTCTCGAGCGGTGACCTCGTGCCTCCCGCGTCGTTCGGAAATCCGGCGTCGCCGATTCAGTTCCCGATACGTTCCGAGTTCGATCGCGCCGTCGAGGGGTGGCTCATCGATCGCGGCTACCTCTCTCACGAGATCGCCGTCGCGCTACGGCTCTTCGATGACGAGAACGACGTCTTCAGCGACGCCCGATGCAAGCTCCATCCGAACGCCGTCGCGGCGATCGCGGCGAGCACGGACCCGGCGGATGTCCCGTCGCTCCTACGCGAATACTTGCTTGCGCGCGCGGACGAGGTCGATTTCGTGCAAACGCAGCCCAAACGGCACGCCTACCTTCGAGCCTTGCTCGCGCCGAACCCCGACGAGGTCGACGTCGACGGTGCCTATGCGGCTTACAACGAGGAGCTGTCGGAGCGGTTCGGAGCGATGGTGGCCGACGCTTCCCGCATCACGTCACGCGACGTCGAGCGCAAGAAGAGAGCGCGTGCGATGTTCCCTGGCAACTCGTCGCCGCTGCCGATTCTTCCGTAGCCCGGGAGTGAACCGCGTTCTCCCGGGATCGGACGCGCCGGCTACGGCTCGGCGCAGCAGAGCGTGACCCGCTTCTTCGACGTCACGCTCCCCGTGAACGGCGTGGTCGGGCTCGCGGGCTCGCAGCCGCTGACGTTGGGGGTGGCGCGATATTGGTACGATTTGGGGGAGAAATTCGAGTCGAACGGACGGCACGTATTGTCGAACACCGCCGTCCGACTGCCGGCGGAGCACTGGTCGTCGGTGTACAGCGTGAAGCTCGCGTCGACGCACGAGGTGGCCTTCGTTTGGCAGCTGCAAGAGCCGCATGCGCGCGTGTCCTCGACGTCTGCTTGGTCGGTGAGCTCCCGGCGCACGGGGAACCCGTCGAGGCACGCCGCGTCGGTACCTTCATGTAGAATGCATGCACCTTCGCCACACGTCTTCGCGCCGGCAGGGGACGCGCAAACGTCGAGTGCATCGTCGTCGACGAGGGCCGGGCGTTTCGCGGTGGCGGGGCAGGTGACGTTGACGGGAGGCCGAGGGGTGCCGCTGACCGAGTTGATGCTCGTGTTCCAGGATGGATTCTTCTGGCAACCGAGGGTGAGGATGTTGCCCGAGTAGTTGCAGCCCGATCCGTAAATCCCGAAACCGAATCCATAGGAGCCGTTGTCGTACTCGCACGGGTTCGACGGCGCCGCCTGGCAACTGCACGCGCACGCGTCGGACGCCGATCGAGGGTTGTCGATCAACGTGCGCTTGAATCCGGACGCGCAGCCGGCGTCTTCGGCCGCGATCCGAACGCTGGTCCAACCGGTGGGGAGTGTCGGGCACTCCGGCGCCGCGTCCGCGTCATCGGTGGCATCGATGGAGCTCGAATCGGCGGCATCTCCTGCGTCGGACGGGCTCTCGGCGTCGTCCGTCGGCAACGTACCGGCGTCCTCCGACGTCTCCGCATCCGTCGAGGTCGCTCCCGCATCGATGCATGCGTCGCCCTCGCAGTCGCCGCTCGTGAGATCGTCGAGCGACTCCACCAGGCTACAACTCGCGAGCATCACGACGATGGGGCCAACGAAGAGTCGTCGTGCCCGGATCCCGCTAGACCTCATTCCAATCATCCAGGGTACGAAACCCCAGCCATTCCGCAAGTTGCTCGCGTTGCCCGTCGAACGGCCGAGGCGTGGTCCCTCGAAGCATCGATCTGCGTCGATGTAGGCAAGTTACGAAGCGTCGAGCGAGCGTGCGATGGGGGACGTCGCGTCGGTACGCCCTGGCCGATGCCGTTTCGCGCTCAGCTCGCGCTCGGTAGGTGTCGCGCCGCGGGCGATCGATCGAGGGGGGATCGGCCCTCGGCGGTCAGGTCGACGACGCGCGACTGCGGGAGGAAGCGTCCGCCTTCGAACTCGCGCAACCATTTCACGAGGCGCTCGCGCACGTCGACCCTCAAATTCCAGAGCGCGCCCGAGTTCTTCGCCGAGACGAGCGCTCGCACTTCCAGCACCCGGTCCTTCGCGTCCGTGACTTGGACGTTGCACGTCCTGCCGTCCCAATGGGGGTTGTCACGGACGATCCGATCGAGTTCGTGCCGCATCTCCTCGACGGGGAGGGACCAGTCGACCTGCAAGAACACGGTGCCGTGGAGCTTTGGCGATACCTTCGTCCAGTTCTGGAACGGCGCTTCGAGGAAGCGCACCATCGGCACGATGAGCCGGCGTTCGTCCCAAACGCGAACGACGACGTACGTGAGCGTGATCTCTTCGATGTTGCCCCATTCGCCTTCGACGATGACCACGTCGTCGATGCGGATCGGCTGCGTGAGCGAAAGTTGCAGTCCCGCGAAGAGGTTGCCGATCGTCCGCTGCGCGGCGAAACCGAGCACCACACCCGCGAGGCCCGCCGACGCGAGGAGAGACACCCCCACGTTTCGAACGACCTCGAACTGCACCAGGATCAAGGCCCCGCCGATGATCGACAGCGCGACGTGGAAGATGCGCCGGAAGACGCGGATTTGGGTGGCGATGCCGCGCGCGCGGAGCTCGGCGCCACTCGAGTCGTCGGCCTCGTCGGTCGCGCGTGCTTCGAGGGACTTCGATACGACGTCGCTTGCGGCAATGGTCGCCCACACCACGGTGACGATCGAGATCGTGCCGACGATCCTCGAGACGACGTAGGCGACGTCCTCCGGCAACGAGAGAATCCCGACGAGCGCACGGAAAGCGAGGACGCCGAAGAAGAAGCGGGATGGCCGTCGGAGCGCGCCGACGAGCGTGTCGTCCCAGGTGGCGGTCGTTCGCGCCGTCACCCGCGCGAGCAATCGCGACGATCCCCACGTCAACAAACGACCCACGACGTAGGCGACGGCGATGGCGGCGAGCATGCCCATCCATTGCCATATGGCGGCGCCGAAGATGGATATCCGCGTCCACGCCGGAACGCGGGTCTCGAGGAGGTTCGGGCTCGTGAAAAAGTCGTAGAAATCCATCGTGCATGCACCATAGCGGCTGCACCCCGATTCACCGCCGTGAATGCCACGAATTCGCACGACGCGTGGTCGGTACGTTGCAATCTACGACACGGCGCGAATGCTCGAGGTGCGCGTCACGGCACGACGTGCACGCCGTTCGTCGCGTATTGGATCGTCAGGTGCTCGAGCCCGACGTTCGTGACGCCCGGCGGCGCGGTGGAGAACGGTGAAGGCATCGTGGCGCGCAGGGACGCGAGCATCGCTTCGAGGAACGGCGTGGTCAACGGATCGCCGCTGTCGGGGAGGGTGACGTTGCCTTGCTCCGACTGGGTGTCGAGCTTGTTCGAAGCGTAGGAAACGACGCCGCCCGCGCCGGTCCGTCGCGTGTAAGGCGTCTTCGCGCCGCCCTCGAGGGCGCTCAGGCCGAATCCCAAGAAGCGGGTTTGGCTCGATTCGTTTCGAACGATCGGGAATCGATCGCTCGCGCCGTCCGGGAACGCGAACAACGCGCCGAGGATCGTCGCCTGGCCGGGGAAACCGTCGACGTCGACGACGGGCTGCGCGACACTCTGCCCGGAGCCCGAATACTGGCTGAGCTGCGCGCCGTTGAGCGTGAAAGATCCGGAGTCCGACGCCCCGAGCCGCACGACCGTCGGTCCTTCGTTCGCCTCGTACCACATGTCCTCGACGACCATTCGCCCGCCGTCGCTCACGCGGTACATCGCGCCACCGGGGTTGCGCCACGCGGTCGACGTGCCTCCGAAGATGGCGATGCGCCCCTTCGTCTCGGGGCCGGCGCCGATCGCGTGCGCGGCGAGGTCCCCGCCGCGCCCGAGGAACGCGCCGTGGAGATCGACGTGCGTGCGCCGAAGCCCGTCCGCCAAGACGTCGACCCCGCGATTGTGCAGGAACGTGTCGACCTCGCCGTAGACGCGCGCGCCTTCCTGGTCGGCGCTTTCGATACGGATCGCTTCGGCCGACGTAATCACGTTCGCGTCCGAGCTCGTCGAGGCGTTGATCTTCATGTCGCGGAGCACGGCGCGACTCGGGCCGCGGAGGCGGAAGACCGGCCCCGTGAGATCCTTGCCCCAGACGATGGTTCCCCAGCCGTCGCCCGTGATCGTGACGTCGAGATCGGGCGGGACGACGAGGCTCTCGGTGACGACGTATTCGCCCGCCGAGAGATGAATCACGGGATGACGACCGGCGTGCGTCGCGGCTTCGTCGATGGCGGCTTGGAGGGCGGCGGCGTTCGCCCCCGCCGGGACGTCGATGATCTTTCCTGTCGCGCGGGGCGGCGTCGTCGGCAGGGTGGGGGCGTCGTCGGGGATGGTCGTGGCGTCGACCACGGAACGGTCCGACGAATGCGTCCTGACGGTCGGCCCGGTCACCGATTCCGCGGATTCGACGGTGTACCGATTGCCCATGGAGAGGAAATCGCCCGTCCCGTACTCCGCATTCAACGACACGGCCGGCCCTTTCGCCCCTGCGCGACTCCGAATATGATTGTCCAAGAGCACGAGCGCGCCGAGGTAGTTCGCCTCGACGGCGACGGGGTCGATCGTGTCGACGACGCGGTTTTGCTGGAGCGTCGTCGCGAACGCGTCGTAGGGCGTGTCGATGTGGACGAATTGCTTCGACCCGATCGACGTGTTGCCGCGTAGTCCCAGGAAAATGGCATTCTTCCCGATGTCGACGTCCGCCACCGTCGAACCCGTGAAAAGGCTGTTCCGAACGTTGAAGTTTCCGCCTCCGTAGCGATTCGTGAGACCGCGGGCATTGCCGACGAACGCGCTGTCGAATACCCAATAATCGAGGGCATTCCAGGATTCCGTGCTCAGCCCCGCCACGGAGCAGGATTCGAACCTCGTGCGGAAGATGCCGACGTCGGAGTCCATTTGCCCGGGCGGCGTCGAGCCGCCGATGATGCCTTTCCCGAGATTTCGAAAGACCGCGTCCGTGATCGTGACGCCTTGGGTCGAGTATTCCCCCGGGCCCTTCGTGTCCCACGAGAAGTGGAGTCCGCCGCCGGCGATCCCCGCGCCGTCGAAGGCCAACCTCCCCCAAATCGACCAGCCCACGCCGTTGGCGAGGACCATGTCTTGTCCCGACGCGCCCGCCCAAAGGAGGGTCGTGGTTGAGGGATCCTCGCCGTAGAGGACGACGTGTTGGTATTGGAGCCGCAACGTCTTCGAGATCCGATACGTCCCGGACGGCAGGTACACGACGTACGGCTTTCCGTTCTGCGCGGCGCTCGCGAGGGCCTGCTGGAGGGCCTCGGTGTCGTCGGTGACGCCATCCCCGACCGCGCCGAAGTCCTTCTTCACGTCGATCCAGCTCGGAAATGGCCCCGCGAACACCGTCGGTGGCTCCGTGGGTGGGGAGGGCGCGCAGCCGTCTTCGCCGCCGTCGCACGTCGGGGTCGGTGCGCAAGCGTCGGCGTTCGTCGCGCAGTCGTCGGTGGTCCCGCACGCGTCGCCCTCGCAGCCCGCGTCGGGATCCATCACGGCCTTCGCCGGCGAGGCTTCGTCGCCTCCGCAGGCCACCGCGGCCGTCACGACCGCCGCGCACACCACCGCTCCGAAGCCCCCTCGACCCGTCGGCGACATGGACAAGGAATACCATCGCTCGGGATCGCGCGTCGATTCGTGCATTTCGCGCATTTCGCGCATGGCGTTCGTCCGACATCCACCGTCGCGTTCGTCCACGGTCGGATGAGGGTTCGAAGTCCCGGAAGATTGGGTATCTTTCGGGTCGCCCGATGCTTTCGCCGTCCACCTTCGTGACCGCGGCGGATCTGTCCGCGTTCTTCGGTCCGCCGTCGCGGCGTCTCGTGGTTCATCGCTCGTTCGCGTATTGGCAAGCCGAACACCGCGTCTTTGGCACGATGATCTGGGGTCGTCCCGACGAAGCGGACGTCGACGAGATGTGCGCGGCCCACGAGGTGGGGGCCAATCCGCTCTTTCGCGGTCATGCCTCGCTCGTCGATCTGCGCGCCCTCGACGCCGTCGATCTCCTCGCGTTCGATCGACTCCTCGCGTACCTCAAGAAGCGGCGGGACGACTGGTCACCGAACGTCTCTCGCCAAGTCGTGCTTCATCGCGGGGGCTTCGCGCACGCGACCGTCGCGGGGATGTTTCAATTCTTGAACCCCGGACATCCGGTCGTCTTCTCGGACGATCCCGTCGCCGCGTTCGAGGCCGTCGGCGCCGCCGACGTACGCGCCGAGCTCGAAGAGATTCGCGCGCGGCTCCTCGGCACTCCGGACGTCGTCCGTCGAACCCAGTCGGCGTTCGAGAACCTGCCGCCGCGCGCTCCTTTCACGGACGTCGCGCGCCACGTGGGCATGAGCGTTCGCTCGCTGCAGCGCCATTTGGCCGAATCGGGCAGCTCGCTCCGGCTCGAGCGCCAGCGGCACATCCTTCGGACGAGCGAGCGCCTCCTCGATGGAACGGAGTTGGACCTCGACGCGATCGCCGCCCAAGTCGGCGCGAGCTCGGCGTCGCACCTCATCCGGCTCTTCCGCGAGCACCGCGGATCGACGCCCGGCGAGCTTCGCAAACGACGCCGTCTCTGATTCGGCGCCGTCGCTCGAGGCTCAATTCTTCGGGCAGAGAGGCTTTTCGGGGCAGGTCGTCGTCTTGGGTTTGGGGAACGTCTGGTTGCAGAGCGCGATCCCCGAGAACGTGTTCGTCGCGAGGAAGTCCACCGGATCGCCCGTCCACCCACGGACGACGCCGTCGCCGTTGCTGTCTTCGAACGCGGTGTTCGTCACGAAACCGCTCGCGGGTTGCTGGCCGAAGACGATGATGGCCCCGTAGTTCGAAAACGTCTTCTTTTCCGGATAAGGGCAGTCATAGCTCGAAATGCCCGAATCGCCGCCGGCGTAAGCGATGACCGCGTGATCGATTCGGTCGTTCGGATCGGGCGCTCCTTTGAAGGTGATTCCGACCCAATCGCCCGCGGCCGGCGTCTCTTCCGCCGACGTGAACACGACGGGTGCGTCGGCCGTGCCGAGCGCGCGGAGGGCGCCGACGGCCGGCTTGTCGGTGGCGTACGCGTCGACGCTCAACCGCGAGCCCTTGGCGAATCGCAAGGTCACGCCGGCTTCGATCGTGAGCGTGGCCTTCGGCGCGTCGGCGGTTTTCGCGTAACCGACCAAGAGCTCGCTCCCGACGACGTGATAAGGCACGCCCCGGTTGGCGAGCGTCATGTCTTCGCGAACGGCGTCGCGCGATCCCTCGGCCGCGAGGAGGATCTCGTCCTGTTGGTTGCCGGTGTACGTGCCTTGGGGAATGCTGCCGGCGGCGCGCGCCCACGATCGAATCGGCGCCGCCGCGCCGTTGGTGATCGTGAGCCCCTTCGAGCCGGTGGCGAGCGTCCCTCCTTCGCGGAGGAGGAGGCCGAGCGAAGCGGAGCCGTCGAGCGTGACGTCCTCGACGCGCACGTTGTCTTTCGGAGCGGCGTCCTGGTCGCCGCGGACGTCGAACATGGCGACGGTCTCGACGCGATCGCCGTTCGCGAACCCGCCTCCGACGAGGCGCGCGTGGGCGAGCCGTACCTCGGAATTCTCGCGTGTTTCGATGTTTTTCCAGGGATCGTTCGCGTCGGCGCGCTCGAAACGAATCGGGCGATCGGCGGCACCCTCCGCGACGAGCGCGCCCTGGACAAGGATGGCGATGCCCTTGCGGATGCGGACGACGGCGCACGGTTCGATCGTCAGCTTCTGACCCTCGCGGATCGTCAGCCCGAAGTCGAGGACGTGCGGGCTACCGGCGGCGGTCCACGTCTCGTCGTCCGTCGAGAGCGCGCCTCCGCCGTGGACGGTCCCGTCGCCTTCGATCGGCGCGCACGTGGAGACCGCGGCGTCCGGCGACGCTCCGCCGTCCGGGGAGGCGCCGTTCGTCGAGGCGTCGTTGCAGCCGGTGAAGCCCGCGACGGCCGCGACGACGGCGGGAACCACGAGGAGGGACGCGCAGCGCATGAGCCCACGCTACGGCACGCGGCCTCCTCGGTCATGGCGCCCCCCCGCCAAGCGATAGCGTCTTCGCGCCAGAATCCAGCGGCGAGCTTCAGAACCGCAGGCCGTTCGACCGGCTGACGAGCTCGTTGTACTCGTGGTTCACCTTCGCCGGGCTCCCCTCGACGGTCCAACTCGCGCCGGAGTCGAGCATCATCCGCTCCGTCTGGCTGTACGGCTTCTTGTCTCGGACGCGGCGCAGTCGCCCCTTGATCGCCTTGAGGAAGTCCTCCGTCTCGCTCTCGTAGATGGACCACATCATGACCTTGCCGACTTCGTCCTTGTGCGCGCCGACGTAGGCCCTCAATTCTTCGACGGCCTTCTCGTAAGCCGTCACGGCCGGCTCGAAATCCGCGAGCGAGATCTTCTCTTCGGTCCCGAGGCGAACGGCGACCTTCGCTTGCCGCATGACGTTGAGCTCCTGGAAAGCGAGGTTCCGACCCTGCTTGGCTTCGACCTCTTTGATCTCGGCGTCCATGCGGGCGTCGTTGGCTTTCGAAACCGCTTTTCGGAACTCGTGCGACGTCTCGAGGAAGCTCTCGGCCAAAGGCCAGAGCTTGGTGTGCAGCTCTTTGCCTTTCGCGAATTTGTCATCTTGGTAGTTCTTGCGATCGTAATAGACGTACGCTTCGTTCATGACGGGGACGAGCGCGTCGGCGCGGGCCTTGTACTTCGCCGCGATGTCCTTGAATTCCGCGCTCGAGCTCGCCTTCGCGAGCCCCTTGTTGCAGGACGCGACGTCGGTGTCGCCGATCTTGTAGAGCCCGTAGACGCTGCGCTCTTTGCCCGTCGGTCCGGGCTGGGGCTCGTTCTCCTTCCCCTCCGGCAGCCAGCTCGTGTACCGCTCGAGGCTCGACGAAATCGAGTGATCGAGGCCGTTGATGCAATCGACGAGACCGTTGAGCGTGCCGTCGTCGTCCGCGGTCTCCGTGTCCGTGGTCGTTTCCGTGACGCCGGCGTCCATCAAGCGAGCGCCAGCCGCAATGAGTTTCTTGCAACCGAGCTGCGAGGAAAAAGCGAGGACGGCAAGGGCCGTCATGCAAGTGGCGTATTTCATGGGGCAACCACCCTATCGTCGTTGCGGAGTCCGATCGAAGGACAAAGGAATCGATGCGGCGAAATCCAACTATCGGACCGACGGCGACATGCGTGATTCGGTGGTGAAGTGGCGGATACGCGCGCTCATGCGAAGCGCCTCTGCGGGAACGAAACCAAACGAGCGGCGTCGAGCGGAGTGAAGGACGTGGGATGGGGGATGTTGCATTTCGATACGGTTCTGGCGCATCGCCGCGCATAACGATGAACCGTCGGCGCCACGGTCGAGGTTGACGTTCGCCGGTGCACCGCTCACGTTCCCGTCCACGAATCACGTTCCCGTCCACGAACCTGGGCCGTCGACGACCTTGCTTGAGAAACGCCGATCCCTTATGAATGGCAAACGCCGTGTCCTTCGAGTGCCGACGACGCACCCGATCGCCGGTTCATCGCTTCGAAGAGAAGGTCATTCGATGAAGACGGTTTTTGCTTTTTCTGCTTCGTTGATCGTCGCCGCGCCGCTGCTTCTCGGTGCTTGTTCGTCCGATGACGACAAGAACAACAACGGCCAACCATCGCCGTCCGACGACTCGTCGTGTTTGGCTTCCGCGATGACGTTCAAGGAGACGAAGGTGACCGATTCGCCCTCCCAGAACGTGGTTCTCGTCGACTTCGACGTGACGAACACTTCGTCGACGGACTACGACGTCTCGGGCGGAAGCAAGCTCATCGAAATCGACGTCGAAGTGACGACGAGCGACGGCTCTTCTTACGAGTCATCCGGGCCGCTCACGGCGATAAAGGTGTCGGCGGGAAAGACCGCCAGCGCCACCCTCAAAGGGGATTATGGCGCCGGGAAGACCTACAAGAGCTACACGACGAAGCTCCGCTGTCGGTAAGCCGTTTCGAGCGAAACGAAGTCTTCGCAGGAGCCCGCCGCGCGGCCTCGACGCGGCGGACTTCGTTCTCTCGTGACGTCCTACTTCAGGAGCGCGGCGTGCAATTGAACGGCGCCGGTGAGCGATCCTTGGAGCGCGCTTCCGGCGCGTAGCGTGTCGGCGAACGCGGGTGCCACGCACCCCGCGAGCACGGCGCCGACGACCACGCGCCGATCGAGCAAGGGCGTGTCCGCCGCTTGGCTACGTCGTCCCACGGCATCTTCGTGCGATAGCCGATCGATGCTCTCCGCGAGATCATCGACGATCGTGCGGACCTGTTGGACGAGATCGACGGCGCGTGGAGCCATCGAGGCGCCGAGCGCCACGAGGCGAGGAACGTCTCGCCGAAGCGCGTCGATGCGCTCGGGGCTCAGCACGGGAGACGCGCTCGCGTCCCCGAGCCGGACGTCGACGGACGCCGTGCACTGCACGTCTCGGAGCGCGCGGGCGCCGCATTGTGTGACGCACGAGGGGGCCGCTTCGGGCAGCCGAAAGTCGAGCCCGCAGGCGTTCGTGCCGGTCGCGCGTGCGCTGCCTTCGGCGCTGGCGTCGAAGCTCGCGTTCCCTGCGCATTCGACGGCGCTCACCACGTCCTCGCGCCCGGTGATGCATTCGCCCGCGCATCGCGCGATCCGATCTTTCGAGACGCCGCACGAGAGATCGGCGACGCGGATCGCGAAGCTACCCGCGCCGAGCGCCTGCCGCACCGATGCGAGGCGTTCGCTCGCGAGCTCGCACGGATGGGCCTGGCTCGGGAGCCTCGACGGCGCTCCGGTGTCGAGGTCCCGCGCGAGCGCCGCGCAGACGCTCCGGGACTCTTCGTCGAGGGCCTTCGCCGAACGTTCGAGCTCCGAGAGGAGCGCCATCGTCCGCGTGATGCGCCCGGCGAGCGCGACGTCGATGCCGAACATCTCCGCGAGATCACGGCCCGCGGCGCCCCGCAAGACCGGACACGTCAACGTCGCCGGCTCCTTCGCCTTCGCGTTCGCGGCGGTGGTCGCGCCCGTGCCGTTCGCGCCGCCGCACCCGACGAGGCTCACGAGCGTGGTGAATCCGATGGTCCATCGAAGTTGCATGTTCATCTTCTCGCTTGGGGCAGGTTGTCAGACGAAGGGCGATTTGTAAATGAACGTCATTTCGATTTCGAAGAGATATTTCGTATGAGCGAATCGCGGCTCACGAGCGTGGTGAATCCGATGGTCCATCGAAGTTGCATGTTCATCTTCTCGCTTGGGGCAGGTTGTCAGACGAAGGGCGATTTGTAAATGAACGTCATTTCGATTTCGAAGAGATATTTCGTATGAGCGAATCGCGGTGGTCACGGGCATTCGTCCGTCTTGGTGGAATATCGATTTGGATGTCGGTGATGGCGTTCGCCGCGCCGTCCACGGCCGCGGAGTCCGATCCCGTGCCGTCTTCCTCCGCGCCGTCCGCGTCTGCGCCGCCGCCTTCCTCCGCGTCGCCACCTTCGCCTGCGCCGTCCCCGTCCACAGCCTCTCCGCCGCGCGGCACTCGAGGCGTCGAGCTCACCGACGGCCGCCTCGTCGCGGGGCAAGTCGTCGACGTGCGCCCCGGCGAATTCGTGCTCGTCCAGCCTGATGCCTCCGACTCTTCGGGCTCGCTCCCGTCGGAGTCCAAGCTCCCGCGCGCCATCGAGTGGAAGCTCGTGGCGCGCATCGACGGAGCACCGCCACCTCCGGCGCCGCCGCCGGGCAGCGGTTCGCTCATCCCCCTCGGGTTCACGCCCGCGCGCGTCACCAAGCTCGTGGATGCAGGGAAAAAAGCCTCGGATCTCCTCCCCGGGCTGGTCGCGCCCGCGAACAGCACGCAGCTCGTCGGTTCGATCCGAAGCTCGCAAGACGTCCTCGAGCTCGTCGGCCTCAAGCGCGGACCTCCGAACGGCTTCGCGGTCGGCTACCCGCTCTTCATGATGCCGCTCTGCTTCGAGATGACGCACGGCACCTTCGGCCGCGTCGACGGCACGGGCCTCTTCGGTTCGGGTTGCTCGTACGTCATCGTGCCGATCAGCGTCGGCCTCCTCGTCCTCTCGCCCTTCCTCCCGTCGGAGGTCGAGGAGATGAAGGGACCGAGCGTCCACCACCTGACCGCGTCGATCTACGCGCTCGACTACTCCAAGAAGTCGGCGCTGACGGGCTCGTTCGCGCGTGAGCCTTCGGGAGGGTTCCTCGGCAACAACCTCGGCTACGATCTCGGCTACACGTACATCGGCGCGAAATCGGGATTGGTCGGATATGGGCATTTGACCTTGCAGCAAACGAGCATTTCGCGAACCGACCATCTCCAGGTCTCGAGCTCGTTCTTCAAGGCCGACGCCCAGATCGGCTTCGACGCCGTCCGCTTCTTGAGCAAAGGCGATCCGTCGAGCTATTGGAGCCAGCATTCGGCCTACGTCCGCGCGGGGCCGAGCTTCTTCCACAACTGGATCCTCTCGCGCGACATCGGCACGCGCGGCGCCGGCGCCAACGTCGACAATCCGCTCAACAACTCCCTCGCGCTGTCGACGGGCCTCGGCTACGAGCTCGCCGCCGAGATCGATTTCCGCTTCCCGCAGATCTTCGGCTGGTCGACGGGAGGCGTGCACGTCCAGCTCGAACGCGGCAGCTACCCCGCGCTGTCGTTCCCGGAGCTCAGCGCGCGCGACGGCGCCTTCATCGCGCTCATCGGCTTCGACGATCTCCGGCGCGGATCGACCTACACCTGGCAGCGGTTCAAGGCCGAGCTCGAGCTGCCCCTCGATTTTTCGCGCCGGGGCGGGATCTTCCTCGGCGGCCAAATCGCGAGTTACGAGAACAACTTCGGCAGCGGCGTCGACAACCGCGGCCTGTCCCTCGACTATCGCTGGAGGTTCGAATGAGACGCCCCTTCGGATGGCTGACGACGGGTCTCGTCGGGCTCGTCGTCGCCGCGTGCGCGAACGAAGACCCGCCGACGGACTGCGGAGACACGTCGATGTCGATCGTGACCTTCCAGGGCCGGAGCTCCAAGCAAGAAGACGAAGTCCGGACGTGCATCGACATCCACGCGGCCTCGCGCGTGGACGCGACGTCGACCGCGCGCGGCGTCGACGACTCGTTCGCGACGAGCCGACCGAGCGTCCTTCCCTGGACGAACCTCACCTTCCACCAGGCCGTCGAGGCGTGCTCGCGCGCCGGCAAGTTCCTCTGCAACTCCGACGAGCTCCGCGCGATCGGCCCGGCGACCGAGAGCATCGGATCCATCCATTTCGACGACGCGTCCATCGAGGCGCTCTCACCGACGAGCGCCGTCACCGAAGTGCCGAATCAATTCCAACCATTGAATCGCTACGATTTGTTCACGAACGGGAATCGAATCGCCTATCCGGAGAGCGCCGGCTCCGTGGCCTATTGGACCGCGTCTCCGAAGGCGGACGACAAGACCGTCGATCCGACGATTCCCCTCTTGCTCGGCCGCATATCGGGCGACTCCGTCGTCGGCGGCGAATTGACGACGACGCCCGTGCTCGATCCCGAATACAAACATCCGCTCGTGGGATTTCGTTGTTGCATCAACGCGAAGATGCGGGCGGCGTTCGAGCCGCTCCCGCGCGATCCGAGCAGGGTTCGTGACCACGAAGACGAGGAGGTGCCGCTTGCGTCCGCTCCGTGAAGTTCGAGCGCGTCCCGTCGGGCGCCTCCGAAAGCTCCGCGCCGCCACGCTCGTCGTGCTCGGCTTGCTCGGCACGGCGATCGTGACCGCGTGCTCGTCGACGAAGGAATGGGAGGAGAAACCTGGCGAAATCGCGCTCTACGCCGATCCGCTCCCACCCGTGGCCGGCGCCACGCTCGTCCTCGGCGTCACGGCCAAGAACGTCGGTCCGGTCGACGTCTTCCAGGGGACGACCCGCATCGCGTCGCTCGTGAACGTCGACCTGTCGAAGCGCTACGACGTTCGTGTCCGCGCCGTGTCGGCGGATCTCCCGCGGGCCGTCACGGTGGCGTACGACCGCGAGCGCATCGAAGCGACGGCGACGGCGTTCCCTTCTGCGCCGGCGCCGACGGATCCCGGCCCCGGTCCGACGGACCCGTTGCCCGCGGAAGAGGATTGCCCGGGGGTCGAAGATCTCGCGGCCAACACCTGCCCGCCGACGCCCGACGCCGGGACGGTGTCCGTTCGCGTGATCAACACCACCGACGGTCCCCTGTCGGTCTACGCGTCGCTCCCCGATCCGATCACGACCGGCTCGTGCGTGCCTTCGGTGGTGGCGCTCGTCGCGGCCGGCGCCGAGCGCCCATTTTCGAGCGCCGCGGGCACCGTCCTCCGGTTCGTCGACGATCGCACGGCGCAATCGGTCCGCATCGTGCGTTTGCCGACGGTCGCGACGTGCACGCTCCGCGTCCCGAAAGGCTCCTGACCGGCGATTCGCGCGAAGGCGCCTGACGTCCTACGGGATTGCGCGGTACACTGCGCCCATGCTTCGGGGTCCTTCGCGCTCGACGATGTCGCTCGTCCTTGGGTTCGTTTCGGTGGCCGGCTTCGCCACGATCGTCGCGTGCGTGAGCGACTCCGAGGCCCCCGCCCCGGCGGCGGACGGCGGCGCGACCGACGCGGGGACGTCGGATTCGGGCACGCTGGCGGACGTCGACGTCCCGGCGTCGCCCTGCGAGACCTACTGCGACGACGTCCTGGCGAACTGCACGGGCGACCTTCGCGCGTACGACAACCGGGAACAGTGCCTGAAGATGTGCGCGCTGATTCCGGTCGGAAAAGAAGGCGACAAAGCGGTCAACTCCGTCGAATGCCGCATCCCGTTCGCGAAGGTCGGCGGTTCCACCGACAATTGCGTGAAGGCGAGCGCGTACGGCGGGAACGTGTGCGGGAGCAAGTGCGACGTGTTCTGCGATCTCGTCGCCCAACACTGCCTTTCCGGTCCGCTCAACGTACCTCCTCCGTACGCGACGAAGGCCGATTGCGTCGAGGCTTGCGACGACATGTCGTTCGACCCGAACGGTCCGGAAGGACCCGGTCAGGCGGTCGCCGGTCCGGACACCCTCAACTGCCGGATGTACCATCTCATTCTCTCGCTCGACGACCGCAACGGACACTGCCCCCACGTGGCCGTCGAGAGCGCGACCTGCAAGGCGTCCAACGCCGACGGCGGCGTTGCCGGCGGTCACGACGGCGGCCACACCCCCTCCGACTGACGCCTCCGCGCCTTCCTCGCATTTCTTCTCGGAAATCCGTGCCTCCCCGGCGGGAGTTGTGGCATCCAACGCCGCTCGTCCATGAAAGAGACGTTTTCCCGCTACCAAGTCTTCGTCGTCGTCCTGCTCGCGTTCTTGCAGTTCACGGTCGTCGTCGACTTCATGATCCTCTCGCCCCTCGGGGCGATGCTCCTCGAGAAGCTCTCCATCACGCCGTCGAAGTTCGGCGCCGTGGTCTCGGCCTACGCGTTCAGCGCCGGCTTCTCGGGCTTGCTCGCGGCGGGCTTCGCGGATCGCTTCGACCGCCGCCGCTTCCTCCTCTTCTTCTACGTCGGCTTCCTCATCGGGACGACGCTCTGCGGCTTCGCGACCAGCTACGAGTTCCTGCTCGGCGCGCGCATCGTCACGGGGCTCTTCGGCGGCGTCATCGGCTCGATCAGCCTGGCGATCGTCGCGGATCTCTTCCCGCTGTCGATGCGCGGCCGCGTCATGGGCCTCGTGCAGACGTCGTTCGCGGCGAGCCAGGTGCTCGGCATCCCCATCGGGCTGTTCCTCGCGACGCATTGGGGGTGGCACGCGCCGTTCTTCATGCTCGTGGCGATCGGCATTCCGGCGGGCATCGCGATGGCGCTCGGTCTCCGCCCCATCACCGCGCACCTCACGGCCGGCGCTTCGGACCGCAAGAACCCGCTGCATCACCTGGTCCGGACGGCGACCTCGCCCCGCTACGTCGCGGGGTTCTCGGCGACCATGCTCCTCGCGACCGGCGGCTTCATGCTCATGCCGTTCGGCAGCACCTTCCTGGTGCAGAACCTGAGCATCCCGCTCGAGAAGCTGCCGATGATCTACATGATCACCGGGCTCTCCTCGATCATCGGCGGCCCCATCATCGGTCGCTTGAGCGACACGTTCGGCAAGTACCGCACCTTCGTCGTCGGCACGCTCGTGGCGACGGTCATGGTGCTCTGGTACACGCAGCTCACGAGCGCGTCGCTCGCGCTCATCATCGTCCTCAACGTCGTGCTCTTCATGGGCATTTCGGCGCGCATGGTGTCGTCGTTCGCGCTCTCGTCGGCGCTCCCCGATCTCGCCGATCGCGGCGCGTACATGTCGATCAACTCGTCGATGCAGCAGCTCTCGGGCGGCGTCGCGTCGTGGTTCGCGGGGTTCGTCGTGCACCAGTCGACGCCGACGTCGAAGCTCGAGGGCTACCCGATGCTCGGGGGCATCGTGACCTTCACGATGATGCTCACGCTCGCGCTCATGTACAATGTACATCGGATCGTGGCGGCCAAGGTGGGCGCGGCCGAGCGCGCCTGAAGGGGACGAATCGCGTCGGCCGCGGCGATCGCGTCGGGCCGAGGTTGATCCTCTCGCGAAGGTGGGCTGGACTTCGGTTCCGATGGTGAGTTCCGATCCCGAGGCGAGCGCGACCGTGCTCGTCGTCGACGACAACGAAGCGAACCGCGCGCTCGCGGAGAGCACGCTCGAGGACGAGGGCTACCGTGTCGTCCTCGCGAACGACGGCGAGGCAGGCCTCCGCGCCTTCGAGGCCGAGCGCCCGGACTGCGTGCTCCTCGACGTCCGCATGCCCGGGATGAACGGCTTCTCGGTCTGCGAGCGCATCCGCGCGACGCCTCATGGCGCGGACACGCCCGTCATCTTCCTGACGGCGCTCCGTGACGTCGACACGTTCGATCGCGCCCTCGCGGCCGGCAGCGACGACTTCCTGACGAAGCCGGTGCGGCCGGCCGAGCTCGTCCTGCGCGTCCAGGCGGCGCTGAAGTTCCGTCGGATGCGCGCGGATCTCGCCGAGCACTACACGCTGCTGCGCGATCAGCGGGACGCGCTCATGCGCCTGCAGCTCCAGAAAGAGCGGCTCACGGCGTTCCTCGTCCACGATCTGAAGAACCCGGTCAACGCGATGGATCTGCACGCGCAGCTCCTGCTGCGTGATCCGTCGCTCGGCGAAGGCGCGCGCAAATCGGCGTCGCAGGTGCGGGCGGAGGCGCGGCGCTTGAACCGGATGATCCTCAACTTGCTCGACGTCGCCAAGGGGGACGAGGGAAAGCTCGAGGTGCGCCCGGTGGACGTCCGCCTCGACGCGCTCGTGGCGGACGTCTTCACCGAGCTGGGGCCTGGCGCGGCCGCGCGTTCGGTCCGCCTCGAAGGACCGTCGGGGGGCGATTCGCTTCGCGCCGACGAAGAGCTCTTGCGCCGCGTGATCACGAACCTCGTGGAGAACGCCGTCCGGCACGCGCCCTCGGGGACGTCGGTACGCGTACGGAGCGCGGCCGTCGACGGCGCCGTGGAGCTCCGCATCGCGGATTCGGGGCCCGGGATCCCGCCGGCGATGCGCGAGCGCGTGTTCGATCCGTTCGTGCAAGCCGAGGCCGCGCCCGAGCTCCAGAGCCGCGCCGGTCGAGGCCTCGGCCTTGCTTTCTGCAAGCTCGCGATCGAGGCTCACGGCGGACGAATCTGGATCGAAGACGCCGCGCCGGGCGCCGTCTTTTGCGTGAGGCTGCCCCGATGAACTCCGACGCTGCGCACGATCGAGACGGAGAGCGTTACCGCAAGCTGCTCGACGCGGCGCCGGACGCGATCGTGGTCGTCGACGACCGCGGGCGCATCGCCTTCGTGAACGTGCAGACCGAGCGCATGTTCGGCTACGCGCGGGAGGAGCTCCTCGATCAGTCCCTCGAGCGGCTCGTCCCGGAGCGCTTCCGAGCGACGCACGCGCAGCACACGGCCCGCTACTTCGCGTCGCCGGCGGCCCGTCCGATGGGCTCCGGTCTCCAGCTCTTCGGGCGCCGCAAAGACGGCATCGAGCTGCCCATCGAAGTCAGCCTGAGCCCGCTCGAGATCTCCGGACGGACCTGGGTGTCGGCGGCGATCCGCGACATCTCCGAGCGCCGTCGCATCGAGGCGGTCGCCAAGCTGAACGCCGATCGCTTGTCGAGCGCCGTCGAGAGCATCCAGGACGCGTTCGCGCTCTTCGACGGTGAAGGGAGGCTCGTCCTCTGCAACGGCATCTATCGGCGCCTGCTCGGTGATTTGCCGTCGGACCGCCTCGTGGGTCGATCTTACGCCTCGCTGCTCGACGGCCTCTCGGACGACGTCGCCTTCGCGTCGGAAGGAGAAGAGCGCGCCTTCCGCGAGCGTCATTTCGCCGATCGGCGGCCCGCCCGGCAGTCCCTCGACGTCCGCATGCGCGACGGTCGGAGCCTGCGCATCATCGAGCGACCGACCCCCGAAGGCGGGCTCGTGACGACGATCTGGGATCTGACGGAGGACGTCCGCATCGCCGAGGAGCTCCGGAACGCGCACGCCGTCGCCGAGGCCGCGAGCGCGGCGAAGAGCGAGTTCTTGTCGTCGATGAGCCACGAGCTGCGGACACCACTCAACGCGATCCTCGGGTTCGCGCAGCTCCTCCGGCGCGACAAGAAGGAGCCTCTGTCGGAGCGACATCGGTCGCGGGCCGAGCAGATCCTCAAGGGCGGCGAGCACCTCCTGCGGCTCATCGACGACATCCTCGACCTCTCGCGCATCGAGGCCGGCGCGGTCGCGATCTCGAACGAACGCGTCGACGTGCGCGACGTGCTCGAGGAAGTGAAGACGACGCTCGACGCCATGGCCGCCGCCTCCGGCGTCACGATCCACGTGGCCGACATCGAAGAGGCGCTCCCCGACGTCACGGCGGATCGGACGCGGTTTTCGCAGATCCTCATGAATTTCGGGTCGAACGCCGTCAAATACAACCGGCCAGGCGGCACCGTCACGCTCGTCGTGCGGCCGTCCCCCGAGTACGTGCGCGTCTCGGTCGTCGACACGGGGATCGGTATTCCGGAGGAAAAACACGAAAAGCTGTTTCAGCCGTTCCAGCGCGCCGGGCAAGAGACCGGGCCGATCGAAGGTACGGGCATCGGACTCGTCATCTCGAAGCGTCTCGCCGAGCTCATGAGCGGGCACGTCGGCTTCGAGAGCAAGGCCGGCGAAGGTTCGGTCTTCTGGGTCGAGCTCCCGGTCCGCGCGGCGGATGCTCCGATCCCGGCTCGGCCGCCGCGCGACGCGTCGGAGCCGGTGCGCACGGGCAGCGCTCCGAAGAAGAGCGTGCTCTACGTGGAAGACAACCCGGCGAACGTCGCCTTCATGCGCGATCTCATCGGGACGCTCGACGGCGTCGAGCTCCTCGTCGCGCCGACGGCGGAGATGGGCACGGCCATCGCGCGCGCGAGCCTGCCGGACGTCGTGTTGATGGATATCCATCTCCCGGGCAAGAGCGGATTCGAGGCGCTCCACACGCTGCGCGAAGATCCGAAGACGGCCGCCATCCCGGTCGTGGCCCTCACGGCGGCGGCGTCGGAGCGCGACAAGCAGCGTGGCATGCAGGCGGGCTTCTACCGGTACCTGACGAAGCCCGTGAAGGTCGACGAGCTGATGGAGGTCCTCGAGCCTCTCCTCACGAGTCCTTCCTGACGTCGACGCGTTCGGATCCGAATGTGGGTCCGACGCCGACAATGGCGGTCGCGGGACATGCGCGATCCAGCCGTCGACGTCGCCGGTCGATCGAGGACGGTCGCTCGTCGCGTCGACGGGAAGGGAGTTGTCGTATCCTGTGTCTCGGTCCGCGCTCGTTCGCGGAGGCGTCGAGATCGCTCTCGCGGCTCTGCACGAGGATCCGCGTCCGCGCGCGACCGCGCGATCGTCGTCGTTCGTGAGAAAGCGCGGAAATAGTGCTGGATCTTGGCCCTATCGAGCATGGAACGGGGCCTGCAATCGGGCTTCGGGTCCGGTCGGTTTCGACCATCGCCTCGAGGTTGCGGATGAAACGTGTTTGGACGTTCGGAGCTCTCTTCCTCACTCTTGGAACGGCGGCCTGCGGAGGCGACTCGCGCGACGACCTGATGTCGGGCGCCGGCACGCTGACGAACGCGACGGGCAACGACGACTCGGACGACGCCGACGACGCGGGCTCCGTCGTCAAACCCGCGCCGTCGAACACCACCGATCCGGATGACAAAGATCCGCCGTCGTCGTCGCCCGACGCGGGCGATACGAGCGACACGGACGCCGGCGATCCTTCGAAGCCGCCGCCGGAGCCGGGGTCGGTCGACGACATCGACGACTTCGCGAAGACGACGCTCGACCGCGCCCTTCAATGGGTCAAAATCAAAATGCCGTATTGCGGCGGCACCAACCACGGCACGGATTGGTTGTGCGGAGGGACCTGCGAGCGCAGCGGCGTCCACGCGACCCCGCAATGGGATCCCTACCGGACCGACTGCTCGGGCTTCGTCTCGTGGTCGTGGAAGCTCCCGGCGCCCGGCCGCATCACGACCGATTTCGCCCCGTTCTACACGGACAACACGACCGTCATCGACGTCGACGATCTCCGACCCGGCGACGCGCTGAACAACAAGACCCACATCATCTTGTTCGGCGGATGGGCCAACTCCGAGCACACGAAGGCGAGGCTCCTCGAGGAGTACGATTGCGGACAAGTGGCCGTCGACCGTATCCGGAGCATCTCGAAGTCGTCGAAGACCCAAGTCAACGTCCCGGGCAGCGGCACCTTCTCGGCGATCCGCCTCGACTCGCGACCCTAGCCCCACCCTAGCCCGTCCTTAGCCCGCGTCGGGCTTCGATTCGCGGAGCGCCGACGTCTCCGCAGCACCGGCGCTTTCGGCGAGCCCGCGCAAGACGCCGTCTTCGTGGTGCATGTGGGCGCGGAGCTCCGCCGCGAACGTCTCGATCATGTCGAGCCGGACGGCGTGGAGGTCGATGCACGTTTCGATCTCGAGGATCCGCGCGCGGAGGTGTTTGTGCTCCTGCACGATCGCGCGGGCGCTGGGCGATCCTTGCCGAAGGAGGAGGGCGAGGACGTAGCCTTCTTCGTCCGACAAATGGACCGCGAGCGCGGTCTCGAACAGCCCTGGCTGGCCGTAATGTTCCGACGACCCGGTCTTGGCGGCTTCGATGACCTCGTTCAAGCGCGTCAGACGCTGGTGGTCGGCGAGGAGATCGTCGAGGACGGACGGGAGATCTCGCGTGCTGGGCTGCATCGTCGCTCACGTCATTCGCAAGTTGCGTGCCGAGCCTTTTCGCGAATCGCTCTTCGACGACAATCCGTATTCCTGAAGTCGGTATTGGATCGTCCGTACGCTGATATCCAAAATTTCGGCGGCGCGCACCGTGGAGCCCTGCGTGGCTTCGAGCGTCGTCAGGATGGCGTAGCGTTCGAGCTCCGCCATCGTCGCGCCAGGGATGCGCACCGCCCCTTGGAGGGGCTGCGCGGCGTCGAACGGGAGATCGTCGGCGTCGACCGCGGAGCCTTCGCTCAACACGACGGCGCGTTCGATGGCGTTCTCGAGCTCGCGTACGTTGCCCGGCCACCGGTGCGCGAGGAGCTTCGTGCGCGCGGCGTCGGTGAACTCCTCGATGGGCTTGTGGTTCTCGCGCGCGAAACGCGCGAGGAAGTGGTGCGCGAGGACGAGCACGTCGGCGCCGCGAAGGCGGAGCGGCGGGACCTCGACGTGCACGACGTTGAGCCGGTAGTAGAGATCTTCGCGGAAGCGACCTTCGTTCACCTCCTTGGCGAGATCTTTGTTCGTCGCCGCCAAGACGCGCACGTCGACGGGGATCGAGCCGGTGCCGCCGAGGCGCTCGACCGTGCGCTCTTGGAGGACCCGCAGCAGCTTGACCTGCACGAGCGGCGAAATTTCGCCGATTTCGTCGAGGAAGAGCGTGCCGCCGTGGGCTTGTTCGAAGCGCCCGAGCCGCCGTTTGTCGGCGCCCGTGAACGCGCCTTTTTCGTGGCCGAAGAGCTCGCTCTCGAGGAGCGTCTCGGGGATGGCCGCGCAGTGGAGCGCGACGAAGGGGGCGCTCGCGCGCGGTCCGAGCTCGTGGATCGCCTTGGCGAGCTCGCCCTTTCCGGTGCCGCTCTCGCCGGTCACGAGGACGGTCGCGCGCGAGCCGGCGACCTGCTTGGCGACGCGGTAGACCTTCTGCATCGCCGGGCTCGTCCCGAGCAACCCGCGGAGCCCCTCGTGGTGCCGCTCGCGGACCTGGCGCCTCAAGTTCTCGGTCTCGACGCGGAGCGCGCGCCGCTCGATGGCCCGCTCGATCGACACGGACAAGACGTCGAAATCGACGGGTTTCGTGAGGAAATCGAACGCGCCGGCGCGGAGCGCGAGGACGGCGGCCTCGACCTCGACGAGCCCGGTCATGACGATCACGGGGAGCTCGGCGTCTTGCGCGCGCAGCTTGTTCAAGAGCTCGATGCCGCCCATGTTCGGCATCTGGAGATCCGTCACGACGACGTCGGGCGCGTGCTCTTCGGCGACGCGCAGGGCCTCCACGCCGTCTTCGGCGGTCGCGACGTCGTGCCCTTCGCGGATCAGGAAATCCCTCACGGCGTCCCGCGCCGGCGCTTCGTCGTCGACGACGAGCATGCGAACTTTCTTCATGCGACGACTCCCTCGAGCGCCGAACGGCCTCGGTCCGAGGACCGGTCGGTGCTTTCGAATTTTCGCGCCTTCACGCCGTTCACTTCGTTCCTTTCGGTCACGATACCCCCGGATTTGCGCTCATGTGCACGGTTTGCGTCGTTCATCGTGGAAAGTGGCAGTGCGGAGCGAGGTGTCCGACGAGCGGCGTCCCTTCCGGTGCGACCTCCGCGGCCAGCGCCGTCGCGCTCCACGCGCCGAACGCGAGCATGGCGACGCCCGCCGTGCGCCGCACCCAACCTCGCCGGAGCGCCGAGCGCGTGGCGTCGGCGAGGGCGCCGAGCGTGAGCATGACGGGGAGCGTCGCCAGCCCGAAGACCGCCATCGTCGCCGCGCCGCGCAAGGTCGACTCCGTCGAAGCCGCGAGCGCGAGCGCCGTGTAGAGGAGGCCGCAAGGCATCAGCCCCCAGAGCAAGCCGAGCGCGAGCCCTTGCCATACCGTTCGCACGGGGAGGAACCGACGCGTCAGCGGCGAGACGGCGCGCCAGAGGGGGGCGCCCGCGGCCTCGAACCAACCGACCATCGACGGAAGGCCCGCGAGCATGAGGCCCACCGCGAGCATCGCGAGCACCGCGATCGTGCGCAGGACGAAGCGCACCACGTCGAGCGAAGGCGCGATCTCGAGGAGCGAGCCGAGCGTCCCCACGATCGCGCCGAGCAAGACGTAGCCGGCCCACCGACCCAGGTTGTAGGCCACGATGGCCGGAGACCCTCCACGCGCCGTCCGCGCCGACGCCGCGCACATGACCGACGCGACGCCGCCGCACATCGTCGCGCAATGCCATCCGCCGAACAGGCCCATGGCCGCCGCCGCGAGGAGCACGGACGTCATCGCGCCCCCAAGAAGCGCGCGTGCACGACCTTCGAAGCGCCGGCGGTCACGCGCAGATCGAAGGCGCGGTCTTCGCGGAAGTCGGAGATGCTCATCGTGACGAAGAACGGCACCCGTCGGCTCTCGAGCGGGCCGAGCTCGACGTGCTGCATGGGCAGGAGGAACGCCATGTCGGGCGGCGCCTCCGGAGCGATGTCGAAGACCACCTTCTCCGCCTTCTTGTTCACGAGGTGCAGCTCGAAGCCGTTCCGCAGCGAGGCCGCGTCGCGCGTGTACGGGGCCCCGGGGAGGCGGAGGAGGTTCGCCTCGAACGTCGTGCGCGAGCGGAACACGAAGGTCGCGACGAGCGCGCCGCACACGAGGAGGGCGACGTAGGCGAAGATCCGCGGGCGGAGGATCTTTCGCGGACCGCCTTGGAGGCCGCGCAGCGAGTCGTAGCGGACGAGCCCGCGCGGCCGGCCGAGCTTGTCCATGACCTCGTCGCACGCGTCGATGCACGCGGTGCACGCGATGCAGTCGAGCTGGAGCCCTTCGCGGATGTCGATGCCCGTCGGGCAGACCACGACGCACCGCCGGCAGTCGACGCAGTCGCCTTGGCCGTCGCGCTTCTCCTTGCCGGGACCGCGCGGCTCACCGCGGCGCTCGTCGTAGCCGACGACGAGCGAGTCGTCGTCGAGGAGGATCGATTGCATGCGCCCGTACGGGCAGATCGCGACGCAGAACTGCTCCCGGAAGATCCCGAAATCCACGTAGAAGAGCGCCGTCGTGCCGAGCATCCACGCGAACGCCTCGCCGTGCTCCGTCGGCGCCGAGAGCACCATGCGGTAGAGCTCCGGGAGCGCCACGAAGTACGCCAGGAACACGTGGGCCGTGAAGAGCGCCGCAAAGATGTAACATGCATGCATGAGCGCCTCGCGCCAGAGGCGGTCCCACGTCCAGGGGCCGTTTCGTCGCCGCTGTGCGACGTTGCGCGGGCCGTGGAGGAAGCGCTCGATGGGCCGGAACAGGCTCTCGATGAACACCGTCTGCGGGCACGCCCAGCCGCACCACGCGCGCCCGAAGAGCGCCGTCACGAACACGAGCGCGAACCCGAGCCCCGTCACCGCGAAGAACGTGAGCGGCACGTCCTGCGCATTGAACGTCGCGCCGAAGAGGAAGAACTGCTTGCGCGCGACGTCGAAGAGCACCGCCGGATGTCCGCCGATCGGAACGAGGGGCAGCGCGATCCAGATCGCGATGAGGGCGATGCGTGCCCAGAAGCGCGCCCGCGTCCATCGCCCGGAGACGTCCGCCGGGTAGGGGACGCGCCGCTGGCCGTCACGCCCCAACGACCCCTCTCCGGGGACGTGGTCGTCGACGATGGGTAGACGGTGCTTGCTCATGGCCCGCTCACGATTCGCTCACGGTTCGCTCAGGGACGGCTCACGGCTGCGAGGGATTCGCGCGCTCTCCTTGGGGAGCCTTGCCGCCGGGGACGTTCGTGCCGCGCAGCGTGAGGACGTAGGCCGTGACCGACTGCGTTCGCAGCGCGCCGAGCTGCGGGAGCCACGCGGGCATGCCCTTGTCGGAGACGCCGCTGGCGACGGTCTCGTAGATGCCCTTGGGATCCGCGCCGTGGAGCCAGAAGTCGTCGGTGAGGTTCGGTCCGACGACACCGCCGCCGTCGTTCTTGTGACACGGCGCGCACGTCGAGCCGAAGACCTGCTTGCCGAGCGCGATCGCCGCTGGATCTTGGGAGAGGGCGAGGAGCGACTCGGACGTCGCCTCGCCGACCTGGAGGGTCGAGGCTTGGGCCGCGGCGCGCCGATCGACCTCCGCGTGGTAGGCCTCGAGCGGCCCGTCGGCGAAGCGGCCCGTCTCGTACGTGAACCAATAGACGACCCCGAAGAGGATCGACCCGTAGAGGACGTACAGCCACCAGTTGGGCAGATCGTTGTCGTATTCCTGGATGCCGTCGACCTCGTGGAGCACGACGTCGGCGCGCTTCGTCTTCTTGTCGTCGCTCATGGCGTTTCTCCAACGTCGTCGCGGGGTTCGTCGTCGAGCGGCAGCCGCTCGAGGGGGGCGTACGCGGCGCTGCCACGCTTCATCGTCACGAGGAGCGCGCCGAAGAACACCGCGAGGAACAGGAACAGGGCGAGGAGCGGGAGCCCCAAGAGCGGGCTCTTCGCGAGCAACTCGGACTTCATCGCGTCACCTCCGCGTGCTCCGCGTGCTCCGCGTGCGTGTCGCCGGCGTGGACGTCCGCCTCCGAGATGGCGTCGGCCGGCTTCGCGGGCGCGGCCTCGCCCTTCTTCCCGAGGCGCTGGAGGTACGCGATGACCGCCACGAGCTGGGTGTCGGGCGCGACGTTCACGCCCTCCGTCGACAGATCGTGCGCGATGGCCTCGCCTTGCTTGCGCGCGTCCGCCTCCGCGCCGCGCATGTCCTCTTGCGTGTAAGGTACACCGACCCGCGAGAGCCCCAGCATCTTGTCGCTCGTGCGCGCGAGGTCGAGCTTCGCGTCGGCGAGGTGCGCGTACGGCGGCATGTTCGAACCCGGCGTGATGGCGCGCGGATCGATCATGTGGCGGTAGTGCCAGAGGTTCGGGTACTTGCCGCCCTCGCGCGCCAGATCGGGGCCTGTGCGCTTGCTCCCCCACTGGAACGGGTGGTCGAACGCCGACTCCGCGAGCGTCGACGGCGCGCCGTACCGGGCCGTCTCGAAGTGGAGCGGCCGGATCATCTGCGAGTGGCACGTGTAGCAGCCCTCGGTCAGGAACACGTCGCGGCCCTCGAGCTCGAGCGGGCGGTACGGGTGCACGTTCTCCTTCGACGCGATCTCGACGGGCTTGACGATGAGCGCCGGCACGAGCTCCGCGACGCCGCCGACGAGGACGGCGATGGCGGCGAAGACCGTGAAGATGAGCGCGCGCCCTTCGAGGACGCGGTGGAACACCGGCGCGCCGCGGCGCCGCGCGCTGCTGAACACGACGATCCCGGCGAGCGCGACGAAGAGCGCCGCCAAGAAGAACACGGGGCTCGCGTAGGGGTTGGCGGCGAGGCCCACGCCGCCGAGGACGAGGACCGCGACCGTCAGGACGATCGGCTTGCCGAAGACGACGTCGCGCCACGGGACCACGGGCGCCGGCGGCTCGACGACGACGTCGACGGCGCTCGTGAGCAGCTTCGCGCCACGCATGGTGAGGAGCAGGTTCGCGCCCATGAGGACCATGCCGACGAGGTAGAGCGATCCGCCGACGAGCCGCATCCAGTACATCGGGCGGATGGCGATGAGCGTCTCCACGAACGTCGGGTAGACGAGCGAGCCGTCCGCGTTCTCGGCGCGCCACATCATGCCTTGCGTGACGCCGCTGACCCACATCGCGCCGACGTAGAGCAGGATGCCGAACGTCCCCATCCAGAAGTGCAGATCCGCCCAGCGCTTCGAGTGGAGCTCGCGGCCGTAGAGCTTCGGGATCAGCCAATAGAACATGCCGGCCGCCATGAAGCCGTTCCACCCGAGCGCGCCGGCGTGGACGTGGCCGATGATCCAATCCGTGTAGTGTGCAAGACTCGAGACGCTCTTGATCGACAGGAGCGGGCCCTCGAAGGTCGCCATGCCGTAGAACGTGATGCCGGCCGCGAAGAACTTGAGGACCGGCTCCGTGCGGACCTTGTCCCACGCGCCGCGCAGCGTGAGCAGACCGTTGAGCATGCCGCCCCAGCTCGGCGCCCAGAGCATGACGCTGAAGATCATGCCGAGCGACTGCGCCCAGTTCGGCAGCGCCGTGTTGAGCAGGTGGTGCGGCCCGGCCCAGATGTAGACGAAGATCAGCGCCCAGAAGTGGATGATGCTGAGCCGGTAGCTGTAGACCGGGCGGTCCACGGCCTTCGGCACGTAGTAGTACATGATGCCGAGGATCGGCGTCGTCAGGAAGAACGCGACCGCGTTGTGCCCGTACCACCACTGCACGAGCGCGTCCTGCGCGCCGCCGTACGCCGAGTAGCTCTTGAGCGCGAAGACCGGGATCGCGACGGAGTTGACGACGTGGAGGATCGCCACCGTGATGATCGTGGCGATGTAGAACCAGATGGCGACGTAGAGGTGCTTCTCGTTGCGCTTCGCCAGCGTCCAGAAGAAGTTCACCGCGAACGCGACCCACACGACGGTGATCGCGAGGTCGATCGGCCACTCGAGCTCCGCGTACTCCTTGCCCTGCGTGTAGCCGAGGGGGAGGGTGATCGCCGCGGCGACGATGATGGCCTGCCACGCCCAGAAGTGGAATTTCGAGAGCGCGTCGCTCGCCGTCCGCGTCTTCAGGAGGCGCTGCGACGAGTGGTAAATGCCGGCGAACATCATGTTGCCGACGAACGCGAAGATGACCGCGTTCGTGTGCAGCGGTCGGAGGCGCCCGAACGAGAGCAGCGGGTGCACGTTCGCCGGGTGCCACGCGAGCTGGAGCGCGGCGACGAGGCCGACGAGCATGCCGACGATCCCCCACACGATCGACGCGACCACGAAATCTCGGGGCGTGGCGTCGTCGTAGACGATGCGTACCCGTTCGGGCCGCGCCGTGGCGCCCGCGCTCGATTCAATCATTCCCGTCATGGGACGTTCCCTTCGTATGGATTTCTTGGTCGTCGACCGGAAGCAGCGCGAGGCGTTCGGCGTGATCGAAGTCGCGCTGCTTCGCGCTGAAGAGGAAGAGCCCGACCGAGCTCCCCACCAAGATCAGGCTCACGAACACTTGGAGAATCAGGATTTCCACGATGCCCTCCCGCGGATCGACGACATGCGCGCGGTCGTCCAGAGGACGGTCGTGACGGAGCTCACGGGCATGAGGACGGCGCAGAGGAGCGGCGTCATCTGCCCCGCGAACGCGAGCGTGACCGTGATGGCGTTGTAGAAGAGCGCGATGAAGAGGTTCGAGCGGATGACGCCCGCGAGGCGGTTCGCGACCGCGAGGGCTTCGCGGATCGGCCGGAGGCCCGCGGTGACGAAGTAGAAGTCGCACCGCGACGCCATGAACGGGCGGTCGATGGCGGGCGTGCCGGCGCAATACGCGTCTTCGGCGACGAGGCTGTCGTTGATGCCGTCGCCGATGAAGAGCGCCTTGCCGGGGTGCTCGCGGAGCCATGCGGCTTTGCCCTCCGGCGTGCGTCCGCCGTACGCGCGCTCTTCCGGGATCCCGCAGCGCTCCGCCATCGCGCGGACACGCGTCGGATCGTCGCCGGAGAGGACGAAGGTCTCGTAGCCGGCGCGGTGGAGCTCGGCGATCTCGACCGCGACGTCCTCGCGGACCTCTTCGTCGAGCACGACGTTCGCGAGCGGCGCGCCGTCTTCGGTGAAGAGGAGATCGCGTCCAGCGGTGAGCGACGGAACGCGCGCGGGTGCGAGGGCCCACGCGGGGGATCCGAGCCGGAACGTGTGGCCTCGACGCGAGCACTCGAGCCCTTTGCCCGGCACCTCGCGGACGCGGACGCCGGGCTCGAACGCCGGCGGCCCGAGGCGCTCGAGCGCGCGCGCGACGGCCCGGCTCTTCGGGTGCGAGCTCCGCGCGGCGAGGGTGTAGAGGATCGACGCGTGCTCGGGCGAGAGCGCCTCCAAGACGCTCGGATCTCGGACCTCGAGTTGGCCGGTCGTGAGCGTCCCCGTCTTGTCGAAGACGATCCGCGTGATCTCGGCCGCGCGATCGAGGAAGCCCGGCGTGCGGACGAACAGACCGCGTCGGCGGAGCGCGGCCTGCGCGAGCTCGTAGGCGAGCGGCGTCGCGATCCCGAAGGCGCACGGGCAGGTGACGATGAGGAGGCCCGCGACGACGTCGAGGGTCCGCGTGAAGTCGCCCGTCGCGATCATCCAGACGGCGAACGCGGCCGCGCCGAGGGCGAGGACCGTGACGACGTAGACGCGCGAGAGGCGCGTGTGCCAGCCGGTCGCGCGGGCCATGTCGGCGTCGCGCTGGGTCGACGCGCGGAGGAGCTCGCGGACGCTCGAGGCGTCGAACGCGCCCCGCGCGCGCATGGTGACCGCGTGCGCGCTCTGCAAGAAGGCACCAGCGGGCACGACGTCGCCGGGCGCGAACGTGCGCGGTCCGCTCTCGCCGGAGATCCAATCGAGCGAGAAATCGGCCTCGCCGTCGCCTTCGAGCGCCGCGTCGACCGGGACCAAATCGCGGTGCGCGACGAGGAGCGCGTCGCCCTCGGCGACCTCGGTGCATCGAACGAGCTCGACGCCGTCGCCCGCGCGCGTCACGCGACGCGTGAGGAGCCCGCCTTCGCCCTCCGAGGAAAGGAGCATCGCGCGGTTGCGCGACACGACGCGCTCTTGGAGGAAGCGCCCGACGAGCATGAGCGCGACGAAGACGTTGAGCGTGTCGAAGTACGACGACGATCCGCCGCGCTGCACGTAGGTGAGGGTCGAGCTCGCGAAGACGAGCACGATCCCGAGCGCGATGGGGACGTCGAGGTGGAGCATCCCGCGCCGGAGCGATTGCCAGGCCGATCGGAAGAACACCGAGCCGCCGACGAGGACGCCGACGAACGAGAGCCCGAAGTCGAGCGCGTGGAAGAGGCGGTAGACGGGGCCTTCGGAGAGCCCGCAATAGATGGCGAACCCGAAGATCATCGTGTTCATCGCGATGGCGATGCACACGCCCATCCGCCACAAGAGATCTCCGTCGCGTTCGCTCTCGCGCTTGACCGAAGGCCCGAGTCGATAGCCGACCGCCGTGAGATCGTCGACGTACGATTCGAGCGGAAATTCCCGGTCGATCGTGAGCTCGACGGAGCCGATCGCGGGGTTCACGAGGACGCCGCCCCGCCCGCGATCGCGCCGTCGGAAGAGCGCTTCGAAGAGCCACACGCACGCCGAGCAGTGCATGCCCTGGACGTCGAGGACGACGCGCGTGAGCCCGGGCGCCGCGTCGAGGCGCTCGCGAACGAGCTCGAGCCACTGGAGATCGACGTCGCTCCGGACGACCGGGTGGCCGTCGCCGCCGCCGAGCTCGTAGAACCGGTCGAGCCCCGCGCTCGTCAAGAGGGCGTGGACTTCCTCGCACCCTCGGCAGCAAAAGCGCTGGTCGTCGCTTCGCGCGCGCTCCGTCCCCGCGTCGCCCGTCGCGCCGCTCTTTCGATTGGCGCCGTCGTCCGTCGCGCGCGCATACCCGCCGAACGCCGCGATCCCTATGGGCGAACCGCAATGGAGGCACGTGCCGGGTTGGCGTGGGTGCCCCGTTCGTTCGGAACGAGCCGCGGTGCGGGTGGGGAGGGCGACCATGCGCTTCGACGGCGCTTATGGCAATCGCCGTTCCACCCCACCGCCCGCGGTCGTTCGACGAAAAAATCGGCCGAAAGCGCCGATTCTTTGCGTCGCCGTCGGTTCGGCCGCGCGCGGTTTGCGTCGCGACGCAAACCTTGCGTCACCCCTCCGCGGCTACTCGCACCCTTCCGCGGGCTACTCGCACTGACAGGCGTTGTTGGCGCTGCTGCCCGAACGGAACGGCTTGCCCGCCTTGCCGAGCGACTGGCACATCGAAGTGCAAGCCTCGTCGGTGACGGTGCCGGAGCCTTGGCAGAAGCAGTTCACCTCGTGCCCTTCGTCGCTGACGTTCGAACCCGTGAACCCCGTCTTCTTGCACATCGAATCGCACGACGTCTTGGGGTCGGCCGACGCTTCGTCGTCGCTACCGCACGCGGCCGAGAAGGCGACGAGCGCGCCGACGATCAACGACGAGACGAACGCACGACAAACCAGCGAATGCTTCCGTGAATGTTCGAAGTGGACCATTCTCCGAGATTCGCACCGATCGCGCTCGCCTCGTGCCGCATGAACATGCGGGAGGACCGCGTCGGGAGGACCGCGTCGACGAAGGGCGACACCGATCGTCGCGCGTGCGCATGCCAAGGAGCAGTCCCGCTGCACCGTCGGGAGCCTCGATCAGCGCGATTTCAACTCGATTCCATCACGTCGGCGGAAGCGGGTGCCAGGTTTCCATGGCGCATCCTTCGGCGTGGCGAGCACGCCTGCGAACGTACACGGCGCGCCGGTCGCGACGTCGAAGGCGAAAGCGCCCTCGTGCGTCGTGCGTACGACGGCCGAGCCGTCCTCCGTGAAGGCGAGCGTATCCTTTCGAGGAGCGTTCCACGGAGTCGCGGTCCCCGGCGCTGCCCAGAGCCAAGGCGCGTGTGGAGATCCGCCGCCGGCCGTCGTCTTCTCGGCGTCGAAGACGTGCACGGCACCGCCCGACAACACCGCCACGCGTTTGCCGTCGGGCGACACCGCCGCGAGCTCCGCGAGCTCCCATTGCGCGCCTTTGTCGGCGAGCTCCTTCGCGCGCTTGGCGCTCTCTTTCGCCAGGTCGTTCGACTTCTTCTGCTCGATCGCGGAGCTCGCGCACGACTTCAAGTAGTCGATCAGCGACGCGGATTTGACGACCTCGTAGTCACTGTCGATGCTCACGACGGCGAGCTCGTCCCCGATCGCTTCGCCGGGATCCAGGAGGGTCCAACCGTCGAGCGTGCGGCCGATCACGAGACCGCGCATGGCCTCCGCGCAGTCGGGATCGGCCTTCTTCCACTCCGTGGCCTCGCGCATCACGCCTGCCCGTGAGGTGAGCGTGCGTGTGCCGAAGAGGCCGATGACCGTCGGATCCGTGGCGCGATCGGCGAAGCCGTCGGTGCGCTCGAGGAGGGCCCGATACGAAGGCGGAAGCGGTCTTCTCCACGATGCTTCGAGCTTGGCGAGCGCCTCTGCGCTCGCGGGTGTGGAGCGCTTCGGCCGACGAGCGAGCATCTTCAGCGCCTTTTCGAGATCGACGAGAGCCTCTTCGATCCGCTGTGCGACGTCGGACATGCGCCGAACTATGCCGAAGCCGTGAAATCGAAGCAACGACGTCACGCCTCGCGAATCGAGCGCCGTGAAGCGTCAACGCAAAGCGACGGGGGCGTGTGCTTCGTCGACCGTGACCGACCGCGCGACGTGGAGCATCGCCGGCACGTCGTGCAGCGAGAGGCGACCCGCCATCCGTGCTTCTTTTTCCTCCGCCCACGTGCGGAGCCATCCGGCCAGCCTCTCGTCAGGAAGCATCAAATCTGCCCGACGAGATCGCGGAGATCCCGCGTGTCGAACGGCTTTTCGAGCAAGCCGTTGGGCACCTCGAGCAAGAACGCGCGGATCGCCTCGTCGAACGTGCCGCCGCTCAAGAACACGAAGCGCGGTCCGAGGTCGGGCGATTGGTCGACCGCGCGCCGGTAGACGTCGGCGCCCGTCAGGTCGGGCATCATCAAATCGCAAAGGACGATGTCCCACGGCTTCTCTGCGAGCAGCGCGAGGGCCTGGGTGCCTTGCGTCACGGTGACGACGTCGTGATCGCGTCCGAGGATGCGCTCGATCGATCGTCCGACCTCGACCTCGTCGTCGATGACGAGGATGTTCTTGCGCGTCGACGGTCGCTCGACGCTCTTCGGCGAAGACTCCCTCGGCATCCTCGTCCGCGTCGCCGACTCCTCGGGCGCCGGCGGCAACACGACGCGAAACGTGGTCCCGCGCCCCGGCTCGGTCGCAACCTCGATCGTCCCCCCGAAGCCCGTGACGATCTTGTGCGCGATCGACAGGCCGAGGCCCGTCCCGACGCCCACGGGCTTCGTCGTGAAGAACGCGTCGAAGATGCGCGAGAGATCTTTGTCCGAGATGCCTCCGCCGGTGTCCTCGACCGAAGCGAACGCCTTTCCGTCCGGCGTCGTCCCCGTCGACAAGAGGATGCGGTTCTCGTCGGCGTGCCCCACGGGGATCGCCTGCGCGGCGTTCTGGATGAGGTTCAAGAACACCTGCAGGAGGCGCGCTTCGTTGGCTTGCACCATCGGTGTCTCGCCGTAGTCCTTCGACAACGTCGCGCGGTGCCGGACCTCGTTGCGCACCATCTGCGCGGCGCTGTCGAACAGCTTCGCGAGCGACACGCGCGAGATCTCGTCCTCGTCGACGCGCGAAAAAGCCTTCAAATCGCGCACGATCTGCCGAACGCGATCGGCGCCGCCCTTCGCCGCGGTGAGCGCGCGCCCCATCTCTTCGAGCCGCTCCGACGGCGCCTCTCGCTGCAGCGCCGCGAGCTCCTCCATCAAAAAGTCGAGGTTGCCCGCGACGTACGACAACGGGTTGTTGATCTCGTGCGCCACGCCGGCCGCGAGCGTGCCCATCGTCGCCAGTCGATCGCTGAGCTGGAGCTGCGCTTGCGCCTTCTTCAGCTCGCGATCGTCGCGCGCGACCAGCACCAGGCCGATCGGCGCGTCGGCCCCGTCGCGCTGCGCCGACGCGTTCACCGAGAGCGCGAGGATCTCGCCGCCTTCGGTGCGGAACAAAACCTCTCGCCCCTGGACGTCGCCGCGCTTGACCTCGTCGAGGAGCTGCGCCGTCGTTCGCTGAGCCGAGGGCGCGAGCAGATCGTTGAAGCGGCGTTCGAGGAGCTCTTCGCGCGCGTACCCGAGGGCACGACCGAACGACGTGTTCGTCTGGCGAACCACGCCTTTCTCGTCGAGGACGACGACGCCATCGATCATCGACTCGAGCGTCGCTTGCAGGAGCGCGTGCTTCTTTCGCGCGTCGTCCACGATCTCGCCGATCTCGGCGGCCGTGTTGTTGAGCAAGAACGCCAGGACGTCGAGCGGATCGCCCTTCTCGCTCCGCGCCGCGCGCGCCGAAAAATCCCCGGCGGCGAGCTTCAGGAACGCCTCGCTCAGCGCCGCGACGCCCGACTCGAGCGCCAGCCGCGACGCGTCGCGCTCCGCGAGCAGCCGCCCGAGCTCCTCGGCGATCTGATTGACGAACATCGCCAGCAGATCTTCGGTGTCGCGCTTGAAATTGCGCGGCAGGCGCACGGTGAAGTCCGCGCGCGCGAGCCTCAAGAACGCGGCGATCAGCTCGTCGGTGATCGTCTTCGACGGTTCGCTGTCGGACAAGGCGCTCGCCTCCCTCCGACTAGAGCGCGCCGCCCGCGCGGCGATTCATGTCTTCGACCCACGGCATCGCTTCCTCGAGCGAACGGAAGATCTTCGTCTCGATCCCGGGCTTCGCGAGCCCCGTGAAGACGGAGGCCGTGGCCATCGCGAAGAACGACTCGCCGACGATCGCGTAGCACGTCGTGGGCACGCCCTGCGTCTCGCTCGCGTAGACGCCGCGCGCGCCGCTGTCTTGCTCGACGACCGGATCCATCCACACGATCACCGCGCCGCGCCGGCCCACCTTCGTCCAGTGCGCCCTCTGCAGGGCGAGGCTCTCCCTCGCCGTCGTCGCGTCGTCGATCGAGTCGGCGTGCGGCACGATGACGAGCACTTCGGGGCGCATTTCGTAGAAATCCGCGTTGCTCGTCGAACCGATCTTGAGCCAATCGGGGGACACCAGGCTCTTCATTTCGCGGACTCCCTTTCGTTCACGGCGATTCTCTCGCGCGCCCAGTCGATCGCTTCTTCCGTGGTTCCGAACATCTTGACCGGCATGCGCGGTTTGCTGAGCCCCATGAAGAACGATCCCATCGCGCGCGACAGCAGGTTCCCGCCGACGAGCGCGGTGGCGAGCAAGAGAGAAGGGTTCGCCTCGTTCTGGTAGACGGCGCGCGCGCCCTTGTCTTGCGACACGAGGTTGTCGAAGAAGATGAGGATGACGCCCGGCGCGGTCTCTTGGAAATGAGCGTGCTGGAACGCCATGTTCGCGCGCGCGGTCGACTCCGTGTCGACCGACCCGATGCGAGGGACCGCGGCGAGGACGCGCTCTTCCACGACGTAGTACCGCGTGTTGGCGCGTTCCCCGAGCGGTTTCCATCGCGAAATGTCGGGCAATTTGCTCATTCACCGCTCCTCTTGGTCTTGCCGTCGCGCTGCGGGCCGATCGTCGCCTCCGTGTCGAACAGCGCCCGGAGCCTGCGATCCGTCATCGCGTGCGTCACGCTCCGCAGGTGTTCGGCGTCGACGACGTAGATGCCGTCTTCGCGAACGACGCGGCGGATGTCCGGGTAGTCCCGTTCGAGCTGGGCGATCGTGGCCGCGCGTGTCGCGACGCTGCGCGCGGCGTCGGCGGCGCGTCGGAGCTCGGTGGCGCGCTCGAAGGCCGAGCGCACCGTCTCGCGCAGCTCGGACGTGTTCCACGGCTTGGTCAGGTAGCGGAAGACCTCGCCCTCGTTGATCGCCGTCATCGCGGACTCGAGCGACGCGTCGCCCGTGAGCAGGATGCGGATGACGTTCGGGTGATTCCGCTGCAGCCGCGCGACGAGCGTGAGCCCGTCCATCTCGGGCATGTCGATGTCGGCGATGACGAGGTCGAGCGCGCCCTGCTCGACGAGCGCGAGCGCCTCCTTCGGCGACGTCGTCCCGACCACGTCGTACGGCTCGCCGCGGAGGTTTCGTCGCAACGTCTCCACGACTTCGGGCTCGTCGTCGACGACGAGGACGGTGGGCCGGCGCTCGTGCGTCATGCTCCGCGCCCCTCCGCGCCGTCCGTCGCGATCGCGCGCGCGACCCCCGCCAGATCGCGCGTCATCTCTTCGGCCGTCGCGTACCGGTCGCTCGGTCGCTTGCCGAGCGCGCGGAGCACGACGCGCGCGAGCGGCTCGGGGATCGGTCCGTGCGGGCTCGTCATCGGCGGCGGCGGCTCGTTCATGTGCTTCATCAGCACGGCGTAGAGCGACGCGCCCGAGAACGGCACGTGCCCGGTGATCATCCGGTACATCACGCACCCGAGCGAGTAGATGTCGCTTCGCGTGTCGACCGCCTCTCCGAGCCCCTGCTCGGGCGACATGTACCCCGCCGTCCCCACGACGAGCTCCGCGTTCGGCAGCGCGTCCTTGTTCGCCGTGTCGGCGTCGTTCAGCTTCGCGACCCCGAAATCCCCAATTTTTGGCCGATCGCCCGCGCAGACGAAGATGTTCGACGGCGTCAGGTCCCGGTGGACGACCCCGCGCGCGCTCGCGGCGTGGAGCGCGTCGGCGATGCCCTCGCTCAACTTCGCGACGCGTTCGGGCGGGAGCGGTCCTTCGGCCTCGAGCACCGCAGCGAGCGTCGGCGCCTCGACGAGCTCCATGGCGATGTACGCCCGGCCGTCCGCGAGCGTCCCGAAGTCCGTGACGTCGACGATGCCCGGATGCCGCGCCCGGCAGGCCGCGCGCGCCTCGACGATGAACTGCGCCGCGAGCATCGGGTTCTGCATCGCGGTCAGGTGGAGCACCTTGATGGCGACCTCCTTCTGGAGGACGACGTGCTCGCCGAGGTACACGATCCCCATGCCGCCGCGCCCGAGCTCGCGCTTGAGCCGGTACCGCCCGAACGTCTCGTCCTCGGCGCCCGACGTCGGCAGCGTGTGGCGAGGCACGAGCGTGGTCGGCGTCCGAAAGATCTCCGCCGAGAGCCCGCCGTGGGCAGGGCGCACGGCGAGGAGCACCTCGCACGCCGTCGACGAAGGTCCGCTGTTCGGCTCGCGCACCGCGACGCGCACCCGGCCGAGCTGCGCGGCGTTCGCGGCCGGATCGAAGTCGGCGACGAGGGCGAGCCGCATCGCCACGGCGTTTCCGAGCGAAGGTCCGAGGGTCGCGCGCGTGACGTAGCCCGCTCCTTCGTCGACACGCATGGCGTAAGCGACGTCGTCCGGCTCGATCAGGATGGAGCACGGCGGTCCGGCGGAGAGGCGCCGGAGCACGAGATCGGCCGCGTCGACGGGAGACAGATCGATGGTGGGCGGACTCGAAACGGCTTCGACCATCGCGACGCTCGTGCTTCAGGCATCCGACCACATCGACGTGGATCGGTCCACAGGAAGTGAGCCTATGCGCGCCGACGTGGGCGTGCGCGAAAAACGTACGGAGCTCAGCGTTCGTTCGAAGGGCAGTCCGGGAGGTGGCCGAGGTAGAGGTCGCCGGCGCAGTTCGCGAACGCCTTCGCGCACGCAGCGCCTCCCCCCGCGTCGCTCGCGTCGCCCGCGTCGTCGGCGCTCGCGTCGCCGGTGCCTGCGTCCAACGCCGATCCTGTGCAAGTTGCACGTATTTCGTCGACGAGCGAATCGCGGAGCTCCCACGCGGCGATGAACACGTCGGGCACGGCGGAAGGCCCGGCCTTCGCGTCGTAGGTGGTCGCGCGCGTCGCGCATCCTTCCGGATCGTCGGGCTCGCACGTCGCGCAGTACGCCGCGACGAGGGCCTTTTGTGCCGCGGTGGGTGTCGCGCTCGCATAGGACGCGTATTCGCAATCCGTTCGCGCGCCGACCTCGCAGTGCTCGGCGTCGAAGCATCGCGCGACGGCTTCGCGGTACGCGTCGCTGTTGATCGCCTCGTCGGACGCCGCGCACCACGTGTCGAACGTCGCGCCGCAGTTCAGCGAATCGGTGAACCCACACGCCTCGGCCCACGCCCGCGTTCGGGCGCACGTCGAGCGGTCGTCGCCGGCGGCGTCGTCGGAACCCTCGTCCGATCCGTCGCGCGCGCTCGGCGTCTCTCCGGCATCGTCCTCGTTGGTGGCTGCGTCGACGGCGTCGACGGCGGGGCTCGGATCGTCGCTGCACGCGACGAACGCAGCGCTACCGCTCGCGAGAACGGCCGAAAGGGCGAAGGCAGGAAGCAGCGGCAGACGCACGGGCGCAGCCTATCTCGGTTCGGCTTGGCGGAGGCGTCGGATTCTCCACCTTACCGATGAGCTCGTTCGCGACGTCGTTCCGCGATGCCCTCGCGCTCGACGGAGGACGTACGGCGCCTTAACGATCAGGGCGGGGGGCACCATGGGGACCATCGAAACCATTCGGAAAAACGCGTCGTTCTTCGCCGTCTTTCTGGCGATCGCCATCACGGCCATCGCGCTCGTGGTGGCGACGGTCTCGCTCCTGATGCGCATGTGACGTCGTCGTTCCTCCGTGGGGCTCCGTCATTCCTCCATGGAAGCCCGCGGTATCGCAAGGCGTCGCAGATCGCCGCGCCGCCCGTTCACGCCTCGTGGCCTCGTGGTGCGCACGCCCGCGCGCACCACCGCGTCCGGATTTGCGCACGTCGACGTGTTCGAGCCCGTTCTTGACAGCGGCGTGCGGGCTGTCTTTCATCGTCCCATGACCCACATTTCTTATCGTCGAATGGGCTTCTCGCTTCTCTTGGGATTGGCGCTTGCTGCTTGCGGCGGGCCCTTGAAGTACCAAGTTCCCTCGTCGGCGCGCGCGCCGGGCGCCGACGCCAAGGTCGTCGCCGACATCAAGGAGGATCAAGGCCTCGCGCAGGTCGAGATCGCCGCGACGAACCTCCCGCCGCCGAGCCGCGTCTCGGAAGGTGCGACGACGTTCATCGTCTGGCACCGCAAGGACTCCGGTGCGCAGTGGAGCCGCCTCGGCGGCCTCGCGTACGACGAGGACGATCGCAAGGGAACGTGGACCGGCTCGGTTCCGGAGACGTCCTTCGACCTCGCCATCTCGAGCGAGAAGGACGCCGAGGTCGCGTCTCCCTCGGGCGAGACCGTCTTCAGCCAGCACGTCAACTGACGAACGACACGTGAACGTCGAACGAGGCGCCACGACGCGCGCCTCGTTCGATGCTCGCCCTCGCCGGCATCCGCTCTCGCCCGGCGTCCGTCAGCGTTTCTTCGGCGCGTACACGTAGCCGCCGGTCTCGACGAGCATCGCGCCCGCACCTTGCGGATCGACCGCGACGCCGACGACGTTGGGACATGGAAAGAGCATGGGGGTTTGCTGCGCCGTTTGTTCCTCCGGCCCGAACGAAAGCGTCGACGTGTCCTTCTCGCACGCCGCGGCGAACGCCGTCGTCGCCCCGAACCCCACGACGTACTGGCTCACGACGTCGCTGCCCGGACGGGGCGTTCCAGCGTCGAGGTAAGACTCCGTGCAGTCGATCGTGGGTGAGCCGACGCCCGTGTCTTTGCCGCAATAATAGGCCCAAACGCGCCCGTTCGGCCCGCCGACGATGCGCGTCCAAAGCATCGTGTCGTCGACGGCGGGGCTCATCGTTCGCTGCGCGTCGAACGTCGTCTGCCCTGGACGCAAACGCCGGACGATCGGGTACGCGACGTTGTCGTAGAGCGGGAAGCTACCGCTGCTGTTGTAGCCCCAGCCGACGTAGAGCGTTTGATCGGCGCCGAGGCCCATCGAGCGCCCGGGTGCCGACGACGTCCGCGGATCGGTGACGGTCGTCGATTCGGTCCACGACGGAGGACGCACGCGCGCGAGCTGGGCGTTGCCCTTGTCGATCCACGCATACGCTCCCGTATCGTCGAAGCCGCCGGTCGCGTCCTTCGCCGCGACGCCCGTGTCCGCCGCCGAAGGCGTCCCCGCCGCGTCCTTCAACTGCCATAGCTTACCTCCGCTGACGAAGAACCCCTCGACGGTCCCTTGGGAGGTGGCGTAGACGCCCATCCGCTGCAGCGCCGTCGTTCCGCGCGTGAACGCTCGGACCTGCACCGATCCGTCGGGCTGCCCCACGAGCACGCGCGGTCCGAGATCGCCGTCGAAGATCCCGACGATGGTCCCCGCCGCGGGCGACACGAAGCCGAGGAGATCGCGCCGCGTGAAGGATCCGGCGATGGGCGAGCCCGGGCGAACGCTCGGCGTGAACGTCCCTCCCGTCGCTTGCCCCGAATTCGTCGACACGCGCACGGCGCCTTCGGCAGGAAATGGATATTTGAATCGAATTTCGTTCTTCGTCCATTTCACGACGACGAGATCCGGATTCGACGGATCCTTCGGAATGCCGATTTTCAAGGGCGCCGCGGGCGTATCGAGGACCAGCTCTGCGCTCGACGAATTCAGGTTGTCGCCCGTCACCGTGACGACGGTGCCGTAGTCCCCTTCCAACGGAGAGATGCCGGTGATGACCGGCGGCGGCGCCTTCGTCCCACCGCCGCCGTCGTTCTCGTAGTCGATTCCGTCGTCGCCTCCGTTGCCGTCGTCGCCCCCGTTTCCTCCGGTGTTGCCGGACCCCGACGACGTGCCGCCGTCGCCGCCGCCGTTCGCCGGCCCTGCGTCATCGAAATCGCCGTCGTCCGGATCCGCTCCACATGCCGCGAGGCCGACCGCACCGAGAAGGAACATCGATCGAAGCATTCGCATGATGGCCCACACCTCCCTCCCGGAGCCGTCCCCCGTCCCCAGCGCCCCGGTCTTGCCCATCGCGTCTTCGCAAGCCGCGCGCCAGTACGCCGCGCGCGTCCTCATTGAGGAATTCGTCGAATATCCGCAAACGTATATTCGCGTTTTCTCACCGCGGGTGCAACCACGCTTTCACGGAGACCATCGGGCATGCTCGGTGTCCCTGTACGTGCAGCAGCGCTGGAGATCGATCGCGCTCGCGGGCCGAGCGCACGACGCCGCCTCGCGCGAATCGGTCGCGGCGTGGTCTACCCACCTCGCGGCCAGCCCACCTCGCGGCCAGCCCACCTCGCGGCTTGCCCACCTCGCGGAGCTTGCCTGTCGGCTTTCAGGCGGCGCGGAGCTTGTCGCTCTGCCCCATGCGGAAGAACCGACGGAGCTCCCCTTGGAGCTCGCGGTAGCGCGCCCGCGCCACGTATTCGCGCTCGAGGCGCGCCGTGAAGCGCTGCGCGCAGAGGTTCGCGAGACGGTACCGCTCGCCCTCCTCGGTGCCGACGTCGTGAACGAACGCGACGCCTTCGTAGAGCGTCGCGCGGAGCTTCTGGCTCGCCCGCTCATCGAAATCGCGGAGCGACGCCGCGAGCACGACGTACTTGTCCACCTCGGCCTGCACCTCGAGCTCGAGCTGCGTCGTCGTTCGCGCGTGCGAAGCGCGATCGGCGAGGTACACGAAGTGGCTCACCCCCTCGATGATCTGCGCGATGGGGTCGAGGTTCGACGTCGACTCCGGCGCGTGCAACCGGGGAACGCGGAGGGCGAGCTCGAGATCACCGTCGTCCGTCTCGCGGACGAGCAGCGCCTCCCGCTGCCCATCGCCCGCCTCCGTCACGAACGCGTCGACGTCGGCCGTCCGATCGAGTCGGTAGAGCGCCTCGAGCCCTCGCTGGATGCGCGTCGCCAACGCGATCTCACGAACCAGCCCGGCCCCGTTGCCTTCGAGCGCGCGTGGCGAACACGTCTCCTCGACGTGCTCGTCGCGTGGGCTCCGCGCGTTCGGTGCGCGCGCCGTCTCGCCTTCGGTCGTCCCGTGGTGATCGGCCGGCTCGTCGTTCGTCCCTTCGTGGGTCACGAAGGCGCTCCGCCGTGGCCGCGCGGGGGAACGAAGCCATGCGACGAGAGCGCGTCGGCGAGCCTTTCGCTCCGCGTCTTCAGCCATCGCTCGTAGAGCTTGAGCAGCCCCTGCGACGTCGCCACGCCGCTCGCGATCGTCGCGTTCGCCACGTCGGCGAGGATCGCGACGAAGCTCGCGAAGCTCCGCGCCAACTCGCGAAAGATGTCCGGCTGCGCCTCTTCGAGGGTGTCCGATGGCCCCGCTCGCAAGAGCGAGCTCGCGTTTTCGTACGCCGTCTGGCCGATGCTCATGACGTAGCGCGCGTCGACGCCGCGGGCCTCGAAGTGATCGCCGAAGAACCCCGACGAGTAGAGGACGCCATCGCCGAGCGTGCGAAGTCGCTCGAAACGATCGGCGAGCGCGGGCGTGTGGAGCGCCTCGTCGAGCAGGAGCGTGAGCGGTCGGTCGAGCGTGCGTTCGACCGGGCTCCCTGGCTTCGCGAGATCGGCGAGCAAGGCGACGACGTAGGACCTCGTGCCGACCGAAGCGCTGAGGCCTCGGGACTTCATGGCACCGTCCACAACTTCTTCGAAGAAGTCCGCAACCGACGTGGCGGCAACGATCGACATCAGAAACCTCCGCAGTGCATCCCGATCCACGGCTGAGGTCTGGAGCTTCGATTCCAGGACCTGGACCGGGCACCTTCTATGGATGTATCCAACGGTCGTGCCTTCCGCCATTTTCCGAAGAACTGCGGAACGTTAGGCGCCCACCCCTCCCAAGCCACCCACAAGTACGAGTGCCAACGGCGCCCAGGGGTTGTCACGGCTTCGTCACGGAGGGTCGACGGCGTTTCACAAAGTGCTGTCATTTCAAGCACATCGTGACGAATCGCCGCGGGATCGTAGGTCGCGCTCGGGGGCCTCTTGACGCCCCGTCGTCCGGGGTTATGTTCCGCGGCGCCCGTTAGCACTCACCTCGGGTGAGTGCTAACAATCGGCGCCGGCCGAGCCTGCGCCCATCGAGCCACCACCGCATCGCGCGCGATCGGCGATCGGTGCCAACCCACTCACGGAGAACATCATCATGAGCATCCGTCCCCTGCAGGACCGCGTGATCCTCAAGCGCGTCAAAGAGGAAGAGAAGACCAAGGGCGGCATCATCATCCCCGACACGGCGAAAGAGAAGCCGATCGAGGGTGAGGTCGTCGCGATTGGCAACGGCAAGGTCCTCGAGGACGGCACCGTTCGCAAGGTCTCCGTCGCCGTGGGCGATCGCGTCCTCTTCGGCAAGTACAGCGGCACCGAGGTCAAGCTCGAAGGCGAAGAACGCCTCATCGTCCGCGAAGACGACATCTTGGCCGTTCTCGAGAAGTGAACCTGCGTCGTTGACGCGTTCTCGGCATTCCGCGCTCGGCGCGAAGAAAAACAAAAGCTTTTAGAGGTCTACGAACATGGCAGCCAAAGAAATCGTTTACACGGAATCGGCGCGCAATCTCATTCTCGCGGGCGTCAATGCGCTCGCGGACGCGGTCAAGGTCACGCTCGGACCGAAGGGGCGCAACGTCGTCATCGAGAAGAGCTTCGGCTCGCCGACGGTGACCAAGGACGGCGTCACGGTCGCGAAGGAGATCGAGCTCGAGAACCGCTTCGAGAACATGGGCGCGCAGATGGTCCGTGAGGTCGCCTCGAAGACGAGCGACGTCGCGGGCGACGGCACCACGACGGCGACGGTCCTCGCGCAGGCGATCTATCGCGAGGGCTCGAAGCTCGTCGCGGCCGGGCACAACCCGATGGAGATCAAGCGCGGCGTCGACAAGGCGGTCGAGACCCTCACCGCGACGCTGAAGAAGATGGCGAAGCAGACCAAGGATCCGAAGGAGATCGCCCAGGTCGGCACCATCAGCGCGAACGGCGACAAGGAGATCGGCGAGAAGCTCGCGCAGGCCATGGAGAAGGTCGGCAAGGAAGGCGTCATCACCGTCGAAGAGTCGCGCACGGCCGAGACCACGCTCGACGTCGTCGAAGGCATGCAGTTCGACCGCGGCTACCTCTCGCCGTACTTCGTGACGGATCCGGAGCGCATGGAGGCGGTCCTCGACGACGCCTACCTCCTCATCAGCGAGAAGAAGATCTCGAACATGAAGGATCTCCTCCCGGTGCTCGAGGCGATCGCGCGTCAGCAGACGCCGCTCCTCATCATCGCGGAAGACATCGAAGGCGAAGCGCTCGCGACGCTCGTGGTCAACCGCCTCCGTGGCACGCTCAAGGTCGCGGCCGTCAAGGCGCCGGGCTTCGGCGATCGCCGCAAGGAGATGCTCAAGGACATCGCCACCCTCACGGGCGGTCAGGTCATCGCCGAGGAGCTCGGCCTCAAGCTCGAGAACGTCACGCTGTCCGACCTCGGCCGCGCCAAGCGCGTCACGCTCGACAAGGACAACACGACGATCGTCGACGGCGCGGGCGACAAGGAGCAGATCAAGGGCCGCATCGCCGAGATCCGCGCCCAGGTCGAGAACACCACGAGCGACTACGATCGTGAGAAGCTCCAGGAGCGCCTCGCGAAGCTCGTCGGCGGCGTCGCCGTCATCAAGGTCGGCGCGGCCACCGAGACCGAGATGAAGGAGAAGAAGGCGCGTGTCGAAGACGCGCTCCACGCGACGCGCGCGGCGGTCGAAGAAGGCATCGTCCCCGGCGGCGGCGTCGCGCTCATCCGCGCGCAGTCCTCGCTCGAAGGCCTCAAGCTCGACGACGAGCAGCGCTTCGGCGTCCAGATCATCCGCCGCGCGATCGAGGAGCCCCTCCGCCAGATCGTCGCGAACGCGGGCCTCGAAGGCTCGATCGTCGTCAACAAGGTCAAGGAAGGCAAAGACGACTTCGGCTACAACGCCGCGACGGATCAGTACGGCAACCTGCTCTCGCAGGGCGTCATCGATCCGGTGAAGGTCGTCCGCACGGCGCTTCAGAACGCCGCCTCGGTCGCGAGCCTCATGCTCACGACGGAGTGCCTCGTCGCCGAGCTCCCGAAGGAGGAGAAGGCGGCGGGCGGCCACGACCACCACGGTCACGCGCACGGCGGCTTCTGAGCCGATAAGCTCGGCGCGACCGAGCCGGGTGTGAGTCGATGCCACGCGCATCGCTCGCGCCATCGAAGAAGGCCTCTCTCCCTCGCGGGACGAGAGGCCTTTTTCGTGGCGAGCGAACGGTGCACCCTCGATCATGAGCCGCACGCGGAGCATCTTTCGACGTGCGACGAGCATCGTGACGGGCGCGCGAACCGCGCCACTTGAATAGATCCGTCGCAATCGCGGTCCGTCACGTATGCGGCTCTTCGGCTCTCCCCTACTTTTCTCGGCGTTCGTCGTCGCGCTCACGTCGCTTTCCGGCTGCACGCTCGATCCGACGGTCGACGGCCTCGAACTCCACCCCCGCCTCCCTTACGCGTCGAAGCCGGTTTCGATCGGCGAGGAAACTTGGAACGGAGAAGCCATTTCGATCGACGTCGAGCGTGGCAACATCGAGATCGTCGGGCAACCTTCTGCGAAGACCATCGCGGTCCGCGCGAACACGTACACGTGGGCCGACAACCAGGACGACGCCAGCGCGATGCGCGCCGCCACGATCGCCACGGCGAAGCTCGAACGTGACGAGCGCGGCAACTGGCGTGTGAGTTGCTCGATCCCGAAGGACAGTCATGGCTCGGCGCTGCCGGAAGCCACGCAATGCAACGTACGCATCGACCTTCCCGCCGCCGAAGGCGTCGTTCACGACGTCCACGCCATCGCGCATTTCGGTGACATTTACCTCAATCGTCTCCAGTCGTCGGCGACGACGCGAATCCTGGCCAGCGGCGTCGAAGTGACGGGCACCGTCCTTCGCGGGAACGTCGAAATCTACTCGGATTGGGCCGACGTGGAAGTCGAACCCCGTGCTGGCGGCAACGTCTTGGTCGCGTCGGAAACGGGCGACTGGTACTACCTGCCGTCGCTCCAGGCCGTCGAGAAGCGCGACGAGCGTGACGGCGCAGCCAAATATGGCGCGACGCTTCGAATCCCGCAGAGCTTCACGTCGCGCCTGGTATCGCTCTCGAGCGTCGGCGCGTCGGTCGAGAAGTTCGATTTCCCGGACGTGGTGCCCGGGATGCCACGCGGTCCCGTCGACGCCACGTCGGCGCAAGCCATCACGGTGGTCGCCAACCAAGGCAATGCGACGCTCCTCGCTTGGGGCAAGTCCTTTACCCAAAGTCGGCAAGGTGATTTCAGTACGGACGGCCGCGTACCCTGGACGGATCCCCAACCCTGATGGGGTGAAGGTCGTCCGCGTGGCGTCGCCGTCGATCGCGGGCAGCGTCGTCGGTCGCGCGCCGGAGGTGCGTTGGCTGCGTCAGCCGCGGCGCTTGCGACGTGCGACGAAGGCCGCGCCGAGGACACCAGCCATCGCCGCGCCGAGCGCGAACGAGTCGGTCGACGGCCGACGCTGCATCGAGCAGCCGCCTTTCTTGCCGCCCGTTTCTTCTTCCTCTTCCGAGCCGTCGTCGTTCGACGAGCCGTTGTCGTTCGACGAGCCGTTGTCGTTCGACGAGTCATCGCCCGGGTTCGTGTCGTCGCCCCCTCCCGGATCGGGATTCGTCCCGGAGTCGGAATCGGTTCCCGGATCGGGATTCGATGCGTCGGTGTCCGTTCCGGAGTCGATCGACGTGCCCGCGTCGGTGTCCGTCCCCGTTCCGGCGTCGGTGTCCGCTCCCGCGTCGACGGCGCCGTTGTCGGGGATCAACGGCCCGGTCCCCGTCGTCGTCTTGTCGTGAACCTCGAAGTAAGCGGTGTTGCCGAGCAACGCGGTCTCTTCGACCGTGCTCAGCTTCTCGTTGACCGTGATTTCGCTCTTGGCCGTGATGGCCGTGTAGCTCTTGATCGTCTTGTCGTTGTTCTTCGCGTCCTTGTAATAGAGTTTGCCTCCCGAAGGCTTCGCGATGGTGTGCGTGACGGTCCCCGTCAGCTTCTTGGTATCGCTGTCGTACGAGAACGTGCCGTCACCGACGTCGGCGGCGTTCGTGTCGGCGAGATGAACTTTGTATTTCGTCGTCGCCGCAAACGCGGTGGACGAAACGAGTGCGAGTGAGATTCCGAGCGCGAGTGAGAAGAGTCGCATACCGAAATCGTCCGACGCCTCCATCTCCTTCTCAAGTCACAAACGTGCGTGACGCGTTTTCTTGTCGTGAAATGGAAGAGGTCCTTCGTCGCTTCGGTGAACGAATTGGATTCGTCGCTATCTCGCGTCGTGAAATGATTTCATTTTCGAATGGTGAATTCGTGCGTCTTCGAGGACGAGAGGTTCGCCCGGGCCGCACCCATGAAAACAGCCCATCGTCGTGGCGACGATGGGCTGTGAAAAGTGAATCGAATTCGAGGATTACGAACGACGACGGCGGCGCATGACGAACGCGAGGCCGACGAGCCCCGCGAGCGAAGCTCCAGCCGCGACTGGATTCGACGTCGAGGAGGAACGAAGGAGCGAACATCCGCTTTCGTCTTTCGAGCTTTCGTCGTCAGCGGAGCTCGTGTCCTTGTCGTCGGACGCGTCGTCCGAAGGCGTCGGCTTGTCCTCGCCGTTGCCTCCGTTACCGCCGTTGTCACCCGGATCGGTCGTTCCGGGATCCGTCGAACCCGCGTCCGTGTCGGTCGACGTGCCGGCATCGGGATCCCCGCCGCCCGTCCCTGGAACGAGGGCGCCTTCGATCTGGCTGAATCCGTCGCTGACGACGAAGTGCACGTTGCCTTTCAGCAGATCGGCCTCGTCTTCCTCTTTGAGCGTGGCGTCGACGGAGATGGGGCTCGCGGCCGGGAATTCGCCGAGCGTGCGCGCTTGTCCGAACGGCGTCGACGCCGGCGCGGTGAGCTTCGACGACGTCGCTTTCGCCGCCGTGTGCGTGACGGAGCCCGTCAGCTTCTTGGTCGTGTCGTCGTACGAGAACGTTCCGTCACCGCTGCTCGCCGAGCCCGCGTCCGTGCCAGGGAAGCCTGCATCGAAGCCGGGGAAGGGAGAGCCGCCGTCGGTCCCCGGGAAACCCGGAAAGCCCGAGGACGATTCGAGATGAACGGTGTACGTGGTCACGCCCGCCGAAGCGGTCGTGGAGAGGAGGAGAACCGAGAGTCCGAAAGCCAGGGTGGGAAGTCGCATCCTGCAACATTTTGACGGGCCCCAGTCGAGCTACAAGGCCAATAAGAATAGACTTCAAAAAAGAGACGTGTTCGAGACAATTTTGATCTTGGACTCGGTCCCGTCGGTGAATGCATGAAATAACATCGTTTTTCCAGTAACTTGACGCGTCATTTGTGCGTCAATGGCGTGGCGAGTGCACGACAAATGGGGGTGGGAGCGGGTTGCACACACACTTCCTGCGCGCTAGAGCGGCGCACCTCGTCCGTTGCGGCGAGGCCGTTGCTACTGGGGAAGGAGCCTCCATTCATGCGTTCTCTGCGGTCGAGTCTGGTTACTTTCGCGCTTTCGTCCCTCGTTGGAGCGGCCGTCGTTGCCGGCTGCAGCGCGGACGGAACGTCCGGCGACCCGCTCGACGGCACGGACTTCGGCACGGACACGAGCACGACGGATCCCGAGGACGAGGGCGGCTCGAACATTCTCCCGGACGATGGCGACGACGATCCGTCGGACGGGACCAAGGATGCGGGCTCCAAGAAGGACAGCTCCACGAAGGACTCCGGGTCGAAGAAGGACTCTGGGAAGGATGATGACGACGATGCGGCCGTCGACGCCGCGACGTCCCCCAACCCGGGAGATCCGTGCGTCGGCGCGGCGACGTTCTCGCGTGCATGCGGCAACTGCGGAAAGCAGACGGCGTTCTGCACGGCCGCGGGCGATGGAGGCGCGGGGGGCGTCGTCGGTCCTTACGGTACTTGCGACGAGCCGGACAACGCCTGCGCACCGGGAACCATCGTCGAAGAGGCGTGCGGTGATTGCGGCACGATCAAGAAGACGTGCAGCAACAAGTGCCAATTCCCGACCAGCGGACAATGTCAGAATGAGCCCGTAAACCATTGCTCGCCGGGCAAGGTTCAGTGGGTGCACGGGCAATGCACGAATGGTGGATACACCTCGAGCACTTGCTCGGACAAATGCATGTGGAGTCCTTACTCGGCCACGTGCACGGTGTTCTCGACGCCGAACAAGATGACCATTTCGTCGTCGGAGACCGGGATCGTCAAAGCGACGTGGAAGCTCGAAGGTTCGACCACGCGGCCTTCTTCCACGGTGTGCCCGGCGACGGCCGTAGCGGAGTCCGGACCCTACATCGCTGTCGAAGTCTCGAATCCGACGAATTTCACGGCCACGATCACCGCGTTTCAGTCAAAGTCCGCGAGCGGCACCGAAGCCGATCTCGTGATCTGGGGGTACGAGTCGCCTGGGCTCCCGCAAGGCGACGCCGACATCAAGGCTTGCAAGAAAGCGGCGGACTCGTGCACGGCAAAAACGGCGACTGGTACGGCCGGTACATCGACCGACAACATTTGCGGGAACACGAAGTCGAATCTCAATCTTGCGTCGGTGGAAGGGCTGCAAATCCCGCCTGGCGGGAAGATCATCGTGTTTAGCGCGACGTACTCGAAAACGACGGCCGCCGGTGATGCCACGTTCGTCCTGAACCTGCGCACCGACAAGCTCCAGTAGTCGTCGCATCCAGTCGTCGTCGCGCAAGGGGCGGGCGTGGTCGAGGCCGCGTCCGCCCGTTCCGTTTCGAGCGCCGACGTGCGCATCCTCGGCGTTCGACCCACGCTCGCTCCACAAACGCGACGCGCCTCGGCCGCGAACCGGGTAGGGTCACGACGTGGCTCAGCCGCCCCAAGAGACCTCCGTCGAAGGAGAGGTCGAGCGCGTCACGTTCGAGAATCGGGAGACCGGTTTTCGCGTCGTGAAGGTGAGCGTCGACGGGCGCGCGGATCGCGTGACCCTCGTGGGGGTGTTCCCGCAGGTCGCCGCGGGCGCGCGCGTTCGTGCGCGGGGCGTCGTCGAGCTCGACCGCCAACACGGCGAGCAGCTCCGGGTGTCCAGCGTCACCGAGCTCGCGCCGACGACGCTCGCGGGCATCCAGAAATACCTCGGATCGGGGCTCATCAAGGGCATCGGCGCGAAGACGGCCGAGCGCATCGTCGAGCGCTTCGGGCTCGCCACGCTCAAGGTACTCGACGACGAGCCGCACCGCTTGAACGAGGTCCCGGGGCTCGGACGTGCCCGCGTCGAGGCGCTCGCGGCGGCGTGGACGGAGCAGCGCGCGATCCGCGACGTGATGGTGTTCCTCCAAGCGCACGGGGCGAGCCCTCAGCTCGCGACGCGCGTCTTCAAGCGCTATGGCCCGAAGGCGGTGACCGTCGTGTCGAGCGATCCCTACCGGCTCGCGATCGACGTGTGGGGCATCGGCTTTCGGACGGCCGACAAGATCGCCGCGTCGATGGGGATCTCGCGGGATTCCCTCGTGCGCGCCGAGGCCGCGCTCCTGCAGAGCCTGCGGGACGCGATGGATGCCGAAGGGCACGCCTACGTCATCGCCGAAGAGCTCCGCGTGCGCGCCGCCCGGCTCTTGTCCGATCCGCAGGACGCGCTCGAGGAGGATGACGCGACGTCGGAGCGACTCGGCCGCGCGTTGTCCGCGCTCGTGCGAAGCCGCCTCGTCGTGGCCGAGGGAGAAGGGCTCGCGCCGGCGTCGCCCGACGCCCTCGAAGGCGCGGCGATCTACGACGTCACGATGCACGAGAAGGAGTCGCGGCTGGCCTCGAAGCTCGCGCGGCTCGCGGCCACGCGCGGCGCCGAGCTGCCGGGTTTCTCCGAGTCGATCGCGCGGTTCGAGCACGAGACGAACACGGTGCTCGCGGACGAGCAGCGCGCGGCGGTGGAGCGCGCGGGGCGGTCTCCGTTGCTCGTCGTGACCGGCGGTCCGGGCGTCGGCAAGACGACGATCGTGAAGGCCATCCTCGGCGTGTTCGATCGCGCGGGCATCGTCACGCGGCTCGCCGCGCCGACGGGTCGCGCGGCCAAACGCATGAGCGAGGCCACGGGGCGCGAGGCGGTCACGATCCATCGGCTGCTCGAGTTCGAGCCGAAGACGGCGTCGTTCAAGCGCGACGCGGGCCACCCGATCGACGCGGGGGCCTTGATCGTCGACGAGAGCTCGATGGTCGACGTCTTCATGGCCGACGCCCTCACGCAAGCCGTCGCGGAAGGGACGCGCCTCGTCCTCGTGGGCGACGTCGACCAGCTCCCGAGCGTCGGCCCCGGCTCCGTGCTGCGCGACGCCATCGCGTCGGGCGTCGTGCCTTGCGTGCGATTGGTGAAGATCTTCCGGCAGGCGGAAAAGAGCCTCATCGTGCAGAACGCCCACCGCATCAACGCGGGCGAGGCGCCGATCGTGCCCGAGAAAGGCGACGCGAGCGCCGATTTCTTCGTCGTCGAGAAGCGCGATCCCGACGATGCGCGCAAGGTCATCGTCGACCTGGTGACGAAGCACATCCCGCGCCGCTTCGGGCTCGATCCCGTGCGCGACGTGCAGGTGCTCTCGCCGATGAACCGCGGGCCGGCAGGCACCCTCGCGCTCAACGAAGATCTCCAGGCGGCGCTCAACCCCCAAGGGGCGTCCCTCGTCCGGGGGCGCTCGACGTTCCGCGTCGGCGACAAGGTCATGCAGCTGCGCAACGACTACGACCGCAACGTCTGGAACGGCGACGTCGGCATCGTCGGTGCGATCGACCAGGAAGAGGGAACCCTCGTCGTGCGTTTCGACGACGGCGCTGCCACCGCGCAACCCCGCGAGGTCGTCTACGACGGCGCCGCGCTGGACGAGCTCACGCTCGCCTATGCATGCACCATACACAAATCGCAAGGCAGCGAGTACCCAGCGGTCGTCCTGCCGGTGCTGACGTCGCATTTCGTCATGCTCACGAAAAACCTCGTCTACACCGGTGTCACACGTGGCAAGCGGCTCGTCGTGCTCGTCGCCGACCCGCGGGCGCTCCACCTCGCGCTTTCGCCGCGCGAATCGGACGGCGGCGGGTCCAGGAACACGACCGCGCCCGGTCGCCGAACGCGCCTCGCCGAGCGGCTCCGCGCCGAGGCCGAGCGCACCCTTGCGGGCGGCGTTCGCGAGGGTAGACTCGAACGGTCCTCGTGAGAAAACGGACATGCTCAAACGCCTCCTCGTCGGCCTCGTCCTCGGAATCGTGATCGGCGGCGCCGCCGCTGCGGTCGTCCTCAAAGTGTTCGGCGCGGCCGTGTTCCCGAACGCGTTCGCCGCCTATGCCGCGGCGGCGATCACGGGGCTCGTCGCTGGGCTCATCGCCGGCAAACCGATCTGGTCGCAAGACGGACGCATCGAAGCGGGGCTGAAGGCGTTCTTCGGCGCGCTGCTCGCCTGCGGCGGCATGTTCGCGCTCCGGACGTGGGTGCACGCATCCTTCGATTTGCAGTCGTTCGGCGCGGGCGCGGGGAGCGTCGCCGATTTGCCCGTGATCTCGCTCCCGGCCATCGCCGTGATCCTCGCGGGCTTCTTCGAGCTCGACAACACGCCCGAGGCCGGCGAGGGCGCGGCCAAATCGGGCGGGGGAGCGTCGAAAGCGGCGCTTCCTCCCAAGACGCGCATAGCCGAACCCGAGCTCGAGGACGAGCTCGAAGAGCCGGTCAGCGCCAAGAAGCGCAAGCGCTGATCCCCCGCTCGAGCTTCGCATGCCGACCGCGCGCATCGTCTTCTGGGCGGCGACCTTGGGCGCGATCGTGGTGTCCGTGCGCGCGGTCGTCGCGAAGCCGCCGCCCCTGCCGATCGCGATCGTCCTGGCGCTCGCGTACCTCGCCCTCTTGCTCGCGGGCGTCTTCGTGCTCCGCCTCCGCATCTTCGTCGACGCCGTCGTGTCGGGCGCCGATCTCGTCGCCCATCCGCGCGGCGTCGTGCTCACGTTCGACGACGGGCCCGACCCGACGACCACGCGCAAGGTGCTCGACGTCCTCGACGCGCACGGCGCGAAGGCGACGTTCTTCGTCATCGGGCACAAGGCCGCCGCTCACCCGGAGCTCGTGCGCGAGATGGCTCTCCGCGGACACGCCGTCGGTGTCCACGGCTTCGCGCACGACCGGCTCTTCTCACTCCGGGGCACGAAGCGGGTCCGCGCCGATCTCAAACGCGCCGTTCGCACGCTCGAGACCATCCTCGAGCGACGGCCCACGCTCTTTCGGCCGCCCATCGGCCATACGAACCCCACCATCGCGCGCGTCGTGGACGAGCTCGATCTCGAGATCGTGGGCTGGTCGGTCGCCGCGCACGACGGCCTGTCGCGCACGAAGCCGTCGTCCGTGGTGGCCAGGATCTCGCGCAAGCTCGAAGACGGCGCCATCGTGCTCCTGCACGACGCAGCCGAGCGCGGGAAGTACGAGCCGGCTGGCGTGAAGGCGCTCGTGGAGATTTTGCAGCGCATCGCGGACAAGAACCTCGCGGTGGCGCACTTGCCCGATTGGATCGCGTCTCGCGACGCGCGCGACGTCGGCTCGCGCGATGTCGACGCGCGCGACGTCCCGCCGGAGACGAAGCCTTCGCGGCGTGGCGCTCGCGACGACGCGCGGTGAGCTCAACCGCCCGGAGACGCCTCGGGGAGCTCGACGACGAAGCGTGCGCCTTGCGTGTAAGATGCATCCAAAAAGAGCGAGCCCGCCGCGCCCTCGACGATGCCCTTGCACACCGCGAGGCCGAGGCCGAGGCCGGTGCCGGCACCCACGTCCTTCGTCGTGACGAACGGGTCGAAGATGCGATCGCGCAGCTCCGGCGGCACGCCCGGGCCGTCGTCTTCGACCACGATGCGCACGATCGCGCGTTCGCCCTGCGTGGCCCGCTCGGCGCGGACGCTCACGCGCGAGCCCTTCGCACCCGCGACGGGCGCGGCGGCGATGGCGGCGCCCGCGTTGAGCAGCAAATTGAGGAAGATCTGCGTGAGCCGCTGCGGTGCGAGCGGCACGAACAAGTCGTCCGCGACGTCGATGGTGCTCTCGACGTTGCGCCACTCCTTTTGAGGCGTAACGAGCGCGAGCGCGTCCGCGAGGACCTCGTCGACCTTCGCGCGCGACGATCCGGAAGCCGGCGCGGGTCGCGCGTAGTCGAGCAAGTCGCGGACGACGTGGTGGATGCGCTCGGTCTCCTTGCGCATGCGCCGCAAGAAATCTTCGCGTTCGCCCGGCCCGAGCCCGCCGTCCTCGAGCAAGTCGTGCAGGCCCATGATCGCGGCGATGGGATTGCCGATCTCGTGCGCGACGCCCGCCGCGAGCTTGCCGACGCTCGCCATGTGCTCGCTGTCGGCGAGCTGTTCGCGTGTCTCGCCCAGGATGAGGCGTGCTTCGCCGAGGCGCTTCGTCGTCGTGGTGAGTTCGTCGATCTTCGCGCGGAGGGCCTCCTCCTCGGCGCGGAGCTTCCGGGTCATCGCGCGCAGGCTCTCGCCGAGCTCGTCGAGCTCGCGGGGCGCGGCCTTGTCGAGCTCGAAGGACCGCGCGCCGTTCGCCACCCGATCGGCCGCCCGCGCGAGGCGCTCGACCGGTCGCACGATGGACCGCGTCAGCGCGAAATAGGCGAACGTCAGGAGCGCGAGCGCGAAGACGAACATGTAGAGGGCGATCCCACGTACGACGCCCGCCGTGCGCTTCTCGAGGGCCGCGCGTCGTCGGACGATTTCCGCCTCACGCGCCGTCGCACTGTCGCGTGCCTGCGCGCCGTCGCGCGCCGCCGCCTGCGTCACGTCTTCGTGGTAAGCGCGCGCCGTCGACCGCGCCATCTGCGCGATCGCGAAGAACAACGGGACGTAGGCAACGAGCATGACGCTCGCGAGCGCGAAGAGGATCTGCACGCGCAGGCCCGGCCGCGATTTCGCCACGTCCACAGGTTACATCGAAGCCGCCCGCGCGCCGGAGGTTTTCGGGCGGATCAGCGGACGCCGAGCAAGGTGCCGATCTGGTAGACCGCGACGGCCGCGACGTACCCGAGCGCGTACGTGTACGCGAGGACGAAGGCCGGCCACTTCCACCCGCCCGTCTCGCGACGAATGGCCGCGACGGTACTCATGCATTGGCACGCGATCATGAAGAACGCGAGCAGCGCGAGCCCGGTTCGTACGTCGTAGAGCTTCGTTCCGTCGGGCTTCTTCGCGTCGCGGAGCTTCTCGGCGAGCGGGGCCGGATCGTCGTCGGCGTCGTCGATGTGGAAGATGATCCCCATCGTGCCCACCATGACCTCGCGCGCGCCGAAGGACCCGACGAGGCCGACGTTCATGCGCCAGTCGAACCCCGCGGGCTTCGTGATGGGTTCGGCGACTCGTCCGATCCCGGCGGCGAGGCTCGACTCGATGCCCTCGGGACCGCGGGCGCCCGGCATCGGGATCGTCAAGAGCATCCACAAGACGACCGAGACGGCGACGATGGTCGTCCCGACCTCGCGCAAGAACCGTCGCGCGGCGAGCAAGGCCTTCTGTCCGATGACGCGCGCGCGCGGCAACCGGTACGCAGGCATCTCGAGCACCAGCGGCAGTCCCTTGCCCTTCGTGACGGACCGGCGGAGCACCCACGACGCGACGAGCGCCGTGCCAATGCTTGCAAAATACAAGAACACGAAGAGCCCCGCGCGGAAGAACACGGAGCGGTCCGAGAAGAAGGCGGCGAGCACGAGCCCGTAGGTGGGGAGGCGCGCCGAGCACGTCATCAGCGGCAGCACGAGGATCGTCGTGAGCCGTTCGCGCGGATCGCGGATGATGCGGGTCGCGGAGATCGCGGGCACGGCGCACGCGTGACCCATGAGGAGAGGGACGAAGCTCCGCCCACCGAGCCCGAGCAGACGGAGCAACCGGTCGACGAGGAACGCGCCGCGCGCGAGGTAGCCGCTCGCCTCGAGCACGTCGAGGGCGATCGTGAGCACCACGATCTGCGGCATGAACGCGAGGACCGTGCCCGCGCCGCCGAGGATCCCGTCGGTGATGAGCGACGTCACGAGGCCTTCGCCGAGCCGCTCGTCGAGCCAACCGCGGACGGCTCCGATCGCGGCATCCATGAGCGCGGCCGCGGGATCGGCGACCAGGAAGACGGCCGCGAAGAGCGCCGCCATGATGCCGACGAAGAGGAACGGCCCGAGCACCGGGTGGAGCAGCACGCGGTCGACGCGTTCGGTGAGCTTTCGCCGTGCGCGCTCCTTGGGCGTGCCCTCGTCGCGCACGACGTCGCGCGCGAGTTGGTTCGGGTCGACGTCCTTCGCGGGGCGCCGCTCGGTGGCTCGCGCCGCAGTTTCGATCGCGTGCCCCACCGCGGTTCGGGCGGCGCTCTCGGGCGCGCTTCGGAGGTCGAGCAAGACGACGGGGACGCCCAGAGATTCCTCGAGCGCCTTCGTGTCGACGCGCCGCCCTTCGGCCGCGAGGACGTCGCCGTGCGTGAGCGCCACCACGAGCGGCAGCCCCACCTCGAGGAGCTCGCGCGTGAGCCTCAAGCCGAGCGCGAGGCGGGTCGGATCGACGACCTGCACGAGGACGACGTGCTCGCCGCGCGCTTTGGCGCCATCGAGGAACTGGCGCGCCACGCCTTCGTCCGTGGCCGCATCCACGGCGGCGCCCACCGAGTAGAGCCCGGGGAGGTCGACGACCTTCGCCGGCTCGCCGCCCGGGAGCGTCGTCGTTCCTTCGAGGATGTCGACCGTGATCCCGGGGAAATTGCCGACGTGCGCGCGCCCGCCCGTGAGCGCGTTGTAGAGCGAGGACTTGCCGGAGTTCGGCCGCCCGATCAGGACGATCCGCGGAGGAACGCGGGCTTCGTCGCCTCCCCGGATCGGCGCATCGCTCCCTTTGCGCGCGTGCGTCGTCGTCGCGTCGTCGTGACAGCTCGCGCTCACGTCGCTTCGCCTTCGACGCCCGCGTCCGCCAGTGGGACGACGCCCGCGTCCGCCGTCGTGACGACGCCGATGTTCCTCGCGAGCTCCCGCGCGACCGCGAACTCTCCGCCCGCGGCCGTTCGCACGTGCAAGGGGCCGCCGAACAGCGCGCGCCGCAACACCACGAGCTCTTCGCCGACGTGCAGGCCCACGGCCCCGAGCCAGCCGGTCGACTCGGCGTCGAGATCGACGGACACGATGCGCACGCGTCGACCCGTATCGGCGCTGGCGAGCGACGCCGGATTCATGGGGAAACCCTGGTCCACATGAACATGAAAGTCAATGTCGCGATGCCCGAGTTCGGAGGCCGGGAGGCTCGAAAGTTCGTTGTGCGCGTCCGTCAGCGACCGAACGCGCGCACGATGGCTTCGGCGATCCCGCCGCCCGTCGAGATCGTGTGCTCGAGCACGTCCGTGGCCGCCTTCTTGATCTCGTCCGGAGCCTGCCCCATGGCGAAGGAGCGTCCTCCCGCCGACAGCATCGGAAGGTCGTTGTGCCAATCGCCGACGCACACGGTCTCGCTCACGTCGATGCCGTAGTGCTTCGAGATCCACGAGAGCGCCGTCGCCTTCGTCCCGCCGGACGCGCGCGCGACCATCCCCCAGTATTCGGTGTTGCGCCGGAACGGGAACATCGCGACCTGCATCGCCGACGAGTTCTCGCGCTGGATGTCCGCGACGGCGCGTCCGACGTTCGCCTCTTTCCCGAGCGCGACCACGGCCGTCATGCCGCTGTCGGTCGCCCAGAGCCCGTGCTCGTGGACGTTGTTCACGTAGCGGAGATCCGTCGACCACGTCCGCACGAACGGCAGGTAGTCGGCGCCGCGCTCGTCGTGCACGATGGAGTTTTCGGCGAACAGGAACGCGACGAGCTCATTGCGCTCGAGGCTCGAGCGGAGGCGTTCGGCCGCGCGCCCGCGGATGCCCTGGTGGAGCAGCGTCTTCTGCCCGCGGACCTTCACGATGTGGCTGCCGTCGGCGCAACCGACCGGTCCGTCGATGCCGAGCAGCTCGGCCGTGGGCTCGGTGCCCGAATAGAGCCGGCCGGTGAGGATCGTCACCTGGACGCCGCGGGCTTTGAGCTTCTTGATCGCCAGGACGTCTTCTTCGTGCGCCTCTCCGCGGTGATCGAGGAGGGTGCCGTCGAGGTCGATGGCGAGGAGTTTGTAGGGGCTACGCAAGGTCTTCCGGACGCGGCTCGGGGTGGAAATGCGAACGGCCGCGTCCGAGCTTTCGATCGGTGCACGGCCGTCTTTGCTGCGTCGACCCGTCATGTCTCTCCATCCTGGTGAGCAGGCTCGCTCCGAGCTTTCCCTGCCGAGGTGGCGTCGTCGAGACGTCCGCCGTTCGGCGTCGGAAAGATCGAAGGTCGGCCGTGCTCGCCCCGAACGGATGACCTACTACGGCCCGCGCGAAGGAGAACGAAGAAATGTGCGGCGACGGCGGAGGTTCGGTCACGAGAAGGCTCCGTGCGAGCTTCCTCCCCGTGAACGAACGAAACGCGGACGCCTTTCGACGCCCGCGTCCTCGAATGCGATGGATCGCGCCGCGCGCTCAGGAAGCGGCGGGGTAGACCGAAACGCGCTTCTTGTCGTTCGTCTTCCACTCGTACGTCACGGTGCCGTCGACGAGGGCGAAGAGCGTGAAATCACGACCCTTTCCGACGTTGTTGCCGGCCGAGATGGTCTCGCCGACCTGGCGGACGATGATGTTGCCCGCACGGACGGTCTCGCCGCCGTAAACCTTGACGCCACGCCGCTGCGCGTTCGAATCACGCCCGTTGCGGGTGCTGCCTGCGCCTTTTTTGTGAGCCATGGTGCAAACTCCCTATTTCCGGCGCTCAGCCCGTGATGCCCGTGATTTCGAGCGCGGTGAAAGCCTGACGGTGACCCGTCTTGCGGCGGTAGTTCTTGCGACGGCGGAACTTGAAGACGATGATCTTCTCTCCGCGGTCTTGCGCGACGATTTTCGCCTCGACCTTGGCGCCACCGACCGTGGGGGCTCCAATCTTGACGCCTTCGCCGGTTCCGACGAGGAGCACCTCGCCGAGGGTCACGGAGTCGCCGACGTTGCCCGGGAGCTTCTCGACGCGGAGCTTCTCGCCCTTCGCGACCCGGTACTGCTTTCCGCCCGTTTTGATCACCGCATACATGGAAACGCCCTCTTGCTGAGCCGCACGAACCCTTGATGGCCGGCTCGTTCGAACCGGTGGGCCGCGTCGGCGGGGATACGGAACCCCTGAACAGTGCGGCTCGAATTCCGGGCCGAACGGCTCTTCCCTCGGGCGAACCCGGGGGCTGGGGGACGGCGGAGTATATTGACGCCGGGCCTCTTGTAAAGCGCTTCGTGCGGCGATCGACATGCGGGTCTCGATGCGCGTCTCCGCTGGCGGCCTCGTGCGCTACGCCGGGGCTTTGAGATACCGTTGAACGGGCATGGGCCACGCGGAGGTCGCGCTCTCCCCCGAAGAGGCGCTCGAAGGTCGGGTCGTCGGCGAGAAGTACCGCGTCGTTCGCCTGCTCGGCTCCGGGGGCATGGGCACCGTCTGGCAAGGCGAGCACCTTCACCTCGGCACGCGCGTCGCCATCAAGTTCATCCGTCCGGACGTCGCCGCGCGGGAGGACGCGCGGCAACGGTTCCAGATCGAGGCGCGCGCCGCGGCGTCGGTCGATTCGAAGTACGCGATCAAGGTCTACGACTACGGCGTCAGCGACGACGGGCTGCCGTACATCGTCATGGAGTACCTCGAGGGCGAGTCGCTCTCCGAGATCCTCGTCCGTCGCGGTCCTTTGCCCGTCGACGAGGCCGCGAAGATCGTCGTGCACGCGGCGCGTGCGTTGGCGAAGGCGCACGCCGCGGGCGTCGTCCACCGCGACATGAAGCCGGACAACATCTTCCTCGCGACGAACATCGAGGGCGACGAGGAGGGCTCGGGCCTCCCTTACGTGGTCAAGCTCGTCGACTTCGGCATCGCGAAGATCCTCGACACGAGCGAGTCGAGCGAGAAGTCCGGCGGGTTGAATGGACCCACGCAAGCGGGCTCGGTCATCGGCACGCCGAACTTCATGAGCCCCGAGCAACTCACCGTCGGCGGAACGCCCGGACCCTTGACGGACATCTGGGGCCTCGGCGCGTGCGCCTTCGCGGCGTTCACCGCGCGCATCCCGTTCGACGGCGACGTGCTCGGCGACATCGTCCTCAAGGTGTGCGTGGCGCCGCTGCCGTTGCCGAGCCAGTTCAACCCGGAGGCGGGCGAGGCGCTCGACGCGTGGTTCTTGCGCGCGTGCCACCGCGATCCGACGAAGCGCTTCCAATCCGCCGAAGAGCTCTCGAAGCAGCTCGTGATGGCCGTCGGTCTCACGTCCGTCCGCCTGCAGACGCTCACGGAAGATCGCGTGGCGTACATGCTCGAACCTTCGCAGCCCACGGCGCTCGAGGAGCTGGCCGACGAGTTGCCGAGCGGCGGCATGAACGCGAAGACGGCGCTCTTCGCGGGCATCCTCGTCGGCATCACGCTCGTCGTGGGCCTACTCGGCTTCCTCGCGTGGCGCGATCACGTGGAGACCGGCGAAGGCGCCCCGCTGCCGTCGTCGTCCGAAGCGCAAGCGCCGTCGCGTCCGTGAGTGGATGCACGACGTCGAGACGCTGGAAGCGTACGTTCTACTTTGTACATTTCGTCAAGATCGTAGCTTCCGACAAAGCCACGGATCGCTTGCATTGGCGAGCACGTCGGTCGTCTCTACGGACCGCCATCACGATCCGGCCAGCATACGCCCGTAATTTCCAATCCGCAGCTTCTGTAAAACTCCGCGCCTTTTGGGGAGAAGCAGTCGGTCAATGACTCATAGCAAGTTCCTCGTCCGCCGACGCAACGAGTGCCGTCCAATCTTGCACACTTTTCGAGCGGAGTATCGAAGGTGCAGCCGGTCGTAGCGCCCGAACCGATGGAATAGGGCTCGCCCGTGGCGATTTGCGCGCGGCAATCGGGTCGCTCTCGGCATGCCTCGGCGGGCGAGGCGTAATCGAAGCAATCCCGAATGCCGGCGTCGTCACTCCCTCCGTCGCTCGTCGGCGGGACGTTCGCGTCGCTGTCGCCGCACGCCAAGATCGCCGCTGCAGCGCCCCCGACGAACGCGCACCAAAGCCCTCTCCGCCCGTGACGAAGTGACCATCGCTCCGTCGTCATTGGGAAGTCCACCATGCAACGGCGTACGCAAATGGCTCCATCCGGTATGACCCGAGAGCGTCACACCCGACCGACCCATCCGGATACGTCCAGTATATCTCGTAGTGACCGTCGTCATGGATGTCCACGTCGAATCCCTCGACACTGTCCGTCACAGACTGGGACGAATACACGTAATAACCCCGATCGCTATTGTAGAGAATCAAATCCAGGTCCGTCGCCACCGGCGCCGGGGCCACTTGTCCGAGGGTCGGGCAATTGTCCCAGGCGATCGTCGCACGAACACGATCCCCTGTGACCAAATCTCCTTCCCAAAGCTTCTTGTAAAGTCGCGGATCGCCGACCGCGCCAGGAATCGTCGCGTAAAGCAGCCTACAGCGGAGGACGCTTGCATGGATCGTGGAAGTCTGACCTACCGGCGTCGTGACGCCTCTTTCTCTCGATCTCCGCAAGCGCATCGTGGCTCGATATGCGAAGGGCGACCTGACGTACGCGCAGCTCGCCGATACGTTCTCCGCCGACGCGGCGTCCGTCTCGAGGCTTCTTCGGCGTGGGCGGGAACGCGGCCATCTCCACCCGGATCCGCTCGGAGGCGGATACCCACCACGCATTTCAGACGGCGAGCTTCCACGCCTGGTCGAACTCGTGGCGGAGAAGCCTGATCGCATACTGCAGGAACTGTGCGCCGCGTGGCGCGAGCGCCACGGCACAAAGCTGTCGACCGCGAGCATGGTTCGCGCGCTCAAACGAGCTGGAGTCACTCGAAAAAAAGTCCTTTACCGCGAGTGAGCAACTCAGGGCCGACGTCCAAGCGAAGCGCCAAGCATTCCTCGTCGACATCGCAAAAATAGCGCCCGGTCGTCTCGTCTTCCTCGACGAATCGGGCTGCATCGCGATGGCGCAAGCCTACGGACGCGCGCCAGCAGGCGTTCGCGTGGCTGACTCGAAGCCTGCGAACTGGGGTGGGAACGTCACGATCGTCGGAGCGATCAAAAACGATCGCGTCGTATGCCATCGGACGCTCGACGGCGCGATGAACAAGCCCCGTTTCATCGAATTCGTTCGCGAGGTCCTCTGCCCTCGATTGCCCAAGCGCTCGGTGGTCGTGATGGACAATCTTCGGGCGCATCACGCCCCCGAAGTCCGCGAGGCCATCGAGGCTGTGGGATCGGCGCTCATGCATACACCGCCGTATTCGCCAGACTTGAACCCGATCGAGCAGTGCTGGTCCTTCACGAAGTCGTGGCTTCGCCGACTCGCGAAGAGAACTCCGCAAACGCTACGAAAGGCCATCAACAACACCTTGCTTCGCGTCCGGACGAGTCAGCTCTTCGGATGGTTTCGCCACTGCGGATACAGTCAACGCAAGAGTCCTCCGCTGTAATACCCATGGACCGGTCAATCCTCGTATGTTCACCGTCGCGCGCGCGATCGGCAGCGGTGACGTCGACGGTTGCGATCTCGCGGATTGCCGCATGGCCGGGGCGGCGCCGGACCTAGACCTGACTGCGCTCTGCACGGCCGAGCCCCAAGGAGTTTAGCGAGCTCCGCAAACGTGCGAAGCGGTTCGAAATGGAGCGAAAATCCTAAAGTGGGTGGCAAGAATGTCGACGCCGCAGACTCGTTCACGTCGAACGAAGCGCGACGTATGAACGACCCTCGGGGGCGCCAGTCTCCTGCGGAAGGGAGAGGCGCGACCAGCCTGGTGTGGTGAGCTCGCCGAAGGTGCCGCGGCTGCCGTCCCATCCGGCGGATTGATCGAGGACGTGCGTGAAGCCGGCGTCGACGAGAGCTTTGGCGGCGCGCGCGCTGCGGCCGCCCACCTTGCACCCGACGATGAGCGGGGCGTCCTTCGCGAAGTGCGCCTCGACGACGCGGACGAAATCGGGATTCGGCTGCATGCCTTCGGCGGTGGCGAGCAAGAACGGCACATTGAAGGCGCCTTCGGGGTGGCCGGCCGAGAACTCGTCTTCCGTGCGGACGTCGACGTAGGCGACGCCTTCGTCCTTCATCTTGGAATGCGCTTCGTTCGGTGAAATGCGGGCGATGTTGGTCATGCGAGCAAATGGAAAATAAAAATGTGAAAGGGACGTCGACGGCGAGAATGCCGAGGATATCAGGAATCAGAGGCCGGATGCGATCGTGCCGAGCGTGTTGCCATTGTTCGCGCGCCCGCCGACCGAATAGACGAAATGCTTGTAGAGCGGCGTTTGGTGGACGTGCCCGCGCCTTACCTTCAGCTTCTCCGCGAGCGGCTCTTCGTGGTGGAACGAGCCGTCGTCGGCGACCACCGACGCGCTGCCCGCGCCGAGCGGTTTCTCGCCGCTGGCGTGATGTCGCACGCTCCGATCAGGGAGCTTCTTAAGAACTTCTTAATATTTTTGCGAGAGAACGATCCAAGTGGCCTTGGCGTGGCCACCTCGTAGGGAGCCTCGCTTGGAGGCGCGCCGGTCGCTGGTGGACGGCGCGGACCTCGTCCGATTCCTTCGCCCCGATGACTCGCATCCGTATCGCTGGAGGTACCATGTTCGTCAACCGTCGCTCGTTCGTAGGACCGCTCGCCGGCCTCACCTTCCTCCTCGCTACCGCTTCGCTCCACTGCGGCAGCGACGACAGCGACGCCGCGTCGACGACCGACGGTGGCGACGACTCGACGCCCGAGGATGGTTCGACGAGCACCACGGACGACGGAGGCGGGGCGACGGGCGTCGACGGCGGGACCACGACGCCGCCGGCCGAGTGCGCGTCGGCGGCGGCCGGTGTCGAGCAGGCCGTCTGCGCGGCGAACGCGTTCTTGACGACGCTCTCGGACACGCAGAAGGCCGAGGCCAACCTCGCGTACACGGACAAGGTCTCGCGAACGAAATGGTCGAACCTCCCGGGACAAGATCGCCCTGGCCCGCAGATGGGGGATCTCTCCGAAACACAACAGGCTGCGGCGCTCGCGATGATGGCCACCGTGCTCACGGCCAACGGCATCTCCGAATTGAACGGCATCCGCGCGGCCGACGACTACCTGGCGGCGTATCAGGGCGGCGGAGGCGGCGGACCGGGTGGCGGCGGACCGGGAGGTGGTTACGGTTCGTCGCTCTACCACGTCGCCATCTTCGGCACGCCGAGCACGACGGACAAATGGGAGATCATGTTCGGAGGCCATCACATGGCGTTCAACATCAACTACGTCGGCGGCGTCGGCTACCCGATCCCGAACCACGCGGGCGTCGAACCGAAGGGCGCGTTCACCCAAGACAACGCGAGCTACGCCCCGCTCGACACCAAGGCGAGCGCGTTGGTGGCCATCTTCGACGCGCTCGATGCCACGACGTTCACGACCGCGCATCTGAGCGGGACCTTCGGCGACGTCGTCATCGGTCCGCAGGAGTACGGCACGGGTTCCTACGCGAACGCGCAGGCCAAGTTCCCCACCGGCAGCAACCGCACGGGGGTCCTCGTCTCGTCGCTGTCGGCCGAGCAGCGGGCGCTCGTCACGAAAGCCATCGAGCTCTGGGTTCGCGACTACGCCCCCGAGACCGCCGACGCGCTCCTCGCGGACTACACGTCGGACGCTGCCTATGCGGACACCTACGTCGCGTGGGGCGGGACGGCGTCGTCGAAGATCGACGTCGACGTGAACGGCACGTACATGCGCATCGACGGCCCTCGCGCTTGGATCGAGCTGGCGTGTCAAGCGGGCGCCGTGATCCAGAACGTCACGCACTACCACACGATTTACCGCGACAAATCGTACGACTACGGCGACCAATTGCAGTGAAGGCGTCTTGATCCCTCGCGTCGGACTGCTCCTCTCCGTTCTCTGCTCGCTGCTCCTCGCGCGCGTCGCGTGGGCGCACGACACGCGGGGAGAGATCCTCCTCCTCGACGTCGGGGAGCGGTCCGTCGCCGTGGAGCTGCTCGTGCCGCTCACGCAGCTCCGCGTCGACGCCCCCGAGTTCTTCCCGGGCAAGGATCACGATCTCGCGTCGGTGCGAGTCGACCGAATCCCGGAGCACGTGAGGACTCGGCTCGTCGCGTTCGATCGCGAGCATCGACCGTTCGTCACCACGGTCGAGAGCGCCGAGGTGAAGCGCGTCGACGACGGCGACGTGGTGGACGTACGCGCGCATCTTCGCGCGCCCGAGGGCAGCGACGCTCGATGGTTCGAGATCCACGACGACGTCATCCTCGATCACGTCGTCACCCACTCCGTCTACGTCTTCTTGCGCCGCGATCTGCGGGTCGGAGACGTGGACGAGAGCGCGTCGCTCCTCGGAGAGCTCCACTACCAACGGCGCGCCATCGTCGTCGATCGCACCGAGGGCGGCATGGGCAGCGTCGTCCGCCACGGGTTCGAGCTCGGGATGCATCACATCGCGGAAGGAGCGGATCACATCCTCTTCCTCCTCAAGCTCCTGTTGCCGGCTCCGCTCATCGTCACGGGCGCGCGTCGCTGGTCCGCCACGGGAACGGTGCGCCGCGCGATCGTCGGGTCCGCGAAGATCGTCAGCGCGTTCACGATCGGCCACTCCGCGACGTTGGCTGGCGCGACGCTCCTCCAGCACGTGAGTGGACCTCGGCTGACGACGGCGATCGAGATCGCGATCGCGGTGTCGATCTTCGTCGCCGCCGTCCATGCGTTCCGGCCGCTCTTCCCGCGGCACGAGACGTGGATCGCGGGCGGGTTCGGGTTGGTTCACGGCCTCGCCTTCGCCTCGGCGCTCGTGCCGTTCGGCTTCGATCGGCCGACCCTCCTGCTCTCGCTCCTCGGCTTCAATCTCGGCGTCGAGGCCATGCAGCTCGGGATCATCGTCACGTTCGGCGCGGCCCTCGCGCTCTTGAGTCGGGGCCCGAGCCATTCGTTGGTCCGCGTCTCCGGCATCGCGTTCGGCGCGCTCGCGGCGCTCGGCTGGATCGTGGAACGCGCGACGGGGTGGCGACCACTCACGTCCGTCTGGGTCGACGCTCTCGTGGGGCGTGGACCGTGGCTTTTCGCGGCGCTCGTGGTGACGGTCTTCGTCGACGCCCTCGCGCACCGCGTCCGCCGAGCCACCGCCTCCGGCACACCCTAGAAACGGGACGCCTCGCGGCTTCGTGGTCGATCGGCGAGCAAGGAGCGCGTCCCGTCGAGCCGAACGTCGCGGGCAGGGGATGGGCGTTGCCGTGGATCGCGCACGCTTCGATCGGATCGCGACGGACTCAGTGCGACGCTCGAAATTGCCTTAAATACCGAGAAAATCTGCGCAAGTAGGTGGGCATGTCCATTGCTTGAGGCCGGCTTGCCATGCCGTTCGCGCACCAGGGACCTCGTCTTCGTCGGTCCACCCTTCTCGGAGCCATCGCGGGGGCGTGCGTCGCCTTCGTGGCGTGCACGGTGACGCCGTCTTCTTCGAACACGTCAGAGAGCGAGCTCGTCGGCGGTCGCCAAGCCACGGACGACGAGTTTCCTTCGACGCTCCTCATCGCGACGAACTGCACGGCGGCGAAGATTGGTCCGCGGCACGTGCTCACGGCTGGGCATTGCGTCGACGACAACGCTCTGTTCGCCGCCGGCTCGACGTTGCATCTCACCTCGAAGAAGGCGGCGGACAGCACCTCGCCGAACGATGCGGCCTTCGTCCCCGTCGTCGTCGAAAAGACGTACGTTCATTCGACGTGGGAAGCGGGGACCGGCCCCGTGAAGGTCCTGGGGCCGACGCTCGCGGCCGACGTCGCCATCGTCGTTCTGACGAGAGAGTCGCAAGAGGCCATCGCGGACATTCCGATCGCGACCGTCGATTCGAATCCGGTCGCGCCCGGCGACAAGCTCGTCGTCATGGGGTACGGGTGCGAAGCGGGACTCTATTCGGGATTCGACTACGCGCAGTCGCGACTCAAGATTCAATCGACCGTCGCTCTTTCGCGCGACGAAGCCATCGCGCCCGGACGCTACCCGGAGCCGAGCCCGGGCGTGCGCATCGAAGACAACTACCTCTTCACGCCGGGCGCGAAGCTAGATTCGGCCGACGCCGCGAGCCTCTGTCCGGGCGATTCGGGGGGGCCCGTCTACCGCGACGACGGCACGCAGCGAGTCATCGTCGGCGTGAATGCCTATTACAACTTTCAGCCGAACGACCCCTCTTACGTGAGCCTGACGAATTGGCACACGCGCCTCGACGCGCAGGCCGGCTACGGCGTCGGCGCGTGGGTCCAGAGCATCGTGGCGAACGGCGCGCCAGATCCGATCCCGAACGATGCGGGGACCGACGGAGAGGCCGACGCCAGTGCTCCGTCCGACGTCGATGCTTCGGCGGACGCCGGCGATCCGTTGCCGGAGAATTGACGCCGGCGCGCGACGATAGTGCCGGGTAGCGCTCGTTGGTGCTGGATCGCGTCGGGCGGCGCGTGGTCCAATCCCGTCATGCGTTCACCGGTCGAAGTCGCGCGTCGCGCGCTGTGCCTCGAGCTCCTCACCCAGCGGTTCGTGATCGAATCGCAAGCCGAGCAACTCGGCGCCGAGCAAGCGCAAGCGATGGTCGACGCGCTGGGCGTGGCGAGCGAGGAGGCGGGCGTCGAGCCGCTGTTCTCCGAGAGCGAGCAAGAGCACCTGCTCGGCGACGTCGGCGCGCTGGACGTCTCGGATTCGTGGTGGGACGCGCACTTCGCCGATCTCGCGGTGCTCCTCTACGCCTTGGGTCGCATCCCGGAGTTGCCGACGGTCGCCCGGATCTCCGCGCACATGGAGGAGATCCTGGAGCGCGGCTTCCTCGTGGAGTCGGACGGCGACATGGAGGCCTGCGTGCGCCTCCTCGAGTCGGCGACGCTTCGGCCGGAAGAGGAGCTCGTGACCGTGCTCGGGCGCGCCGCGAAAGAGATCGCGTCCTTGGTGGCAAACGAGGCAGCGGAGCCCAACCGCGACCTGCCGCCGGCGACCATTCTTTACATTCTGCCTTGGTTGCTCGACCCCGCGTGGCTCTGGGGGCGGCCGGGGGAGCTTCCGGCACCCGACGTCACTGATTGATAGGCTCGCGGGGGCGAGCCGCAAGGAACGGCGACGTCGGTGGAGCGACGTCCGTGCGTCGCGTGGGTGATCGATCGGCGACAGCTGGATGCCCTGGCGATCGAGATCGTGCCTTGATGCGGTGAATGGGGCTGCTCGCGTGAGCGCCTTCTTGAAGGCGGCTGGTGTCATCTCTTCGAGCTCGAGTGTGAAGACATCGTGACGTCCCGCGACGGCGAGGTAGGGCTATGGAGATCGAACGCTGCTGAAGCTTCAAAGGAGCCGCCTCATAGAGGACGGAGAACCGAGCTCACGAGCGCGGGCTTCATCTCGGCGACCGAGCTTCAACGTAGCCGTCTTCACAAGAGGATACTTGGCTCCCCAGCGTTCCTCGAAGGCGTCGAGCGCGAGCTTGGCCGCCTCTTCCGTATCGGCGCCGTAGACGGGCCGAAGCGCCGTCGTGACGGCTTTGCGG
>JBGAHN010000187.1:0-10850 GCA_044226145.1 Labilithrix sp. | reverse complement strand
CTTTGCGTTTTCGCGGCGAAACACCGTTCACGCGGAGGACAGAGTGGGCAACGTGGACGACGACGACAAAAAGGGCGAACGACGACGCCCTAAGACGCCGCGCTAGGATCTTCTCGACGTACTCGACGTCGGGCGGCACGAGGTTCTGGATCATCACGAGGCAGATCGGTCATCGACGTCGGTGCTACTGCTCGAGGGGGTACCTGACCGATGACGTCGCTACGGACGCGGAACGTTCCCGACGCTTCAGATCTTCTCGGCCAGTTCGCGACCGTAGAGCAGCACGACCAGGGCCCTTCGTCCTAGCCGCTAGCTGGGGTGGCGCTACCGGATGCCACCACGCGCATCGTCTCGCTAAGCTCGAGCATGAGCTCGATCTTCCGCTCCGGCGTCATCCGCCGGTAGCCCTCGGCCTGGAACCGATGCCCCTCTTCGCTCGTGTCTAACGGCCTCGTCATCGACCGCCGAAACCGTCGTCACAAAACGACGAAAGTCCTGCAAAACAGGACCTCTCGGAGGTGCGGATCGGATTCGAACCGACGTATGACGGTTTTGCAAACCGTTGCCTAACCACTTGGCTACCGCACCGTGGTCTACCTCCGCATACCGGGCTTGGCTCACGCGGTCAACAACGTCCGTCGGAGCGTCGTCGAATCATAGGTCGAACGTCCCGCAAGCGTCGCCGTCGCACGACGGTTCGTCCGACGGGCGAACCTCCGCAAGGTCGAGGTCGATCTGCTGCTTGAGGGCGTCCCAAACGAGGTCGCCTGCCCGGTCGACCGCCTGAAGGTCGCCCGCGAGGCGATCGCGCCACGCCCGCGCAGTGCGTGCGTCGGCGAGCGCGTCGGCGCGCAGCCCCGGCTTCGCGTGGCGGGCTTCTCCCTCGAGAGAGACGAGGTCCTCGTCGAGCGCCTCGATCTCCTTGCGGAGGGCCCGGCGCGCGCGGACACGCTCGTGCACGGTCTTCGCCGGATCGTCGCCGTCGGCCGAAGCGTCGCGCGCGGGGGCTTCGCTGCGGACGGGCGGCGTCACGGGCGAAGTTTCGGTGCGCTCGGGCGGACGTGAGCCCGAGCGGAGGCCGCGGTCGGTCGCCGAAACGTGCGAGGTGCACACTCTTCGTTCCTGGGCTCGACAGCCCGTGAGGACGGAGCCCCCGAGGAAGGACGCGACCACGAGCAAGAGGCCGGCGGTGCGCGTGCCGATGGCCGACGTGGTCGACATACCGAGGATCGGTGCAAGGCACACGCCCTCGCGAGAAGGAAGCTCGACTTCGCCTCGATCTCGCGATCACGTCGCGCGGTGCGCGCTCGAACCGCCGCTGCGAAGGGATGCCGCCAGGCCCCCTAGGCCTCGAACGTGCTGGAAAACAGGCCCGGAATGCGCTCCCCGCAGTCGGGACACGATCCGCTCACGAGCCGCGAGCGCACGGTTCGGTAGTTGCTGCGCTCGACGACGACCGCGTGGCATCCCGGACAGCGCGTGTGCTCGAGCTCGCCGAACGCGTGCGTGACATTTCCGACGTAGACGAAGCGCAAGCCACGCGCGTACGCCACGCCGGCGACCGACACCAAGAGCTCCGCGTGCATCGGCGGGCGATCGGTCATCTTGTACCGCGGCTGGAACGCGTTGAGGTGCCACGGCACGTCGGGATCGATGGCCGCGAGCTTCTTCGCGAGGCCTCGGAGACCGGCGGCGTCGTCGTTGAATCCGGGCACGACAAGCGTGACGACCTCGACCCAGTACCCGAGCGCACGCGCCTCCGCGATCGCCGACAAGACGGGCGCGAGGCGGCCGCCCAGCGCCTTGTAGTGGGCGTCCTCGAACCCCTTGAGGTCGACGCGGAACACGTCGCACACCGGCCGCAGGTACGCGAGCGCTTCGGACGTCGTGTGGCCGTCGGAGACCACCATCGTGCGAAGGCCTCGCGCCCGGGCTTCGGTGAACACCGCGCGAACCCATTCGGCCGCGATCATCGGCTCGTTGTAGGCCGCGCACACGACGCGCGCGCCCTGGGCCACGGCCTCGTCGACGAGCGCGCGCGCCGTCGTCGGGATCGGCGCCTCGTCCGTCGTCGCCTCGGACGAAGCCCGCAACGCGGCCCCGCCGCCGTCGTCGCGGAGCGCCTGCGACAGCTTCCAGTTGTGGCAGTACGGGCAGCGCAGATCGCACCCGTACATGCCGAACGTGAGGGCCTTCGCGCCCGGCTCGACGTGGTAAATCGTGTTCGTCTCGACGTCCCTCACGTACCGCCGCGCGACGTAGCCGAACGGGACGAACCCCTGCCCTTCGCGCGCGTCGCGAACCCCGCACGCGCCCGCGCGACCGTCGGTGAGGACGCACCGATGCGCGCACGCGGTGCATCGAAGGTGCCCGTCCCCCGGGACGAAGAGATCCCCCGGCCGCGCGAGCCGCCCGAGCTCACGCGCGAGCTCGACGGCGCGCCGCGAGGGGCGCTTCTTCTTCGAAGGCCCGCGCGCGAGCTGCTCGACGGGAAGCAGATCGTCGGCGTCGTCTCGGTCGTCCATCGGCGCGTCCGCTCGTAGCACGGGCCGCGCCTCGACGCGCCGCGATCACCGCGGAAAACGGCGACGACGTCGGCGCGAAGCGACGAGCACCGCCGCGACCGCGCCCCATCCCCAAACGCGACCGATCGAGCGCCACGCCCCTTCCCCGTTGCCGGACGTCCCCACCGGCGCCGCCGCGCAGCGGAAGAGTCCCGTATGGCTGCGCGCGAGCGCCTGGAGCTCGTCGTCGGAGCGGTCGTCCGAGAGCATGGGCGTCGGTCGATCGTCGGCCAGCGACAGCCCCGCGTCGACGAGCGGCACGGAAGGAACGAGCGGAACGGACGCATCGGCGCCGGCGCTCCCCCCCTCCTGCACGCCCCCGTCCGCGAGGCGTCGCGGCGCACCGCCGTCAATCGCGAGCGACGCCTCGACCACGGGCGACGGCGTGGCCGGGAGGCTCGAACCGTCGGACTCCGCGCAGCACCGGAACCCTTGCTGGTAGGCGACGAACGACTCGTCGTGCGCGCGCGTCGCCGGACGGCAGCGCGCCCGCACGGGGCCCCAATAGCCGCCCTTCATGACGGACGCGTACCCGGTCGCGCGCACGTTCCTCGTCCACTCGTCGACGTTGCCGGTCATGTCGTAGACGCCGAACGGGCTCTTGCACGCGTTGCGCGATCCGGAAGGCTCGCCTTGCCAGAGCCGGTCGAGCTCCTCTTGCGCGCGCACCGACGAGCGCTGAGCGAGCGCGACGGCGCTGAAGGGGCGCCACGAGCGATCGACGACGCACGCGGTCGTGTCGCGTTCGAAGCCGTAAGGATACGGACGCGTCTCCTCGCCCTCGCAAGCGAACGTCCACTCGCTCTCCGAACAGAGTCGCTTGCCGTCCTTCTTGCACATCCCCTCCGCCTCGCCGAACGTCACGACGATGACGGGGTTCTGCCCCGCGACGTTCGGGTACTCGAACCGGTCGATGCAGAAGTCGAGCGCGCGCGTCTTGAGCGGCGCGAGGCTTTGCGCGAGCTTCGCCGCGTCGAAGGTGCGGCAGCGCGCGGGGAAGTCGGTGCTGATCCAGTCCGTGCACGCGGCGTCTTGGAGTCGCTCGACGTCGCCCGAGCCTTCGCCGCCACGATCGAGGCGGTAGTCGCCCTTCACGCGGACCATCCCCGCCGGGCACCCGGCGCCGGTCCCTTCCCGCGCGTCGGTCACGTCGACGGGCTCTCCGGTCGCGGGGACGCCACCGCTCATCGCGACGACTTGCCAATGCTTGTCGCCGACCGAACGCCACGCGAAGCGAGGCTCACCGCCAACGTTGAGCTCGTTGGCGAAATCCACGAACTCGATGCCACGAGCCCGGAGCACCAAGGCGTACCCGAGCGCGGAACAGACGAGCGACGCGGCGAGGAGAATCGAGAGAGAACGAAGGGAAAGAAAGGGACGTCTCAAGGTGGCAAAGCGTACCTCGGTCCGTCCCTCGAAGGACAACGCCGCGGAACACGACGGGCTTCGAGGAACGCGGACCGGACCAGACGCGAGGGATCCGAAGCGTCGGTCTCTTCGAGGTCAGCCGGGCGAAACCACCGTGCCAACCCGCCAACATGCGATGGAAAGAAGCGGCGTGACTGAAATTCCCCGGGTTTTCGACGATTCTTCCAACAAGTCAATCAAATACATGAAATTGTTCATATTTTTGACCATTTTCCGCACCTCTCAGCGCCGCCGTTGGGCGTTTTCTACGACGTTGATGCTCGGTTTTGCTTGACGCATGGGCTATTAATGGCGGAAAAAGAGCGCCTCTGGAGGCAACAACCATGAAGAAACTGATCGTTCTCAGCGCCCTCGCGGCGATGGCAGTGGCGTGTGGCGGCAGCGACGTGAAGGCGGAAGATCCGTCGACGGCGACCACCACCAGCGAGTCGACCGACAAGAACGCGCCCTCGACGGACTCGACGGCCCCCGCGACGGATTCGACGGCGGCCCCCGCGTCGACCGACTCGACCGAGTCGACCCCCGCTCCCTCGAAGTGAGCGAAGCGCTCCCGTCGGCTTGACCGACGAAGCGTCGAGAAGGACCCGCACCTCTCCCGAGGATCGCGGGTCTTTTTCGTTTAACGCGCTCCCGTGCGCGCAGAGGGTTTCCGTGACGTCACCGCGCGCCTACTCTTCCGGCGCCATGAGCTGCCTCTTCTGCAAGGTCGTCGCGCGCGAAATCCCCGCCACCATCGTCTACGAGGACGAGCACGCGGTCGCGTTTCGCGACATCCGTCCCGTGGCCCCGACGCACGTGCTGGTCGTGCCGAAGCGCCACCTTTCGGCGATCCACGAGCTCAAGGCCGGCGACGCCGAGACGATCGGCCAGGTGTTCGTCGCGGCCCGCAACGTCGCGCACGAGCTCGGGCTCGAGAGCGCCGGCTACCGCCTCGTCGTCAACGACGGCGACGCCGCCGGGCAAACCGTCCACCACGTCCATGTCCACGTCCTCGGAGGACGCGACTTCGCCTGGCCCCCCGGCTGAGCCAACCCCTCAAGGCCCGCTCAGGGACGGAGCGCGCCGGGCGCGACGCCGGCCACGAGATCCTTGGCAGCGTCCGAGAGGCGTGCGTCATCGCCGACGGCGAGCAGGTGGCCGAGGGCGTCGTCGATGCACCGGTGGTCGTCCGGCTCCGGAGCCAAGCACGTCGTCCCCGCGCGCCCCGCGAGCACACGCACGACGGCGAGCTCGACCCGCGAGAGCTCCGCCGCCCGCGACAGGTGCATCGAGGGGAGCGTGTAGCGAAGGATGAACCGGGAGTCCGCCGCCGTCGCGCCTTCCCCGCCGGCGAGCTCGAGCGTCACGACGTCCGCGCGCGCGAGGTGCCGCACGATGCCGCGGAGCACCAGCGCGCGGGCGCGGGCCCGCTTGCCGTCGTGCCGTTCGAAGAACGAGAACATGCGGTTGCGCGCGTACACCCCGGGGGCCATCGCCATGGCGACTTCGAGCGCCTCGAAGGTGCGCGCAGCGTCGTTCACGCGTCGTCCTCGTCGGAGCCGAAGGCGTTCGGGGCGCCGCTCTCCTGCCCGAGCAACGCGGCCTGCCGGTGCGTGCGGAGCGCGACGACGAGCTCCTCGAGATCTCCTTCGACGATGCGATCGAGCTTGTTCAGCGTGAGCCGGATGCGGTGATCGCTCACGCGGTTCTGCGGGTAGTTGTACGTGCGGATCTTCTGGCTGCGCTCGCCGGTGCCGACCATGCCGCGGCGCTCGGCCGAGAGCTGCGCTTCCTGCTTCTCGCGCTCGATGTCGAGCAGGCGGCTCTTGAGCACCTTCAAGGCCTTGGCCTTGTTCTTGAGCTGCGAGCGCTCGTCCTGACACTTGACGATGATCCCCGACGGCTTGTGCTGGATCTGCACGGCGCTGTTCGTCGTGTTGACGCCCTGCCCGCCTGGCCCACCGCTCGCCGCGATCGAGATCTCGAGGTCTTTTTCGTCGATCTGCACGTCGACGTCGTCGGCCTCGGGCAGGACGGCGACCGTGGCCGTCGACGTGTGGATGCGGCCTTGCGTCTCCGTCGCGGGCACGCGCTGGACGCGGTGCACGCCGCCCTCGAAGCGGAGCTGCGAGTACACGTCCTTGCCGCTGACGAGCGCGATGCACTCCTTGTAGCCGCCCGTGCCGCTCTCGCTGAGCGAGAGGACCTCGACGGTCCACCCCTTGGTCTCCGCGAAGCGCCCGTACATGCGGAACAGGTCCGCCGCGAAGAGCGTCGCCTCCTCGCCGCCCTCGCCGCCGCGGATCTCGAGGATGACGTTCTTCTTGTCGTTCGGATCCGTCGGCAGGAGCAGGAGCTGGATCTCGCGCTCGAGCCCGGAGCGTTCGGCCTGGAGCTCCGGGATCTCGAGCTCGGCGAGCTCGCGCAGCTCCGGATCGGTGAGCGCCTCTTCATCGTCCTTCAGCTTCTTTTCGACCTCGCGAAAGCGGGCGAACGAGGTCACGAGCGGCTCGAGCTCGGCGCGCTCCTTGTTCAACTTCGAGAGTTGATGGCGATCCGAGAGGACCTCGGGGCTGCACAAAAGGTCGTCGAGCTCGCCGTAGCGGCGGGAGAGTTGCTCGAGCTTGTCGAGAGGAAGCATCCGCGCTCAGCCTATCACGGCCACGCGTCGGCGAAGCGGCGCTCGCGTCAGGCCGCGCGTCGGAGGCGATCGGCGTTCATGAGGGCGCCGAAGTTGCGGTAGCGCACGTCGGCCGGTACGGCCTCGTCGGCGCCCGCATGGGCGGCCGCGTTCGCCCGCGCCTGCGCCGCCTCTTCCTGCTCGCGGAACAGCGTGACCCGCAGCGACGCGAGCGCGACCTCGAGCTGATCGTCGTCGGGCTCGATGGTCGTGATCTTCTGGCAGAGGAAGCCTGGCCAGAGCAGCGCACGGAGCGGACCGGTCGTGCAGTACTTCGCGAAGACGCGCTGGATCTCGAACGTCACCGCCGCGATGAGGGGCAAGAACGGGAGCTTTTCGAGGAAGAAGACGACGTTGTCGAGCCACACCTTGCCGGTCTGGATCTTCGGCAAGAAGCCGCCGACCGCCGTGAAGACGAGGATCGACACGATGGCGACCATGACCAAGAACGTCGTGCCGCAGCGCGGGTGGAGCGTCGTCTTCGCGCGCGCGTTGTCGACCGTGAGGGCCTCGCCCGCTTCGTAGGTGCTGATCGTCTTGTGCTCGGCGCCGTGGTACTGGAACACGCGCCGGATGTCGGGGATCGCGCTCCGCACGATGAGGAGGTAGCCGATCACGATCGTCAGCTTGAAGACGCCCGTGATGGCCTGAAACGCCGGCGACTGCACGTCGAGATCGAGCTTCAGGAGCTTGTTGATGCCGGCGGCGCCCACTTGCGGCAGCGCGATCAGGAAGGCCACCATGATGACGAGCATGAAGCCCATCGGGCCCTTCGAGCCGCCGTCTTTCTTCTCTTCGACCGTCGTGTCTTCGACGATCGCGCCCGCGGCGTCCTCGGGCTTCGCGGCGGGACTCGCGGCCGGAGACGCGCCGCCCACCCCTTCCTCGCCGCCGTCGGCGGTCATGAGCAAGAAGAGCGTGTACGCGATCGACTGAAGCAGCCGCACGACGCCCGAGCCGAGGCCGCTGGTCTTTCGCGCGCGACCGTCCCGCGTCTTGGCGGCGTCCGACGAGGACGTGGCACCGCCCCCCTTCGCGAGCTCTTCGGCCTCGAGATCCTTCTCCATGATCTCCGCCGAGAAGCGGAGCGCCTCGCCACCGAGCTTGAGGCTCTCGACGAGCGACGCGACCCCCCGAACCAGCGGAAGGCGCGCCATCCCCACGCGTCCGTCGCGCATCGCGCGCTCGCGGACGTGGAGCGAACCGTCCCGCCGGCGCGCCACGATGGCGAACGACGTGGGCGAGCGCATCATCACGCCTTCGAGGACGGCTTGCCCTCCGATGTAAGGACGCGTCGGGGACGAACCCGTCACGGGAGAGGGCGCGGTGGCGGACGCCGGGGCGCCCGCCTTCGAAGGCGTTTCGGACATGCTCGTCGAACTTTACGCACGCCGGCGCGAAAGGCTACTCCGGCTTGGCGGCTTTCGGCGCGACCGACGGCGTGTTGCCGTAGCGCTTGCGGAAGCGGTCGACACGACCCGCCGCGTCGATGAGCTTCTGCGTGCCCGTGTAGAACGGGTGGCACGCCGAGCACACGTCGACCTGGAAATCGCCGCGCGTCGAGCGCGTCACGAACGTGTTGCCGCACGCGCAGTTGACCGTCGCGGCGGGGTAATCGGGATGAATGCCTTCTTTCATGGGATCCTCCACCTCCGTCGGGCGGCCCCGAGAGGGGCCGATAGGAGGGAATCGGGCTCTTTAGTCAACGAGATCGAAAAGCGCAAGCGCGGCCCGGGCAACCGGGGACCGCGCGCGGCTCAGAACGGGATTTCGTCGTCGCCGCCCGGGTAATCGCCGAAATCGTCTTGGGGAGCGGGCGCGGGGGCGCCACGGCCTTCCGGACGACCCGCCGGGCGGCGCTCGAAGCCGCCGCCACCACCGCCTCCGCCGCCACCCATTTCATCACCGGCACCGCGACCGCGGCCCGCGAGGATGATGTTCGTGGCGTTGATCTCCGTGCGGTAGCGCTTTTCGCCGTCTTTTTCGTAGCTCGACGTGCGGAGCGAGCCTTCGACGAAGATGCGCTCGCCCTTCGCGAGGAACTTCGCGAGGGCTTCGGCGCGCTTGCCCCAGAGCGTCACCGAGTGCCACTCCGTCCGCTCTTGGCGGCTGTTGTTGCGATCGAGGTACGACTCGGTCGTCGCCAGGCGGAGCTTGAGGACCGCCTGCCCGCCCGCGGTCATTTTCAGCTCCGGATCGGCGCCGAGATTTCCGAGCAGCATCACCTTGTTCAAGCCTTCCGCCATCGCGCGTCCTCCGTGAGAGTCGTTGTCCTCGTACGGCGGCCGCGGCGTGTCAACGGCGCCCGGCCGACCCGTGTTCATTTCCGTTCTCGCGCGCGTCCTGCGCGCCTCCGCGGGACCCGAGCGGCCCCGCGAACGCCCGACCCGAGCTACTGGAGCGTGTGGACGATCTTGACGTCCTGATGCATCGTCTTCTTTTCGCCGCTCCCGCTCGGATCCGGCACCTCGATCGCCACCTTCTGCGTCTGCTCGCCCGTCACCTTCGACGGCACGTGGTCGAACGACGTCACGAACGTGTACGTCCCCGACACCTGGACCTCGATGGTCGCGCCGCGCAAGCGGGGATCGGGGTACGGCCGCTTGGGGACGTGCCGCGCGAGGGTCTCGGCGATGGTCGCGCCCTGCGGGGTGGCTTCCTTCAACTCGAGCGTGCGTTTGGCCGCCTCGCCGCCCGCCGCGCCCGGCGTCCCCGGCGGAGGAGCGTCGTCGGACTCCCATTTCGCGCCGACGCCGATGGGCTCGGCCGGCAGGGGGACGAACACCAGCTCGGCGACCTGCTGGAACGCCTCGAGGATGACCTCGGCGCCTTCGCGCTGCATCGCGTCCGTGCCCTTGAGGGCGAGCTGCCCGATCTCGCCGCGGGGGGACACGTCGAACGACGCCACGAGCCCCGCGAACGCGCCGAGTTCTTGCGCCGCCGCCTGCGCCATGCGCGGATCCACCTTGTCGCGATCGGCGAGCTCCACCTTCGCGAGCTTCATTTCCATGTGCGCTCCCGTCGGCTTCACCTCTTTCGGGGCGAACTCCACGCTGAGCGCGAACGCCGGCGAGTTCATCGCCTGCCCTTCGGCGGTCGCCGATTGCCGGATCGTCACGACCCGCTTGTCGACACGACCGGCGACGAACGCGTACTTCCGCACCGCCCGCGGCTCGGCGCCCGGCTCGAGGAGCTTCGTCCGCTCCGTCGTGGGGGCGGCTTCGCCCGGCTCGGGAGCAGCGGCGCCCCCGTCCAAAACGCCCCCGTCGACGCGCACGGCGAGGCCGCCGGCGTTGCCGTTCGACGGAAGGAAGTCGTTGAAGACGAGGTCCGAGGGCACGGGCCGCGCTTTGCTCTCCTCTTGGGGAATCTTCTTCTCTTCCGATTTGTTACATCCGATCACGGCGATCGACGCGGCGCCCGCGAGGGCGATCGACGCGGCAGCCGCGAGCGAAGACGCGCTGCGCGATCCTCCAAGGAGAACGACGTACCAAGCAACGGACCGCCGCCGAAAGCGGCGACCAAAGGCGGGGGAATCGGAAGCCATGGGCGGGCGACCCTACTACGAGGCGAAGGCGCGCGCGAGACCGCACGTCGACGTGGCTTGCCGCCCCGGAACGTACTAAGAGGGGTGCCCTCGGTGCCCGCGTTCGGGCGTGCCCGGGAGCCTCCCTCCAACGATGGCCACGAGCGTTCCCCCCTCCTCCGTCGGCTCGCCCGACGATCCGCGCATCTCGATCGTCATCCCCATCTACAACGAGGAGGCGATCCTTCACGCCGCCGTCGTCGACTTGCGCGAGCGACTCGCGCCGCTCGGCTGGCGCTACGAGATCATCCTCGCCGAGAACGGCTCGCGCGACCGCACCGTCGAGATCGGTCAGGAGCTCGCGAACAAGTACGGGAGCGCCGAGAGCGGCCAGGTCAAGATCATCAGCCTGGGCGAGCCGAACTACGGCAAGGCGCTCAAGCAAGGCATCTTGATCTCGCGCGGCGCGGCGATCATCTGCGACGAGATCGACCTCTGCGACGCGAACTTCCACCAGCGCGCGGTCGAGATCCTCGAATCGGGCGAGGCCGATCTCGTCATCGGTTCGAAGCTCGCCGAGGGCTCGGAGGACGATCGCCCCGTCATCCGGCACGTCGCGAGCATCGCGTACTCGTCGATGCTGCGCCTCCTCTTGGGGTTCCGCGGCACCGAC
>JBGAHN010000186.1:0-10860 GCA_044226145.1 Labilithrix sp. | reverse complement strand
CCCGACGAATTAATTATTCGCTGCGGCGATACTGAACCATTCTCTATGCCAATATAAGAGTCTTGTCTCGACTCCCCACCTTCGATATGTGGCGGCACCGAAGGCGCCCGCTCCGCCATTGACAAAATTTTGTCAATGATTCCATAGTCAGGAGCCTCGAGGCTATACACGTTCCCCTGAATTAACTGCACAGGACGAAGCTTTTCAGCAAGCTCATCTCTGGTCAACTCAGTAACTGGCCGCACATTGGGTGAGGAGGATACCTTTCCCATCCTGCGCGCCATCAATTCTTCCTTTGATTGCGCATGATACTGTGCAGGACCAACCCATTTCCAACGACGTCCAATAGGATCCGTAAAGTCGCTCGGTGCGGTAAGAATCGACGTCGGGTGAGCGGCCTCCCAAATTGGGGGCTCCATCATACTTGATGGCGGCAGGTCCACCTCTTGCGCACAGCCAAACTCAAACGCTGCAATCACGCCCGCGATGATCCTCACGCTACTGCGCATGCCCCCCTCGCTATCTTATCGTTCAGGCATGGCACTAGGCGGCAACAACGTTCCCATAGTCATCGCGGCCACATGCTATGCTGACGTGGGCACGATAGCACTGGACCAAGTGCCGTCAAGCGATATTCGACACTTTTATACTTATAATAATAGGTAATCGATCTACTTTCCTAAATCGCGAACGGAAGCGCACCCGTCGCGATGGCTAGCCGCTCTTCAACGCGGCACGGCGAAGTCGATCGGCGACGGCCCACCATGGGGGTTCTCCGGGAACGTCTTCGACCAGCACGACGTCGGCGGATGCCGCGTCCGCCTCGTAAAAGGCAGCGAAGAGCTCATGGGCATAGCCTTCGGGATCTGCGGGCAGGTGTCGCACGACCACGCACTCCGCGTCATGCGTCAATGCCGCCGCGGTCTCCTCTCGAAACACGATGGCGTGGATGCGACGTCCGCGCGCGAGCGCCTCGGCGACCTTCTCATGAAGGCCACCCGCGTCCGCCAGCACGACGGGGGCATGCGGCGCGTAGTGCTTCGCGGCGAGCCCGGGCGAAACGCGCGCGGCGCCATCGAGCGCGGTGATCGATTCGTAGACGACGTCGGGCACGACGGACCGAAGCGTGTCCAGCGCGAGCGCGCCCGGCCGGAGCACGCGGGGGACGTCCGACGTGAGATCCACGACCGTCGACTCGATGCCGTGCGCCGAAGGGCCGGCGTCGAGCACGAGATCGACGCGATCGCCGAGCGACCGCACGACGTGCTCGGCCGTCGTCGGCGACACGTGCATGTGCGCGTTGGCGCTCGGCGCCGCGAGCGGCTCGCCGACCTCGCGAATCAGCGCCAGCGCCACCGGATGCCGCGGCGAACGGAGCCCGACGGCGTCGAGTCCCCCCGTGACTTCGCGCGGAACGACGGACGCGCGCGGGACGACGAGCGTGAGCGGCCCCGGCCAGAACGCACGCGCGAGCCGTGACGCTTGCGCGGACCACGTCGACGCGAGCGATCGCGCCATCGCTTCGCCGTCGACGTGAAGGATGAGCGGATGGCCCGTCGGGCGCCGCTTCGCCTCGAAGATGCGCGCGACGTCTTCCGGGTGAAGGCCGCGCGCGCCGAGGCCGTACACGGTCTCCGTCGGAAACGCGACGAGCCCTCCGCGCGCGAGCACCGCCGCGGCCTCGGCGACGACGGCAGGCTCGGGGCGATCTCGATCGATGCGGACGACACGCGGCACGACCCGCGGAGGATAGCCGACAATCCGCCGTGCGCGCCGCTCGATCGCGGGTAAGCTCGCGCGGATGCTTCGTTCGTGGCTCTTCGGAGGGTCTTTGGTCGCGCTCCTCGGCGTGGTCTCGTGCGCGCCGAAAAACGACCGAACTGCGCCGGGCGCTTCGGCTCCGGGCGGCGGTGGAACGAAGGTGCCCTCGGCGGCCGCGTCTTCGGCGGAGCTCGGACCGCTGCCGCCCATGGCGACGATGCCTCCGCCCGGCGTGGCGACATCGAAGAAAGCCAACGTCACGCGCGACACGTCGCTCGCCACGTGCCTTTCGGTCACGAGCGCTACGAACGACGGCCCGACGGCGCGCGTGCGCAAGATCGCGGAGGGATGCGCGGCCGTGTCGGGCATGACGGCGCTCGGGCCGCCGGTCGAAGGAAAGCAAGCCGACAAAGATCGCGCCGCCGAACAACCCCTCCACGCCGACGCGAATCGTTGCTATCGCGTGTATGTTGCAACGGATCCGTCCATCCGCGACGCGGTCGTCGTGGCGCGCGATTCGACCGGTGCCGTCGTCGCGACGAGCGCCGGCGCGGCCTTGCCGGAGGACGGCGCGATGTGCTTCACGAGCGCGGACGAGGTGACCATCCTCGTGAGCGTCGGCTCGGGCGAAGGTCGTTACGCGACGCAAGCGTGGCGCCGCTGATCGGGGGCATCGGCCGGGGCCGGTGCGACGCGCCTCGACGACGGTACGCGTCCTCGCGGCGAATCCGAGACTACCGAGCCGCGTCGCCCATCAAGAGCTCGATGGACCGCAATCGCGCCGCGAGCGTGGGCGCCGGGTGGACGGTGATGAGCTCGTCGGCCTCCGCGAGCGCCGCGAACCGTTCGACGAAGTCTCGGACCTCCTCTCCCGTCCCGACGGCGGAGTACTGCCCCATCGCGCGAATGGACTGCCCGGCCGGAGACGCGAGCACCGCGTCCGCTTCTTCGTCGGTCCATCGAGCCCCGCGCCCGAGGAGCAGCTTCACGCGGAATCGCTGCACGTCGGCGAATTGCTCGCGCGCCTCCTCCGTCGTGTCGGCGGCGACCACGTTCACGCCAGCGATGACGTACGGCGCGGCTTGCTGCGGCGAGGGGCAGAACTCGCGACGGTAGTGCGCGACGGCGCGCTCGAGGTACGCGGGGGCGAAGTGCGACGCAAACCCGTACGGGAGGCCGAGCTTCGCGGCGAGATCGGCGCCGAACATCGACGACCCCAGGACATACAAAGGGACGCGCGTGCCCTTGCCGGGAAACGCCTGGACCCCGGGAACGCGCGTGTCGTCGCCGAGGAAACCTTGGAGCTCGAGCACGTCGCTCGGGAAGGAGTCGGCCGCCGTCGGGTCGATGCGAAGCGCCCTCGACGTGGTCGGGTCCGTCCCCGGCGCGCGCCCGAGGCCAAGGTCGATGCGCCCGGGATGCAGGCTCTCGAGCGTCCCGAATTGCTCGGCGACGACGAGCGGCGCGTGGTTCGGGAGCATGATGCCGCCGGCGCCGACGCGGATCGAGCGCGTGTGCGCGGCCACGTGGGCGATGAGCACGCTCGTCGCGGACGACGCGATGGCCGACATGTTGTGGTGCTCGGCGTACCAAACGCGACGGTACCCGAGCTCCTCCGCGCGGCGCGCGAACGTGACCGTCCCCGCCAGGGCATCGCCGACCGACTCCCCTTGTCCGACGAACGCGAGATCGAGGATCGAAAGAGGCGTGCGCACATCGAGGTTGGATGCTCGGGCGCGCGCCGCGTTGCGAAGGTTCGCGGCCCTTCGCACCGGCAGAAATCCGAACGAACGCCAGGGTCATCGCTTCGACCAAGCCGCGTGGCCTGGGTGCGATCTCGCTATCGACCGGCTTTGACTTTGGCCTTCTTCGTCGTCGAGCGTTTCGTAGGCACACTACGGGTCGGTGCAACTCCCGTTTTGGACGGTCGAGGTCTGCGCGTCGGGGGTCTCGATGGAGCACGTCGCAATATCCGCTCCAAGTCGGTGAGCAACTCGGGCGCTTCGAGCACGGATGCGAACTCGTCGACGATACGAACGATGCGGGTCATGTCGAGGTCCTCGTGAGCGTCCAAGAGGGCCTCGATATCCGCCGCGTCGCGTGGCCGATGCGCGATGGCCTTCATCACCACGAGATCTTCCGGTCTGGGCAACGGAATGCGGATCCGCCCCAGCTTGTGGACCACGGCGTTCGAGATCGCCTCCTCTTCGAACGGAAGCGCGCCGAGCGAGATGTCGACGTCGATCCCGCTCGCGCGATGACGGACTCCAACGGGCTCAGGGGTGACGTGGAAGGAGCCTCAGCCACGATAGCTGGCCGCGAGGCGGCACCACCGGCGACGAACGCCCTCGATCTCGTCGGGATCGGTCGTCGACCAATCAAGTGCACGCGCCGACTCCACGAGGGCCGACAACTGGGCAAGCTTCTCCCGCATCGACTGCTGGCGAAGCTCCTTGCGCTCGGCGTCGGCCACGAGAGCCCACCTCGCGACGAAGGCCTGCGCTTGTCGGCGCGTCACGTGAACCATGCGGAGCACAGCTTAGCACGTTCGAGTCCAGCGACTTCGGAAGAGACAGCCCCGCACCGTGGTCGAGGCCACCTTTCTCCGTGCTCTTCTGCGAGTCCACGAACGGCGCGCACGACTGCTCGGATCCGGCCTATTCGTGGCGGAGCGCGACGATGGGGTCGAGGTTCGCCGCCCTTCGCGCGGGCAAGAACCCGAAGAGGATCCCCGTGACGGCGCTCGTGACGATCGCGACGGCGAGCGCCGTGACGTCGAGCTGCATGGGCCAGTCGAGCGCCTTGCCCACGCCTTGGATGACGACGAGGCTCACGATGGCCCCGAGCACGCCGCCGATGAGCGCGAGGGTCATCGCCTCGACGAGGAACTGCACCAAGATGTCGAAGGCGCGCGCGCCGATGGCCATGCGGATGCCGATCTCGCGTGTCCGTTCCGTGACGCTGACGAGCATGATGTTCATGACGCCGATGCCGCCGACGACCAAGCTCACCGCCGCGATCGCGACGAAGAGGAGCGTGAGCACGCCGTAGATGGCGCCCTGCATCTGCTGGAACTCTTGCTGCGTCCGGATCTCGAAGTCGGGACGGCCGTCGGGCTGGATCCGGTGGCGCTGGCGCAGGATGGCGTCGATCTGCGTCACCGCGCGCTGCGTGCTGTCGGCGCTCCGGGCCGACAAGAGGAGCATGCCGGCGAAGCCCGGCGCCGTGCGGAGGATGCGCCCGCGCATCGAGCCGATGGGCATGACGACCATGTTGTCCTGGTCGCCGCCGAACGGCGCCTGCCCCTTCGATTCGAGGACGCCGACGACGCGGAAGACGTGCGATCCCATGCGCACGTTCCGACCGACGGGATCTTCGTCGCCGAAGAGCTCGCGCGCCACGGTCGTGCCGAGCACGCAGACCTTCGCCTTCGTGGCCTCGTCGTGCTCGTCCCACATCGCGCCGCGCTCGACGGCCCATTTGCGCACCGGAAAGAACGCGCGCGTCGACCCGAGCGCCTGCGTGGACCAGTTTCGCTCGCCCGCGATGATTTGCACCGTGGCGCGGAGCACGGGCGCCACCGCGACGACGCTGATGGCTTCCCGCGCGATGGTCTTTCCGTCTTCCTCCGTGAGCCGAATGCCCGAGCCGGCCGCGCCCTTCGCGCCCGACGCGGCGGCGCTCTGCGGCATGACCATGATGACGTTCGAGCCGATGTTCGCGATCTGGTCGGCCACCTGCGCACGCGCGCCGGTGCCGAGCGCCGTGACAATGACGACGGCCGCGACGCCGATGAGGATGCCGAGGATCGTGAGCGCCGCGCGGAGGACGCTCCTCGCGATCGCGCGGAACGCGAGGCGCACGCCGGCGACGAACGCCCGGATCTCGAACGGGAGGAGCCGCGCGAACATGGCTACTCCTGCCTCAACGCTTCGATGGGATCGAGCAGCGCCGCGCGGCGCGCCGGCAAGAACCCGAAGACGATGCCGATGAACGCGCTCGTCGCGGCCGCCACGGCGACGGCCAGGGCGCTCGGGGTCGCCTCGAAGCCGAGCGCGCGCCCCAAGAGCGCCGTCGCCGCCGCGCCGAGCACGATGCCGAGCACCCCGCCGACGAGGCTGAGCACGATGGCCTCGATCAAGAATTGAACGAGGATGTCCCGCGCTCGCGCGCCGATGGAGAGGCGGATGCCGATCTCCCGCGTGCGCTCGGCGACGCTCACGAGCATGATGTTCATGACGCCGATGCCGCCGACGACCAGGCTCACCGCCGCGACCGCGACGAGCAGCGCGGACAAGATGGAGGTGATGGCCTCCTGGGCCTCACGGAGCTCGGCCTGCGTCGTGATGCGGAAGTCCGGGCTTTTCCCCTCGGCGATGCGGTGACGCTGCCGCAAAATCGCCGTGATCTGCGCCTGGGCGCGCGCGCTCGTCTGCTCGCTCGTCGCGCTCGCGAGGAGCGTGTCGACGCGGCCCGGCGCGGTCGATCGCACGCGCGCGCGGAAGGTGCCGATCGGCAGGATCACGCGGTCGTCCTGATCCCACCCCGAGGCCGTCGTCCCCTTCGCGGCGAGGACCCCCACGACCCGGAACGGCGCGCCCCCGAGCCGCACGGTGCGGCCGATCGCGTCTTCGGTCCCGAAGAGCTTGGTCGCGACGGTCGCGCCGAGGACGCAGACCTTCGCCTTCACGAGCTCGTCGGAGTCCGTCCACATCGCGCCCTTGGCGATCTCGTAGCGTCGAACCGGCAGGTAGACGGCCGTGGTCCCGCCGAGCGTCGTCTGCACGTTGCGGTCGCCGTAGACGATCTGCCCGACCGCCGAGAGCCAGGGGGCGACGTTCGCGATGCTCACCGCTTCGCGCGCGATGGCGCGCCCGTCCGCCTCCGTCAGGCGCCCGGTCGCCTTGCCGCGCGCGCCGGATTGCTGGACGGTCTCCGGGTCGACGTAGAGGACGTTCGAGCCGAAGCTGTCGATCTGTCCGCGGATGGTCGCCGTCGCCCCGTCCGCGAGGGCCGTGACCAGGATCACCGCCGTCACGCCGATGAGGATGCCGAGCACGGTCAGCGCCGCGCGGAGCTTGTTCCGAGCGACCGCGGAGAACGCGAGGCGCAGCGCCCCGAGCCAGAGCGTCACGTCGATCTCCGGCCGCGGCTCACGACGAGGGGCGCGAGCAGCGCCAGCATCAAATAGCGCGCGAGCGCGAACGTCCCCAGCACGAGCGCCGTGACGCCCAACGCGAAGGCGACGCCGCTGGGAGCGAGCCCCTCGAGGCGCGCGAAGAAGCGCGCGGCGCCGGGGAACGGAGCGAAGGCGAAGAGCGGCGCGAGGACCACCGACGAGCCGAGCGTGTAGTAGAGCGCCGTCCGTACGCGCTGATCGTTCGTGAGCGGCCGGCCGAGCTTCTTCGCGGCGAACCACGCGCCGAGCGCCGCCTCGATCGCGAGGGCGAACGTGACGGCGATGGGCCCCGGCCAAGGCGCGAAGATCGCCTTCGCATACGCGACGCCGAGCCCGAGCCCGAGCAGGTGTCCGAGCGCCATGACGAGGTAGACCGACCACGGGACGGGACCTCCGAGGCGACGCTTCTCCGCGAGCGCGGCGTCGAAGGTCTCGTCCTCCGCCCAGGTCGACACCTCGGCCTTCGGGAGCTTCCCGAGCTCGGCTTCGGCGTCGATCGGCGTCTCGGCGCGCACGTCGCTCACCAGACGGCCGTCGCGGAACGTCACGACACGCGAGGCGCACGCGGCGATGTCCTGCTCGTGCGTGACGAGGACGATCGTGATCCCGCGCTCGCGGTTCAACTTCTGCAAGAGCGCGAGGACCTCGAGGCTCGTGCGCGTGTCGAGGTTGCCCGTCGGCTCGTCGGCGAGCAGCATCGGCGGATCGGTGACGAGCGCGCGCGCGATGGCGACGCGCTGCTGCTGCCCGCCCGAGAGCTGATTCGGTGTATGATGCACGCGTTCGGCGAGACCGACCGCCGCGAGCGCCTCGAGCGCGCGCTTGCGCCGCTGCCGCTTCGAGACCCCGCGGTAGACGAGGGGCAGCTCGACGTTCTCGAGCGCCGTCGTCCGCGCGAGCAGGTTGAATCCCTGAAAAATGAAGCCGATGAGGCGGTTTCGGAGGACCGCGCGCGCGTCGCTCGACCGCACGCCGACGTCGAACCCCGAGAGCTCGTAGGTGCCGCGCGTCGGCCGATCGAGGCAGCCGAGGATGTTCATGAGCGTGCTCTTGCCGGAGCCGCTCGTGCCGACGATGGCGACGAACTCGCCCTTGTCGATCGACAGATCGACGTCGCGCAGCGCGCGCACGACGCCCGCGCCGGACTCGTAGTCCTTGGCGACGTTGCGGAGCGAGATGAGGACGTCGTCGGACATCGCTAGCGGGGGCCGCCGCCGCCCTTCTTTTGCGCGTTGGGCACGTCCGACTCGTCGGTGACCACCTTCGCGTTCGGGTCGAGCCCGCCCGTCACGACCGTCTGCGTGCCGTCGGTGATGCCCACCGACACGACGCGCGCCTCGGCCTTCTCGTCGCCCGGGACGTCGTTCGTGAGGACGTAGACGCGCCCGGTCCCCTTCGCGAGCGGCGCCTCCGGCGGCACGGGCAGCGGTTTTCCGTTCGGGCCGAGCGGCGGCGACGGCCGATAGCGCAGGGCCGCGTTCGGCACGCGCACGGCCTGCTTGGCCTCGCGCGTCTTGATGGTGACCGTCGCCGTCATGCCCGGGCGGAGCTTCTCTTCCGGGTTGTCGACGTCGATGACCGCCGAGTACGTCACGACGCCCTGCACGTTGTTCGGGCTGTAGCGGACCTGCTCGACCTTGCCGTGGAACACCTCGCCCGCGAACGCGTCGACGACGGCGTCGGCCTCCATGCCCTCTTTCAGCTTGCCGACGTCCGCCTCGTCGATGTCCGCCATGACGCGCATCTTCCGCAGATCCTGCGCGATGACGAAGAGCACCTGCGCCTGGAAGCTCGCCACGACCGTCGCACCGGGGTCGATGGCGCGCGAGACGACGACGCCGTCGACGGGCGAGTAGATCTTCGTCCACCCGACGTTCGTCTTCGACTGCGAGAGCTGCGCCTGGATCGCGCCGAGCTGCGCGGCCGCGGACGCCGTCTGCGCCTTGGCGACCTCGTACTGACCTCGCGCCGTGTCGAGCTCGCCCTTCGCGGCGAGGCTCTGTTGCACGAGCCGCTCGATCCGCTCGAACGCCACGCGCGCCGCCGCCTCGTTGGCCTTCGCGCTCTCGACGTTCGCGCGCTGGGCGGCGACCTGCGCGGACGCCTGGCTGACTTGCTGACCGAACTGCGTCGGATCGATCTCGGCGAGCACGTCGCCCTTCTTCACGACGGAGTTGAAGTCGACGCGCACGCTCGCGACGCGGCCGTTGACCTGAGAGCTCACGCTCACCTGGAGCACCGGCTGCACCGCGCCCGTGGCTTGCACGGTCTCGGCCACGTCGCCCACCGTCGGCGACGCGGTGACGTAACGCGCCGGCGGCAGCGGCCGGTTCTTCGCCCGCACGACGAGCCCGCCCCCCACGAGGACGGCCAAAATCAACAGCGCCGCGAGCCGACGAAGCCAGCGACGCCCCCCTTCCTCAGCCTCGAGCGCGCGTCGTACGTCGTCCGTGATTTCAGCCATGTTCGGAAGAGCTCCACGCCGCGACGCGACCCCAAGTGCCTAGGGTCCCTCGGCGACGCCGGCGACCGTAGCGATATTGGACGATCCCGGCAAATCTCGGATGGTGCGACGCACGGCTCGGTTTCGCCATTCCCGCACGATCCGGTAACCCAAGCACGGACCGCCCACGTGGTCGAACGGTCATGGGCGCGGTATCGTCGTGGTTCTCCTCACAGGCACGGACGCCGACGGCGGGCGTTTGGGGCCGTCTCCGCGACCGCGGGCCCACGCTCACGATGACCAAACCGACCGACCGAGAACTCGTCGACCGCGCGCGCGAGGGGGACACGCGCGCCTTCGGCGAGCTCGTTCGACGGCACCAACCCCGGATCCACAGGCTCGCCGTCCACATGCTCCGCCATCGACCGGACGCCGAGGACGTCAGCCAAGAGACGTTCATCCGCGCGTTCCGTGCGCTCGCGCGCTTCGACGGGCGGAGCGAACCCTACACCTGGTTCTACCGCATCGCCGTGAACCTCTCGCTCAACCGCATCCGCGCCCGACGCACGAACCACACGTCCCACGACACCGACGATCCGCGCCTCGACGGCCTCTTGACGGACCGCCACCCCGACAGCGCCGATCCGCACGACGCGGCGTACCGGAAGAACCTCTATCGTGCGCTCTGCGAGTGCATCGACGAGCTGAGCGACACGCTCCGTACGACCCTCATCCTGGTGAGCATCGACGGACGGTCGCACGAGGACGCCGCGGCCATCCTGGGCGCCCCCGAAGGGACGATCGCCTGGCGCGTCCACGAAGCGCGTCGCAAGTTGAAGGAACGCCTGCGAGCGCGTGGATTCGAGCTCGACGGAGATGGGACGTGAGTGAGACTTCGAAGAAAAACGACGGCCTCGACGAGGTCCTCGGTGCCTGGCCCGACGGTGGAAAAACCGAAGCGGAATGGGACGCTTGCGCGCGGGACGTGGTGCGGGCCACGCTGTCCGCCGAGGGTGGAATTTCGACGACCGACGCCTCGGACGACGAGGCGATTTCGAAATTGTTGTCGCCTCCCCTTGGACAAACCGATGCGGAGCGTCATAACTCCGCGATTCCGGCAAGTGGCCGCGCTCCTTCGGGGCCGGCCTCCTCGGCGCCGGACCAGCTGCGAGAAGGAAAACCCATGACGACTGCTGACCGTGAGCGCGATCGACGAAGCCTCCAAGAGCTCGCCCGTTTGGCCCAGCTGACGCCCGCGCCGGCGTCGGTCGCTCCCAGCGGCAGCCATCGCGCCAGCGCGGCTCGGTCCGACGACGACTCGGGCCTCGTCGATCTCGCGGCCGCGAGCCTCGTCGATCCGCAAGCCGCGGTCCGCGCGCAGTCCACGCCGCTCGCGAGCGCGGGGCTGTTCGACGACGTCGTCCCCGAGGCCCCCGTGTCGTACCGGCCGGTCACGCAGCCGCCTCCGTCCCGTGGT
>JBGAHN010000185.1:0-10736 GCA_044226145.1 Labilithrix sp. | reverse complement strand
CGTCCGCAAGGCGAAGGACGGTTTCCGGCGTTAGAGCACCGAACGGTTCGAAGACCGAGTATTTCCAGCCGCGCCTGCTCGGCCCGCGGCGGCTCAGGAAGGGTACGTCGCCGCAGCCGAAGGTGTCCCCAGCGACCCGCTCGCAACATTCGACCCGCTCGCCGCCGAAGATGTCCGTTGCCGACTTCGAGTCCGGGTGAGCTAGAGTATCCAAGTGCGTTCTTCATCTTGCTTGGCGCTTGCATTCGTCGTCGTCGGCGCGTGCTCGTCGTCGCCGGGACCACCAGCTCCGATGACGCAATCCACACCTCGGGCGTCCGCCTTCGATCAGATCCGGCTACCGGTCGGCCTGCCTCGCGCGCAGGCCGAGACCCGCATTGCGGCCGCGCTCGGGACGGAGTCGACCTACACGCCCTACGGAAATCTGTCAGGGGGCACCGTCGAGTACCGCGATGCAGAGTCGGGTGCGATCCTCGAGGTAACGTATGCGCAAGGTGCCCCCGCTCCGTGGGAGGTCCTCGCGGATGGGGGAGTCGTGCATCGCGAGCCGATCGACGAGACCGTCGTGTCGACGCGGATCCGACGCGAATAGCTGTGGAGCGTCGCGTCGACGAGGTTGCACGACTCGCACGCTCGTCGCGTTCCTCCACCCCATGGTCATTCGCTCGACAGGGCGGCGCACGGGCAAACTGACCGCCCCGACGAAGCGCGCGCTCAAGAAGAGCGGCGACTCACTCCGACCCGCCCTCGTCGACGTAAGCGCGGACGGCGTCGCGCTCGCGGGCGAGGTGCGCCTCGAGGATCGCGCGCATGCGTGGGTGCCGCACGTCGTGCGCCGAATACGTGAGCGTCGGCGCGAACCCGCGAACGCGTTTGTGTTCGCCGCCGGCGCCCGGATTGAAGCTCGAGAGCCCGTCGCGCAGCACCTGTTCGATGCCGTGGTAGTAGCAAACGTTGAAATGCAAGAAGGGGACTTCCTCGAAGGCGCCCCAATAGCGTCCGTAGAGGATCCCGTCTTTGACGACGTTGAACGCTCCGGCGACGATTTCTCCGCTTTTTTCGGCGACGACCCACGCGAGCCGATCGCGGAAGCGTTCGCGCACGAGCTCGAAGAAAGCTTCGTTCAAATACCGACGACCGAAATGGTATTTGTCGACCGTCGTGAGATAGAGCTCGTACATCGTCTTCGCGACCGACGGCGTGAGCTCGCTCGCGGGGACCGTGCGGATCGTCATGCCGTCGAGGACGGGCTGCTTGCGCTCGCGTCGGATCTGCGTGCGCTTTTTCTGAGGCAGCGTCGCGAGGAAATCTTCGTACTCGGAAAACGAGTGGTTCGTGAAATGGTATTGGACGCCGTAGCGGAGCAAGAATCCGTCGTCGCCGAAGGCGCGCGCCTCTTCTTCGCGCGGGAACAGGACGTGGACGCCGGAGAGGTCGAGCTCCTTCGCGATTCGGCGCGACGCATCGGCGAAGAGGCGGATCGTTCGTGCGCGGTCGATGCCCGGGCGGCATAGAACGCGATCGCCCGTCGCGGGCGTGAACGGCACGGCGAGGACGAGCTTGGGATAATAGGGGACCCCGAGACGCTCGGAGAGATCGGCCCAGCTCCAATCGAAGACGAACTCGCCTTCGCTGTTCGTCTTGACGTAAGCCGGCGCCGCGGCGACGAGCTCACCTCCGTCGTAGAGCGCCAGGTGTTGAGGGATCCACCCCGCGTGCGCGCCGACGGCCTCCGAATCCTCCAGGCTCGAGAGCCACGCGTGCTCGACGAACGGGCTCGAGCCCTCACGGAGGAGGGCATTCCACGCGGTGGCGGGGACGTCCCGAAGGTTCGGTAGGATGCGGAGCTCGAGCATGCGCGTGCGTCACGGAGTCGGATCGCGACGCACGAGCGCGAACCACGCGTCGACCGCTTTACCTCGGTAAGCGCGGCCGATCGAGACGTGCGACGAGATCCCTCGCAGGTGATCGATCATACCGCCGTACACGAGCCCTCCGATGCCAGAGTTCGCGCGAAGGCTCGGCCAGGTCGGCGGCTTTCGCTGGGGCGTCTTCGTGTAGTCGATGAGGAGCTCTCCTCGCTGATCGCCCTCGCCGCGGGTGACGACGAAGTAGCCGGGGCCCGTGAAGGCGCTCATCGCCTGGTGATTGTAGCCCACGAGCTCGACCGCGCCCTCCTCGAGCTTCGCGAAGCGCTTCTGGAAGTGGCGAAACGCGGGCAAGGTGTTCTGGCCGTCGTGGATGACCTCGACGAGGGGCGCGACGCTCGAAGGGACGAGGAAATCGAGGTCGATCGGCAGATGCCCCTTGGCGGCCTCGAAGAGCGTGGCTTGGAGCTTCTTCGTCCACGTTCGAACGGTGTGCACGCGGCCCTCGTGGCCGAGCCCGTCGAGAAGGGCTGCGACGCGCGGGAGATCCACTTCGGGCTCGAGCATGACGGTGACGTCCATGAGACTCTCCCCGTAGCACACCGCGCAGGAACTTGGCCGTCGCTCCCCGGGCTTGCTTCGATGATCGCATGTCGAGCCGTACGTTCTTGTTGGGCCTTTCGATCCTCGGACTCGTCACCGGTTGTGATTCGCCAGGAATCACGACGAAGGGTGCGAAGACGGCCGCCTCCGCGAAGGCCGAGCCGACGTCTCAGGTAGGACAGGCGACGACGACGGCGGCGCCGCTCGGCGCGGGGACGAACGGGTCGTCGAACGGCGCGCAGACCGCGGGCCTCCACGTCTCGGACGAGATCACGCGGGCGTGCGGCATCGCGGCGAAGGCCGAAGGTCAAGCGTCGTCGCCCAGCTTCGAGTTCGATTCGGCCTCGCTCGGCGAAGACGACCGCGCGATGCTCGCGGACGTCGCGCGGTGCCTCACGGACGGCGCCTTGCGCGGCCGGAGCGTGATCCTCGTCGGTCGCGCCGACGTGCGCGGCGAGGACGAGTACAACATGTCGCTCGGCGACAGCCGCTCCGACACCGTCCGTCGGTACATGCAGGATCTCGGTGTCGCCAAGGATCACCTCACGGCGACGTCGCGCGGCGAGATGGACGCGGTCGGAACGGACGAAGACGGCTACCGCCGCGATCGACGGGTGGACATCCAGCTCTTGCCCGAATCGTCGACGGCGTCGACCGTTCGTCCGTGATTCGAGCGCGCGACGCCGCACCTGGGCCGATTCCGCCGCTCGAAGCGCTCGACGTGCGCTTCTTCGCTCGCGATGCGCTCGTCGTGGCGCGCGCGTTGATCGGCACCTACCTCGTCATGAAGCATCCTCGCGACCACCGCGACGACGCTTCCGTCGAAGGGCACGGCGGCCCCTACCGCGTCGCGCGCATCGTCGAGACGGAGGCCTACCGCGGACCCACGGACAAGGCCTGCCACGCGCGCGCCGGGCTCACGAAGCGCACGCGGACGCTGTTCGGACCGCCCGGCCACGCGTACGTGTTCCTCATCTACGGCATGTACGATTGCTTCAACGTCGTCTGCTTCGGCGAAGGGAAGGGACACGCCGTCCTCGTGCGCGCGGTGGAGTCGACCTTCGGCGTGGCGCCCGACGTCCGCACGGACGGGCCGGGCCGCTTGACGCGGGCGCTCGGGATCACGCGGAGCCACGACGGCGCCGCGCTCGTCGACGGCCCCGTCATGGCCATCACGGCGCGCGTGGGTCGCCCTCCGAAGATCGGCGTGTCGGCGCGCGTCGGGGTGGCCTATGCCGGCGAAGTGGCGGACGCTCCGTGGCGCTTCTTCGATCGCGACAGCCGCTGCGTCTCACGGCCGCCGCTCCGATCCATCGGACTCGGAACGAGCCAGGCTACGGAGCGGCCGCGCGTGGCGAGGACATCCAAACGATCGCGCGCGTGAGCGTCACCGCCGCGTCCTTGGCGTCGTCATCGGCCACGACGAGGGCGAGTGTTTCACCTTTTCGCGCGCACACGGGTCCCTTGGGCGGGATGAGGCCGTGCGTCGCGGTGACCGAAGGTCCGCGCGGCGTCCCATCGGCATCGACGAACCCCGCGCGCACGTCGCGACCGGCGCCGAACCCCGCGCGGAGGCACGCGTCGTGGGCCAACGTCACCGTGCCGACGCGCGGTCCGGCGATCTCCGCCCGCGCGATCTCCGTCATCGACGCGACGTCCGGCGCGGCCAACGCGGCGAGCGCCTCGAAGGAGGGGAGGCGCGCGGGCACGGCGGGCGCGCCTTCACGAGATCCGAAGCCGGCGTCGACGCTGGCGTCCTGCGCGACGTCCGACGCGACGTTCTTCGACGGCGGCGTCGCGCAAGCGAGGACGGCGGACACGTGCGCGACGACGACGACGACAAGGACGCGGCGCATGGCTTCGCGCCCACGTGGCGGTGCGTCGGGCGCTTTTCGTCGCGGGCTTTCCACGGGCCTCTTCACGCGCGAGGTTGGGCTTTCGGCAACGGCGGCGGCGCCGGGGCGTTCGTCTCGACGGCATCCATGCGGCACGAGCCCTGGAACTCGACGCCGCGCTCGATGTAGAGCGACGGCGAGTGCACGTTCCCCACCAGCTTGCCCGGCGAGTGGATCTCGATGGCCTGGCTCGCGCGCACGTTCCCGTGGACGACGCCGCCGCGGACGATGACCGTCGCGACGTCGATCTCCGCGTGGATGTCGGCGCCTTCGCCGATGATCAGCGTGTCGTTGCTCTTGATCTCCCCCTTGAAAGCGCCGTCGATGCGCACGCGTCCTTCGAAATAGAGTTTGCCCTCGAAGCGCGTGCCGCGCCCGAGGAGTGCCGTGATTTCCGAAGCGGGGAGGGCGTCCATCGGGGGTTTCGCTACCAGGAGGTTCCGCCCTTGGCAACTCGCCGGCGCCAGGGATCGCCCCGGCGATCGCCCGGGGGATCGACCGCGCCGATGCCGTGACCTTGTCGCTTTTTGCCCGGTCATGCTCTACTTTGCACATGCGTTCGATCGCCCGGATCTTCGCCGCTCTCGCGCTCGCCGCTTCGCCCGCCGTGGCGAACGCGGAGGCTCCCACGGCCCCATCGGCGGAGGCCGCGAGCGCCACCACGAACGACGCCGGAAACGCATCGAAGACGACGCGCGCGCCCGGGGCCACGGGCACGCCGGCGAAGGCCACGCGGGCATCGGAACGTCCGACGGCGACGATGCCCGGGTTCCAGCTGCTCGACGGCGGCGGCTCACGGCTCTTCGTCCGGCTCTCGTCGCAGGTGCCCGTCGACGCGCAGAAAGGGAAGTCGTCGCTGACGTTCGTGCTCAAAGGGGCGCACGTCGCCACGCGAAACAACCTGCGCGCCCTCGAGACGGTGCATTTCAACACGCCCGTTCTGCGCGCGCGGCTCGTCCCCAAGAAGGATGAGCTCCTCTTCGTCGTGGAGCTGCGTGCGGACGTGACGCCGACGTGGAAGATGACCGAGGAAGCGGACAAGACGTCGACGCTCTCCATCGATTTCCCGAGCGGCAACTACCTCGACGGCCCGGCGCCCGCCGAGGCGCCTTCCGACGCGACTCCATGAACGGCTTCCTGCCGATCTTCCGAACACGCTCGACGTTCGGTCGCTGACGCCGTCGCCGCATGCATCGAGGCGTTCGTTTGGCCATCGCCATCGTTTCGGCGTCGCTCCTCGGCGGGTCGACCGCGCGCGCCGACGAGCCGGTGATCGAACCGAAGGACCTCGCGTCGACCATGCTCCGAACGAGCGCCGAGCGCGTGAGCTTCGATGCGCGCCAACGCGTCGTCGAGCTCGATGGCGACGTCCGCGTCGACGCGTCGCCGTTCCACCTTCGGAGCGAGCACCTCACATTGACCCGTACGAACCTCGGCATCGACGTCGAGGGGCGGGGAAGCGTCGCGTTTTGCCCGTGCCTCGGCACACCGCTGCGCATCGACTTCGAGCGCGCCATCGTCGCGCCGCCGGGTGACCTGATCCTGCGTTCGCCGACGCTCCGCATCTACGGCGTTCCGGCGATGCACCTGCCGTATTTCTGGCTTCGTTCGACGGAAAAGGCCGGGATTCTTCCGCCGGACATCGCCTACCGCGGGCAGGACGGCGTCTTCCTCGGCGGCGGCGTGCACCTGCCATGGAAGACGCGCGCGCCCGACGGCTCGTCGGGACGCGCGTGGCTCGATCTCCGCTCGGGGGCGTACCTGCTCGGGGGATTCGCCGCGGACGCGCGTCTGCGAACGCCATCGACGACGACGACCGTGCGCTTCGACCGCCGGGCATCGGCATCGGCCCCCGCGCTTCCGTTCGACCCTCACCCCGACGAAGGAGGCGCGGACGAAGGGTTCCGGCTCGACGCGCGCGGGAGCCTGCGCACGCGAAGCGCGGGGGCGGCGTGGGACGTCGACGCGCTCCGAGGACGACGCGGCGTCGTGTCGTCGACCGATCTCGACGAGGCCTCACGTCCTTGGGACCGGGCCTCGGGCGAGTCTTCTCTCCGCTCCGGACCGTTCGTCGTGTCGACGGCGGTCCGCGCCGTCACGCGGCGAGGCACGGCGCTCTCGCACGTCGACGCCGTGGGACCCGCCGTGCGGGCGCGCGCGTCCGGCGCCGTCGCGCGAGGGATCACCTACGACCTGACGACCGAGGGCGGCGCGCTCCGCGTCTCCGACGACGATCGCCGCCCGTCGCTCGGGTTCGTCTCCGACGCCGACGCCGACCGGTCGCGCACGCTGAGCTTCGCGCGCGCCGAAGCAGGCCTCTCCGCGGCGACGTCGTTCGGCCCCATGGCCGCGTCGGCGAGCGCCCGCGGGATCGGCGACGTCGCGCTCGAGACGAACCGGAGCGGCGCCGACCGAGCCGCCGCCCTCGAAGCCCGCCTCGGTCTGCCGCTCGCGCGCCCCTACGGTCCCGGCGGACCCGACGCCTGGGTGCACGTCGTCGAACCCTTCGCCCGCGCGTCGCTCCTGCATGCGCGAAGCGACGGCCTCCTCGGATTTTCACCGGGGCGCGCGATCGCGTCCGTCTCGGGAACCGCGCCGCTCGCGTCCGTGGGGGTGGCGACGTCGTTCGGGCGCGCTTCGTCGAACGACGCGGTCGAGCTCGAAGCCTCCGTCGGTGGCGCGGGCGACGATGCGATCCGAACGGTCACCGCGCTCGGGCGCGGGCGTCTTGCGGCGCGAACGGTGTGGTTCGGCGCGACCGTCGACGCCGCCACGCTGCTCCGCCAAGACGAGCTTCGCTCGGGTGCGGCGATCCTCGGCCGCGTCCGGCTCGGCAAGACCGACGGCGTGCGCGTCCTCGGCAACGTCGCCACCCGCGAGGGCGTCGATCCGGTGCTCGCCCGCGCCTTGTCGAACGCGCCGCTCGAGCCTTCGTCGGGGTTTCTCGCGTTCTCGGGGACGACCGCAGGCGCTGGGCTCGTCGTCCCGTGGTCGCGCGTGCTCACGACGTCCGCCGGCGCCGACGTCGACGCTTCGGACGCGACGCTGGTGGCCGCACGGGGTGGGATCGAGCTCCGCGATCGCTGCGGATGCGTCACGCTGCGGGCTCTCGGTGCCCGCCGCATCGGCCGCGGCGGGTTCGATGCCTGGCTCGCCATCGACATCGGGACGAGCCGCTGAGCGGACGCCGAGCGCGGGGGGTCGCGGCGCCATCCGGGCGCGCTCCGAACGAAGCCGCCAAGAATAAGGCGAACGCGAAAATCGCTTTCACGTCTTGTCCTTGCATGCGGGCATGCGGGGTGCTGCAGTCCAGGGCATGAAAGGCGATCCGAAAATCATCGATCAGCTCAACGAGATCCTCACCGGCGAGCTGACGGCCATCAACCAGTACTTCTTGCACGCGAAGATGTGCCAGAACTGGGGCTACAAGCGCCTCTACGAGCACATTCGCAAGGAATCGATCGACGAGATGAAGCACGCCGACGAGCTCATGGAGCGCGTCCTGTTCCTCGAAGGGCTGCCGAACGTCCAGCGGCTCGGCAAGGTGAACGTCGGCCAGACCGTGCTCGAAATGTTCAAGAACGATCTCGCCGTCGAGATGGAGGCGATCCCGCGCCTCAACCGGTCCATCGAGGCCGCCCGCGCGGCGGGAGACAACGGCACCGAGCACCTGCTCGTCGAAATCCTCACGTCCGAGGAGGAGCACGTCGACTGGCTCGAAGCCCAGCTCGAGCTGGTGAAGCAGATCGGCGAGGCGAACTACCTCGCGCAGCAGATTCGTGAATGATTTTGTGAGAAATTCGCTCCAATAGGGCGATATTTCAGCATATTTTGGACTCGACCATGCCTCGAAAGAGGATCCGAGGATGGTCGTGACCGCGCGGCAAGAGCGGATCGCCTTCCCGGCTCTTGATAATGAAAACGCATTTCACTATCTTTAGAGGTGCATGTACGTGTGCCTCTGTCACGCCGTGACGTCGGACGAAGTCGCGTCGGCCATCGCCGACGGGGCGCACTCGCGCGAGGCGGTTTCTCGGGCGTGCCGCGCGGGTGGTGACTGCGGATCGTGCCACGGGATGATCGAAGACATGATCGACGATCATCTCGAGGGGTGCCGCGGGTGCCCCGAGCGAAGCGGACCCATCCTGCCGCAGCCATCGCCCGCGCTCATCGCCGAGACGTCGCTCGTCCGGACACGCGCCGCGTAGATCCTCGCGTCCCCGCGCCGCATGGATGCCCGCGCCCCGTAGGGTCGCGCGCCGCGAAGGCGGCCTACCCGTCGTTCAGGGCAAGACGGCCTTGTCGCGATCGCCGCACAAGCACTCGACGAGGAACGAGGCGACGTCGCTCGGCTTCGTCCCGGGACCGAAGCCGGCGTCGAACCCGAGCTCGAGCGCCAGCTTGTGATCGATGCGCGGTCCGCCGAGCAAGAGGACGACGTCCTTGCGCCATCCTTCGCGCGTGGCGAGCTCGACGAGCGCCGCGGCGTTCTCCTTGTGGCAGTTGCGCTGCGTGATGATCTGGCTGACGAGGATGGCGTCGGCCGAGACCGCGCGGGCACGGGCGGCGAGCTGCTCGTTCTCGACCTGCGCGCCGAGGTTGTAGGCCTCGAAGCCCTTGTAGCTCTCGAGCCCCTTGTCGCCCGCGTAGCCCTTGTAGTTCAGGATCGCGTCGATGCCGACGGTGTGGGCGTCCGAGCCGGTGCACGCGCCGACGACGACGATCTTGCGCCCGAGGCGCGTCGCGATGCGGGTTTCGATGTCTTTGCGGGAGAGCGCTTCGGTCCGGAGCTCGGGCACCTCGAGCGCGTTCGGATCCACGGCGTGCTGCGAGTGCCCGTAGACGACGAAATACGAGTAACCCTCGGCGCACGCCTCCATCGTCGCGACGAGCGGCTCGTGGATGCCGTGGGCTTCGGCGAACGCCTTCGCGGCCTCGCGCGCGCGCGGTGAGGGCGGCAGCTCGAGGACGAACGAAAGCTGCACCATGCCGTCGCCGCGGCGATCGCCGTAGGCGCGGAGCAGGTTCGGGGCGTCCTTCGTCATGGGCGTCCTCCGTGCCCTTGCGCGTGCCCGTGCTCGAGGGCATCGAGCACCGGGTTGACGTAGTCCTTCGCGCGCTCGAAGACGCCGGCGTAGCCTTTTCCGCCGGTGCGCGTGCGTTTGACGTCGGCGAACGCGCCGCGCTCGATGGCGCTCCAGATCGTCTCGCGCTCGACCTCGACGAGGAGCTCGAGCGCTTCGTCGAGGACGGCGACCGCGCGCTTGGCGAGGACGCCGTCGGGCTTGATCGTGATCTCATCGCCGAGCGATTTGCACGCGCCGAAGACGTATTTCGTCGCCTTGAGCGACAGGTAGCGGTCCATGAGCATCGGGTTGTGGACGGCCTCGCTGAACATCCCGAGCAGCTCGATGCTCTGGTGGGTCATGACGCCCACGAGGTTGAACATCGCGTCGTGCACGTGGCTCTGGAAGATGTCGCCGGTCTTGTGCTTCGTCGGCGGCATCCACTTGATGGGGCTCTGCGGGAAGATCTGGCGGACGAGCTGCGCCTGCGCGAGCTCGAAGAGGAAGCTGTCCTCGAGCCAGGGATCGATCTCGAACGCGTGGCCGAGGCCCATCTGGGATTCGTCGACGCCGGCGCGCTTGGCGAAGGCCTCGTTGACGAACTGGCTCGCCAGGACGGTGTGCGCCTTCTCGACGGCGTCGGCCGTGGTGAGGTAGTTGTCCTCGCCGGTGTTGATGACGATGCCGGCGCGCGCGATGAAGCGGCGCGCGACGTATTGGTCGACGAAGTTCCGGCACGGGTTGATGTCGCGGAACAGGATCCCGTACATCGCGTCGTTGAGGAGCATGTCGAGCCGCTCGACGGCGCCCATCCACGCGATCTCGGACATGCAGAGGCCCGAGGAGTAGTTCGTCTGGTGGATGTAGCGGCCGTAGGCGGCGCTCGCTTCGTCGGTCGCGCGGCGGATGATCTTGAAGTTCTCCTGCGTGGCGAAGGTGCCGCCGTAGCCCTCCGTCGTGGCGCCGTCGGGGACGTAGTCGAGGAGCGACTGGGCGGTCGCGCGGATGACCGCGACGATGTCGGCGCCGGCGTACGCGGCGGCCTTGGCCTGCACGGCGTCGTCGTAGATGTTGCCGGTGGCGACGATGACGTACTTCAGCGGGTTCGGGCCGGAGGGGATCTCGGCCTTTCGGGCTTCGCGTTCGGACCTCGCCCGATCGATGCGGTCGATCGCCGCGCGGGCGAAGGGCTCGAGGACGGCGCGCACCGCCTCGGTGGTCGGACCGCCTTCGCCGAGGTCGAGCTCGGGGCCGTAGGCGAGGCGCTCGGCGGCGTCTTGGACGTCCCGCGCGCCGGCGAGCAG
>JBGAHN010000184.1:0-11150 GCA_044226145.1 Labilithrix sp. | reverse complement strand
GCGAGGCGAAGGCGAAGGCGATCGTCGACGCGCTGTCGGCGCGCATCGCGAAGACGCCGGGCCTCGTCCCGGAGATCGGGGCGGTCGTCGGGGTCGTCGTCACGTCGCCGGACGCGGCGTTCGTCGTCGATCTCAAGAGCGGCAAGGGCTCGGTCACGGCGTCGGACGCGGCGGCCGCGAAGGGCAAGGGCGACGTCACGCTCACGCTCACGGACGAGACGCTCGAAGCGCTCGCCAAGGGCGAGAGCCTCCGCGATCTCTACCAGCACGGTCGCGTGCGCATCGACGGCGACGCGCGCATCGCGCAGAAAATCACGTTCTTCAAGGGGCTCGTGTGACGGCAGCCGGCGCGCTCTTCGAGCGTGTTCGTCGGGCCGAGAGGAGGCAATGCCATGGGTCGTAGGGTGAATGTCATCGGCGTCGGAATGACGAAGTTCCAGAAGCCGGGCGCGAGCGACGAGTACAACGTGATGGCCGCGGCGGCCGCGAAGGCGGCGCTCGAGGACGCGAAGATCCCGTACAAGGACGTCGAGGCGGCGTACTGCGGTTACGTGTACGGCGATTCGACGTGCGGCCAGCGCTCCGTCTACGAGCTCGGTCTCACGGGGATCCCCGTCTACAACGTCAACAACAACTGCTCGACGGGCTCGACGGCGCTCTTGCTCGCCAAGCAGGCCATCGAGGGCGGCATCGCCGAGTGCGTGCTCGCGCTCGGGTTCGAGAAGATGGAGAAGGGCGCGCTCGGCGCGAAGTTCGCCGATCGCGTGAACCCGCTCGAGTGGCAGGTCGGCGTCATGAACAAGGTGCAGGGCGTCAACGCCGCGCCCTTCGCCGCGCAGATGTTCGGCGGCGCGGGGCGCGAGTACCGCTTCAAGTACGGCACCAAGCGCGAGACCTTCGCGAAGGTGAGCGAGAAGGCGCGCAAGCACGCGTCGAACAACCCGTACGCGCTCTTCAACCAGGTGCTGAGCGTCGAGGAGATCCTCGCGTCGGAGGAGGTGTTCGACCCGCTCACGCGCTACCAGTGCTGTCCGCCGACGTGCGGCGCGGGCGCGGCGATCCTCTGCTCCGACGAGTTCGCGAAGAAGCACGGCATCACCAAGCCCGTGTGGATCGCGGGGCAGGCGATGACGACGGACTACGACTCGTCGTTCAAGGACGACTCGATGATCAAGATGGTCGGCTTCGACATGGCGAAGGCCTGCGCGAAGAAGGTCTACGACCAGGCGGGGCTCGGCCCGAAGGACGTCCAGGTCGTCGAGCTGCACGACTGCTTCACGGCGAACGAGATCCTCACGTACGAGGCGCTCGGCCTCTGCGAAGAGGGGCAGGCCGAGAAGCTCATCGAGGACGGCGACAACACCTACGGCGGCAAGTGGGTCACGAACCCGTCGGGCGGCCTCCTCTCGAAGGGGCACCCGCTCGGCGCGACCGGACTTGCACAATGCACGGAATTGGTCTGGCAGCTCCGCGGCAAAGCCGACAAGCGCCAGGTGCCGAACGCCAAGGTCGCGCTCCAGCACAACCTGGGCCTCGGCGGCGCGTGCGTCATCACGATGTACCGCGCGGACTGACGGCGACGCGCCTCGGAGGGCGACGCGCCCTCGAAGGGCGTGCGCCTGTCGGACGGCGATGCGCCGTGCGCCGCCGGGTGGCGACGCGGCGTTCATTGGGCCGTGGTGAAGAGCACGCAAGGCCCGGGCGACAACCCCGGGCCTTCGCACGTCAGCGAGAGCTCTTTGCCGTGACCGCCCTGGAAATACCCGATGCGGACGGCGTGGAGCCCCGCGGCGAGGGCGATCTCGCCTTCGGCGTCGCGGGGCGCGTGCTTGCCGTCGTCGTCGACGACACGCGCGCCGTCGACGTCCACGATCACGCCGTCGTCGGCCCGCGCCACGAAGCGGTAGACGCCCGTCTTCGGCACGTCGACGAACCCGCGATACTCGACCGCGAAGTGCTCCGCGCGGAAGGCTTCGTCGAACGACGGCGCGGGGAGCACGCCCGTGCGTACGTTCATCGGCTTCATGATCCGCTCGAAATTCGGGACGCGTTCGAACGCGCCTTCGAAATACGTGTATGCGACACTCTGCCGCATGGGGGCGCCCATCGAGGGAACCGCCGCCGCCGGCGTCTGCTTCTCGAACACCCCCGTCGCGGTCTCGCTCGTTCGCCCGTTCGGCAAGAAGAGCCGCGCGCGCACCGTCGTCGTGGCTTCGATCGGAACGGCCGCCGTGAACACCGGTGAGCTCGCGGTCGGCTCGGAGCCGTCGAGCGTGAAGCGAACCGTGCCGTCGCGATAAAGCAGCGGCGCCGCGAGCGTGAGCGTGGCGCGATCGACGAACACCTTCTTCGTCGACAGACCCACGGGCGGCTCGACGAAATAAGCGACGCCCGCGCGGTCGAGCATCGGCCGTTGCGCACGGAAACGCGCCGCGAAATCGACCTCGGCGTTCCGCACCTCGCGTTCGGATCCCTTCTTCGGCGCGCTCCAGAGCGCCTCCGCGAGCGCCGCCATCCGCGGCATCGCGCGCGTGTCGAGATCGGCGACGGTCTTCACGCGCTCCGTCCACAGCGCGCCCTCGCCGCCCACGACGCGGGCCTCCTCCTCGGGCGTCAGCCCCGTCGGGATCGGATCGAACCCGAGCACCGTCGTCCACGGCAAGATGGACTCGTGCACGTCGGAGCGCTTCGGGCTCTGCGCGCGGTCGAAATACGTGAACGCGTTGGGCGCCATGACGACGTCGTGCCCCGCGCGCGCCGCGAGGGCTCCGCGCTCCGGGTTCTGCCACGCGACCACGATGCCCGACTCGGGCAGGCCGCCGTCGAGCGCCTCGTCCCAGGCCATCGTCCGCCGTCCGTGGTTCGCGAGGCTCGCGGCGACCTTGCGCATGAACACGCCTTGGAGCGCACCGACGTCGACGTTCTCCTTCTTCATGAGCGCGCGGCACTTCGCGCAGCTCTGCCAGTGGGTCGTCGGCACCTCGTCCCCGCCGAGGTGGACGACCTGCGAAGGGAAGAGCGACGCGACCTCGCCGATGACGTCGTCCAAAAGCTTGTAGGTTGCATCATTGCCGGCGCAGAGCACCTCGTCGAAGACGCCCCACGTCGTCGGCACCTCGAGCTTCTTGCCCGTGCACGAGAGCTCGGGGTGCGCGGCGAGGATCGCGCGCGCGTGCCCGGGCATCTCGATCTCCGGCACGACGGTGATGAAGCGCTCCTTGGCGTACGCGACGATCGCGCGCACGTCGTCGTGGGTGTAGTGCCCGCTCGTCTCCACGCCATCTTCGATGCGGCGCGCGCCGACGGCGGTGAGCTCCGGATGGGACGACAGCGCGAGCCGGAACCCTTGGTCGTCGGTCAGGTGCCAGTGGAAGACGTTGAAGCGGTAGAACGCGAGCAGATCGATGTAGCGCTCGACCACCTCGCGCGGGAAGAAGTGGCGGGCGACGTCGAGGTGCATCGCGCGAACGCGGTTCGCCGGCGCGTCTTCGACGTGCGCGCACGGAATGGGGCGTGGTCCGCTCGACTTCGCGTCGTCGGTCGCTCCTTGCGCGCCTTGGAGGGGCCGCGCGCCCGCGAGCGCGGCGATCGTCTGCGCGGCGTAGAAGAGACCTTCGGGCGAAGGCGCGCGCGCCAGGACCCGCGCCGCGTCGACGTCGAGCACGAAGGACTCTTCGCTCTTGTTCGAAGGGAACGTCCGCGAAGGATCGCGCGGATCTTCCCGGCCTTCGGGCCGATCCACCCAGAGCACGATGCTCCGGTCCGGCAAGGGCGCGCCCTTCGGGAGCGCGCGCACCTGCGAGGCATCGAGCCCGAGCCACGCGCCGAGCTTCGCGCCGATCGCGAGCGCCTCGGGCGTGTCGGTGACGGCCAGGACGGTGCGAGCGTCGGGGGCGAACGCGCTGCTGCACGTGCTGATCTGTCGAGGCCGCGGGACGAGCGGCAGGTCCGTCGTCGCGGCGTTCACGCGCCCGTCGTCGCGGTTCGGCGACTGCGTGGTGCCCGCTCGTGGCTCTTTGGTGGTCGGCTTCTCTCCGCACGCCCCCACGGCGAGGAAACTTGCGGCGAAGAGGACCCGCGTCGTCTTCATGACGCGCGATGATGCCGCGACCGCATCCGCCGTGTACAGCCCGCCGACGGGACCTTCGGTCGACGACGTCCGATGTTACGAACGAGATGATTCGTCATCATTCGATGAATCGAATTCATTCATCGATGACGGATTCGAGAGCATGGCTCCATCGACCGTCGCGCGTTCGTCATTCGCCCACGACGCGGCGCTTGCCCGAGCGAACGATGTCGCTCGAATTCATGAGCGAGTCGATCGAGACGTCGAGCGCATCGCAGATCTTCGTCGCGACGAACAGCGAGGCGCCGAGCTCACCGCGCTCGAGGCGAGCGATGTAGTTCGGCGAAAGTCCCGCGCGTTCGGCGAGAACGGCCTGCGTCCATCCGTGGGATTGGCGCGCGCGGCGGATCGATTCGCCGACGATCCCGTTGAACATGTGAGGGTCCATCGGCGATTCCGGCGTCTCGCGAAACGCACGCGACTCCCGGGTGTTGCCCTCGAGCTTGGTCGGTTCGAACTTCGGTCGGCGGAAAGGTTCGTGGCCCACGGTTTCAGGATAGCTCAGTGTGGCGAAGAGGCGAACCCGATCATCGATCGAGCGAACGCTTTTGGCGTCTCGAACACACGATGAAGGTAAAGACTTACAGCGTCGGCGGCTTACGGAGGTGGCGGTTCCGCGCGCACCATCTCTACCGGAATAATCCGTCGAACGAACGTCCTTCAGCTTTGTTCTCGTTGCGATACGTTCGAAGACAACGTGCAGATCGACATCGGTAAGACGATCGCCGGTAAGTACGAGCTGGTTCGCCTGATCGGCCAAGGCGCAATGGGGGAGGTCTGGCTCGCAACCCACAACACGCTCGGCGGGGAGTTCGCCATCAAGCTGGCGGATCCTTCCGAGCTCGACGGAGACGATAGCGTCGCGGGGCGGTTCCAATTGGAAGCGCAGCTCTCGGCGAAGTTCTCGCGCAAGACGAGGCACGTCGTTTCGGTGAGCGATCACGGCGAGGAGGGCGGCATCGCCTACCTCGTCATGGAGTTGCTCGACGGCGAAGGCCTCGACACACGGCTCGCGCGGACGGGCACGCTCTCCCTCGCCGAGACGAGCATGGTCGTCAGCCAGATCGCTCGCGCGCTCGCGGTCGCGCACGCCGAGGAGACCTTCCATCGCGATCTGAAGCCCGCGAACGTCTTCCTCACGCGTGACGAAGACGGCCGCCTCCTCGTGAAGGTCTTCGACTTCGGCATCGCGCGCACGCGCAAGCCGATCCGGACGGCTTCTCCGTTCGCGACGAGCAAGGACATGGTGCTCGGCACGCCGAGCTACATGAGCCCGGAGCAGGCGCGCGGGCTCAAGACGCTCGACCATCGTTGCGACGTCTGGGCGCTCGCGGTCCTCGCCTACGAGGCGCTGACGGGAAAGATCCCTTGGGAAGGGGAGACCGTCGAAGAGATTTTTCTTGCAGTCTGCACCTTTCGCGCGACGCCGATCCTCGAGCGAAAGGCGGATCTACCGCCCGGCATCGCGGCGGTCTTCAACAAGGCCTTCGCGCCGAAGGTCGGCGATCGGTTCGCGAGCGCCGTCGAGTTCGCGACGGCGCTGCAGGACTTGTGTTCGGCCGAATCGCTCGAAGCCGTGGGCGCGCGCGCGAACACCCTCCAGCACCGGCCTTCGGAGGCGAGCCTGCCGTCGATCGACATGGGGAGCGGCGACCTGCCGTCCGTACCGAGCGGCGTCACGGTTAGCGAGAGCGCGGAGATCGAGCGGCAGTCCCTCCGAAAGAAGAGGAAGGCCGTCGCGCTGATCCCGTGGCTCGTCCTCTTGCTCCTCGTCGGTGTCGTCGGTGTCGGGCTGGTCGTCTCTCGGTCGGCGGGCGACGATTCGAACAAGGCGCAGGCCGCGACGCCTCCGACGCCTTCGGCCCCGTCGGATCCGCCGGAGGTGAAGGTGGCGACGCCCGAGCCGGAGGCGACGCCCGTCGCGACCTCGCCGGAACCCGCGCCGACGACATCGGCGCCGACTCCGCGCACGAACGCCCCGGCGCGTCCGCGCACGAACGCTCCGGTGGTCCCGAACGCTCCGGTGGTCCCGAACGCGACGGGGCACAAGAAGGCCGATCCGGCCCCGACGCCTGCCGCGTCGGAGGCGCCGCGAAAGCCGGCCGACAAGAGCAACGTTTTCTGAGGCGTGCCGGCGTTCGGGGCGCGCGTTCCGGACGGGCGCGCGTTCCGGACGAGGGCCGGCCGCCGATTCGGCGCGCGCGTCGCCCGAGGCCACGAACCTCGACGAACGTGGCTTGCGTTGGTAGATTGAGCATCGTGGCTTACGTGTTCCGTGGGGGACCGTTCTTTTTTGGTGTGTTCGTAGCGGCGGCGATGCTCGTGCAGACGAGCGTCGCGCGTGCGGATCCCGAGTCCGAGGCCAAAGATCTGTTCGCGCGCGGCCGAGAGCTTCGCGGACAGAACGATTGCGGATCGGCGGTGCCGCTGTTCCGGAAGGCCTACGCCGTCTACCCGGCGGGGCTCGGGAGCTTGCGCAACGTCGCCGAGTGCGAGGAGCTGCTCGGGCACTTCGCGTCGTCGCGGCGCGCGTGGCTCGACATCTCGCGCGCGCTGATCACGATGGCGCCGGACCCGAAGTACGACGGGTGGGACAAAGAGGCGGAGGACGCGGCGGCGCGGCTCAAGCCGAAGGTCGCGTCGTTCGTCGTCGACGTGTACGTCAAGTCGAACAAGGGCGAGGAGCTCGCGACGGAACGGAGCGGCGTCGAGATCTTCGTCAACGGTGAGTCGGTCGGTACGACGCTCGTGGGTACGCCGCTCGAGCGCGATCCGGGGACGTACCGCATCCGCGCGCAGACGGCGCACGCCGAGCCGGTCGAGCAAATCGTTCCGCTCAGCGCGGGGGACAACCCGCACGTCACGTTGCGGCTCACGCGCAAAGAGCTGGTCGAGCCGCCGCGCGAGGTCGTCGACACGGGCAAGACACGTCGCACGATCGGCTGGGCCCTCGTGGGGGCGGGCGGCGCGGCCCTCGTGGGAGGTGGCGTCACGTTCTTGATCCGCAACGGCGCGAAGGGCGACGTCGACGATCAGTGCCCGTTGCATGAGAACTGCGATCCGTCGCTCCGTGACACGGTCGATCGGGGCAAGACGATGACGACGCTCACGAACATCCTCGTCCCCGCGGGCGTGGTGTTGGCGGGCGCGGGCGTCGCTTTGGTCCTGACGGCGAAGAAGCCGACCGCCTCGGCGTCGCTGCCTTCGACGCTGACGCTCACGCCGTGGGCCGGTGGCGGCTCGGCCACGTGGAGGTTCTGAGATGGAACGCCGTTCGAAGATGTTGTTGGCGACGGCGCTCGGCGCGACGATCGTCGTCGTGGCGTGTTCATTTCCCGACGTGACCTACCGGTCGGACGATGGGGACGCGGGCTCCGAGGGCGACACGGGGGCTTCCGAGGAAGACACGGGGACAGAGCCGGACGCCGATTCGGGCGTCGAAGACTCGGGGACAATTCCCGATGGGGAGGCGCTCATCGAGGCGGGGTTTCCGTCCGAAGGCGGTGTAGTCGAAGACGCAGCCGCTTGCGAAGCAGGACTTCGAATGTGCGATTGTGACGAGGACAATTGGCTCGTCAAGGACTGTGATGCGGGTCCGGATTCAGGCAAGAAAGGGAATGACAAAGACGGGTGGGATTGCGATGATCACAACCGTGACGTCAATCCAGAGTCCGGATACAAAGCCGTGGCAAGGCCTGATGGCAGTTGGGACTGGAATTGCGATGGCAACGTGGAAAAAGCGTACGAAGGCTATTCCTGCCCTGCAGCGGCCTGCAAGTCTGGGGCGGTAGGCTACAAGGACGACGTCCAGTGCGGTAAACCGGGTACCGTTTATCAATGCACGGGAGTTGCGAATCTGCTTCTTTGCAGCGAATCCGAGCGAAGTCAAAACGAGATTCGCAACTGCAAGTAGATGCGAAGATCGAATGGATTCGATGAAGGAAAGGCCGTCCCAGGAGGACGGCCTTTTCGTGATTCGCGGTTCATAGGGGAACGACGGGCGAGGTCGTCGCTTCCCTTTCACTCCGGCTGGATGACGAACGCCGTCGCGCGCAGCTTGCCGAGCGCGGGCAGGATGAAGCGCGCCGCGCGTCGGTAGTCGCCCGCGTAGTCATTCGGAAAGCGGTATGCCGCATCGCGTCGGAAGCCCTTTTCGCCGAGCATAGCCGATTCGACGAACAGGACTTCGGGAGCGGAGAACGTACTCGCGTCCGAGCCGCCGTCCGCCGCGCGGGGGGCCCAGTCGTCGGCTTCTGCCGGCAGCGACGGCGCCTTCACGCTGGTCGCGCTCGGAGGAACGACGAACGACCACGTCATGCTGGCGTCGCGCCCGTCGTAGAAGCTGACGGTGACGAACCCGCCGTTCGATGCGGTCAACGGAGCCGCCGCCGTCCAGGTGAGGTTCGGGTGCAGGGCGTCCGTCGCGTCGACGTTGGCTTCGGTGATCTTGGGGAGCGCCGTGGCGAAGTCGAACGACGCGCTCGTCGCGGAGGTGGCGACGCGCTCGACGAGCGACACGACGCTCCGACCGTCCTGTACGAACGCGGCCGGCTGGAGACCGTCGGCGAAGGCGCTCGCGAAATAGAACGTGGTCGGATCCTCGCCGAGCCCGCGGACGTCCGAGGGCAGGCTCGATCCGTCGGCGATTTGCGCGAGCCACCCGTCGACGTACGTGTCGACGGGCGCATGGCTCGCCGCGATCGTGAAGGTCGAAGGCGCGGCCCATGCGCCCACCGTCGTGGTGGCGGCGCCGCCGTCGGTCGGCAACTCGACGCCCTTCTTGAACGCGAAGGCGAGCGGGAGACCATCGCCGAGCGCGGTCGCCAGGACGGCGTTCTTGGCCTTCGCGCAATCGCCGTAGAGGTAGAGCTGGACGCTGCCCGACTGCCCGCTCGAGCCGGTGCACGTGCCGACTTGGGCGGTGTACAGGAACGCGTTGGCGTACGGCCCGGGCAGCGTGACCTCGAGGTTCGGCGCGGCATCCTCGCCGCCATCGATGTCGTTCGCGAAGAGCTCGTCGCCGGCGGCCACGCTCGTCCACGTGAGAAGATTGCGGGCGCTGCCCCGTCCGAGGAGCGCGGTGACCTGCGCGGGCGTCGCGCCCGTGCTCTTCGCGGTCCCGGTCGCGTCCGTCTTCGACGTGCCGATGACCGCGCCGCTCGCGTCGTGATAGACGATCGTGACGTTGGCCGCGGGACCTTTGCCGTTCGTGACGTGGACCGTCACGTCCGTCGCGGGCGGTTCGGCGTCGGTGGTGGCGTCCGGCGACGCGTCGCCCTGGGGGACGTTCGCGTCTTGCGACGAGGCATCGGGCGGCGTGTACGTCCCGGAGTCGGGATCGAAGGTGCCAGGGTTGGGCGTGCCGGAGTCGTCTTCGCAAGCGACGAGCGCTGCGATGGCGGCGAGGGACGTCAGAAGAAGGAGGCGTAGACGCATGGATTCTCCCCGAGAAAAGGACGCAGATCGCGCGACGAAGGTCGCAAGCGACGTAGTGTGTCCGCGTCGCGTCGTCGCGTAAAGCGACTTTCGGGTTCATCCGGCTTCGAGCGCGCGACGGAGCTCGCCGAGGAAGTACTCGCAGTCCGTCACGATGCCCGTCGCTTGGTGGGTGCCGCGGTCGACGAGCTTGAGGACCGTGTCGGCGTCGGTGTCGACGCAGAAGGTGGCGACGCTCGCCGGCAGCATGTTGCCGGTCGCGACGCCGTGGAGCGTCGTCGCCACGATGATCGCGACGCCGACGCCCGGGACGAGGCGGCGCATGGCGTCGGCGGCGGCGACCGTGTCCGTGACGACGTCGGGCAACGGTCCGTCGTCGCGGATGGACCCCGCGAGGACGAACGGGATTTTGTGCAGAACGCATGCATGCATGATCCCGCTCGGGACGAGGCCTCGTTCGACGGCCGCGGCGATCGAACCGGCGCGCCGAACGCGGTTGATCGCGCGCAGGTGGTGTTCGTGCCCGTGGGGGACGCCGCTGCCGCTCGAGAGGTGGACGCCGAGCGAGGTCTCGTACATCGCGTGCTCGATGTCGTGCGTCGCGAGCGCGTTGCCGGCGAACAAGACGTCGACGAAGCCGCCGCGGAGGAGCGCTTCGAGGTGGTGGCCGCTGCCGCTGTGGACGATGGCGGGACCTCCGACGAACAACACGCGCTGGCCTCGGGCGTGGGCCTCGCGGATGGAGCGCGCGACGTCCCGGATGAGGAGCGCCTTCGGCCGTTCGGTCGAGACGCCGGACGACATGAAGCGGAACGGCTCGTCGTCGCCCGTGGACGCGGGCAGCTCGACCCGCACGCCGTCGCGTCCGACGACGAGGAGATCGCCCTTCCGCACGTGGTGCATCGGGCAAGACTCGGCGCTCGGAGCACGGGAAGGCGAGCGCGTCACGCGGACCCCGACGTCCATTTCGGGTCGCGCCACGGCGAGCCACGTCCCGTCGACGCGCACCTCCGTCGGGAAATTCGTCGTGGCGTAGAAATCCTCGGGAAAAACGCCGTCCATGTCGGCGATGGCGAGCGTCGCGTCGCGCGTTTCGCTCACCCCAGCCGTGCCGTCGCGGTCGGAACCCATGGCGCGAGTGTACCGCGTCGTGGCCGCGGACCGGTGGGGTGTCGGCCGTTCACCGATGCGTCGTGATTTTTGCCGCTCTTGCGCTAAAGAGGCGGCGTCATGAAACCCCACGAGCCCCGCGCCGAGCGGCGTCCGGAGATTTTGGCGCCGGCCGGCGATCGCGAGGCGCTCGAGGCGGCGCTGCTCGGGGGCGCCGACGCGGTCTATTTCGGCCTGCAGGGGTTCAACGCGCGGGCGCGCGCCACGAATTTCGACGTGGCCGATCTGAAGGCGACGATGCGACGCATCCACGAGCGAGGCGCTCGAGGTTACGTCACGCTCAACACGCTCGTGTTCGATCGGGAGCTGCCGTCGGTCGAAGCCGCCGTCCGCGCGTGCGCCGAAGCTGGCGTGGACGCGGTCATCGTCCAAGACCTCGGCGTCGCCAAGCTCGTGCGCGCGGTGGCGCCGACGC
>JBGAHN010000183.1:4539-10928 GCA_044226145.1 Labilithrix sp. | reverse complement strand
ACGAGGGCGCTGGTCTCCGGCTTCAACATGCACGTGCCGAAGCCCGTCGAGCCAGCCGAGCTGATCGCGGTGCTCGCGAGCTTGTGGGCGCTCTTCCCGCGGGCGTGACCGGACCGCCGAGCCCGCTCTTCGGGCGTGACCGGACCGCGCGCTCCTTCGAGTGCGACCGGTCCACCGCCCGCGCGATCAAAGCTCCGACGACGCGTCGCCTTCGGCCTCGGCGCGCACCACCCGCGCGGCGCGGCGCTTCGGCTTGTCGAAGATCCCCGAAGCCTCCCGCAAATCCGGCGCCACGACGAACGCCGCCTCCGCGAGCGCGCGCGCTTGGCGGCTCGGCGCGTCGAGGCCCTCGGCCAAGGCTCGGAGCGCGTCACGAATCACCGCGGCCTCCTCCTCGCCACACGGAACGAAGATCCCACGCCATGCCTCCACGGCCCGACGAAACTCCGTGACCTGCGCGACGACCGCGGCGTACGACGCGTCCGCGAGCATCCGCTTCACGTAGGTCGACGTCAGGCGTCGCTCCATCTCCGCGTCGAACTCGTCGAATTCCTCGCGACCGCACCGCCGCATCGCCGGTAGCTTCGTGGCCCGAAAGAGCACCTCGAGCAGCGGCGAGCGATCGCCGGCCTCCGCCACGATGGTCCGCTGCACCCCTTCCAGCGCGTCGACCGCCACGCCTTGCAGCGTCCGCACCCCTTCGTCGCGCATCGGCGAAAACTCGGGCAACCGAAGCGCACGCGTCAGCAAATCGCCGGCCCCCTCGCGCGCCCGCTCGATCCGCCGTCGCGCGTCCTCCAGCCAGCGCGCCTCGTCCGCGAGGCCTTCGCGACCGCCCAGCTCCGCCCCAGCCCTCTCGAGCCGCTCGGCAAAAACCTCCGCATGGGCGATCCGATCGAACGCGTCCGCGAGCGTCGTGCTCATGAAGATCCGTCCTACCACCCGAGGCCGCGCGGCATCCACCCGATCGGCATCGACCGCCACGATCGCCGTTGGTGGCACCCGAGCACCGCGGTATCGTCGAGGCCAACCTCGCACATGAAGCTCAGCACGGAAATCGCCCAGACGATCCTCGAAGGCTTCGACAAACACTACCGGCTGTTCCGGAACGCGGCGAAGACCGCCAAGGAACACTACGAGCGCGCGGATTGGCCGGCGGCGCGGCGGCTCGCGCAAGACCGCATCGACATGTACGACGAACGTGTGGCCGAGGCCGTCGTCGCCGTCGCGGAGCGCTTCCCGGCCGCGGGCCGCGAAGAGAACCTCTGGCCGACGATCAAGCGCGCGTACATCGGCCTGCTCCACGACCACATGCAGCCGGAGTGCGCCGAGACGTTCTTCAACTCCGTCGCGCGGCGCGTCCTCGATCGGCGCTACTACCGCAACGAATACATCTTCGACCGCCCCGCCGTCTCGACCGAGCACCTCGAAGGCGTCGAGCCCACCTACCTCTGCTTCTATCCCCAGGACCACGAGCTCCGCCAAACGTTCTTCGACGTCCTCGAGAGCTTCGATCTGAAGAGCCCCTTCCAAGATCTCGAGCGCGACGTCGAACGCCTCCTCCGCGCCACGAACGAGCGATTCCCGTCGCCATGGCCGAGGCGACCGAATTTCCAACTCCAAATCCTGAGTTCGCTCTTTTTCCGAAACAAGGCCGCCTACGTCGTCGGCCGCTTCGTCAACGGCACGAGCACCCAAGGCTTCGTCGTCCCGCTCCTCAAGGACGAAGACAACCGCATCTACGTCGACGCGTTGCTCTTCGACGAAAAAGACGTCGGCCGCATCTTCAGCCTCGGTCGCGCGTATTTCATGGTCGATATGGAAGTACCGTCGGCCTACATCGAATTCCTCCAGGGGTTCATGCCGAATCGACCGAAATCCGAGCTCTACACGATGGTCGGGCTCCAGAAGCAGGGCAAAACCCTCTTCTTTCGTGATTTGCAATACCACCTCAATCATTCGAGCGACGCGTTCGTCATCGCGCCCGGCACGAAGGGGATGGTGATGATTTGCTTCACGCTCCCGTCGTTTCCGCACGTCTTCAAGGTCATTCGCGATTGGTTCGCGCCGCCGAAGGACACCGACCGCCTCCGCGTCGAGGAGCGCTACCTCTTCGTCAAGCGGCACGACCGCGTGGGGCGCATGGCCGACACGCTCGAATACGCCTACGTGGCCTTCCCCGCGGACAGGTTCGACGCCGCGTTGCTCGACGAGCTCGAGCGCCTCGCCCCCTCGACGGTCGAACGCGACGGCGATCGCGTCGTCATCCGTCACCTCTACACCGAGCGGCGCCTCGTCCCCCTCGACGTCTACCTCCAAGGCGCCGACGAAGCCCACGCGCGCACCGCCATCCGCGACTACGGCCACGCGCTCCGCGATCTCGCCGGCGCGAACATCTTCCCCGGCGATCTCCTCCTCAAGAACTTCGGCGTGAACCGCTACGGACGCGTCGTCTTCTACGACTACGACGAGCTCTGTTCGCTCACCGACTGCCGCTTCCGCAGCTTGCCCACCGCGCGCAGTGACGACGACGAGTTCGCGGGCGAGCCGTGGTTCGCCGTCGAACCGAACGACGTCTTCCCCGAGCAGTTCCCCCGCTTCCTCTTCCCCGAAGGACCGCTCCGCGATTGGTTCCTCGAGGAGCACGCCGATCTGGCCGCGGCGCACGCCTGGCGCACGCAGCAAGAACGTGTCCTCGCCGGCATCCAGGAAGATCTCTTCCCGTACGCCCGCGAGGCCCGCTTCTCCGTGCGCTTCGGCGCGTAGCCGCGGCGTTCACGGCGAAAACCCGCGCCGCGCGATTGACGCACGCGCGAGGGCGCCTTTGCTATCATCGAACGCATGTCCACGACCGGGCCCGGAGATCGTGCAGCGCCCCCCACCGCGCCGTCCGCGACGCGCGACTCGCAGAAGAGCGCCCTCGCCGCGCGCGCGCCGGTGCCGACCGCCGAAGGCTTCATGTCGACGGCCGCGAAGATGTCGCTCGCGGACATCGCGCTCGCGCTCCGCGACGAACAGGTCGAAGCGCACGTCGTCCACTACAAAGCGGAGCTCGCGACGAGCCCCGAGCTCGACGCCATCACGGCGAAGGTCATCGAGGAGCTCCAATCGCTCCAGGCCGCCGCGCGCAGCCAGGCGTCGCCGCCGTCGTCGCAGACCGAACGCGATCGTGCGCAGCTCGAGATCGAGCTCATTCGCACCCTCAAGGAGATGCTCGCGCGCACCTTCCGCCCGGGCAAGCTCGCGACGGTCATCGAGCGCAAGCTCGGCGAGGCCAGCAAGCGCTTCGCCCGCGTGTTCTTCGAGAGCGAGCTGCACGAGAAGCTCCGCGGCAAGAGCGAAGAGCAGAAGGTCATGCGCTTCCCGGAGCAGGCGCTCTTCCACGCGTTCGTGCGCGCCGAGCCGGTGCTCCTCGCGGATCTCGACAAGCTGCCGTACGCGTCGCCCAAGGTGAAGGAGCGCGCGAAAGAGCACGTCGCGTCGCTCATCAAAGAGTTTCGCAACGATTTCCTCTCGCGCACGACCCCCGAGCTCAACACGCTCGTGAAGTACCTCAACGAGGTCCTCACCAAGTTCTTCACCGAGGAGCTGCCGCCGATGCTGGGCGAGCTCGCGTGGGAGGTCGTCAAGGAAGCGCGCCTCGCCGACGCCGCGAGCGGCGCGGGCTACAAGATCAGCGCCAGCGCGTTCCCGACGTTCCGCCGCGCCTTCGAGAAGCGGTTCTTGATGCGGGTGGTTCCGTACACGGAAGACGAAATGCTGCGCAAAGTTCGTGACACGATGGGTCAATTCCGCTCCGAGACGATCCGCTTCGTCGCCGATCCGGAGATCTTCAGCGGCCTGTGCGAGGTCGTGTGTGACGCGGTCTATGACGTCCTCTACAACGACGGATTCCTTGATCTTCCGAACGATTGGCGCGCGCGGATTTCGGGCGGCGCGTAGGACGGTCGCAAGCATCACGACATCAAACAAAGAAACGAATACATCAAATAATGTATTCGACCATCGACCGGCATTGGACGTCGGTTCATGGATATCGACGAGGTCCGTCGTACGTTACCATCGGCATCGATGTGGCCAGCGCCACGTGCGGGTGGACCTCCCATGCATCTTTACCGTTCGCGAATGATTCGGATGTCACGGGGAACTCGCCGCGCGGCGATGGTCATGGGTGCCCTCTCGCTGGCGGCGTGCAGCCTGGTGGATCTGTCGGAGCTGACGAACGGGGCTCTCTCTCCAGGCGGAGACGAGACGGACGGCGCAAACGACGGAGGCACCTCGGACGGTGAGCCCGACGCGACCTTCGCGGACGACGGGGCGGTCGTCCCCGACGACGACGCAGGCGGCCACGAAGCCGGTGGCGATGACGCCGGGGATGACGCCGGCATCACCGACGCGAGCGACGCCGACGTGGAGACGGACGCGTCGCTCGAAGACGCGACGACCGGCCCGACGTGCGGCGTGACGGAGTTCCAATCGCCGAGCGCCGCCGGGAACGTGTACCAAGACCCCGACGACACCTTCTTCAGCGCGAACGAGGCGTGGACCTTTCCGAAGAACGCCCTCGCCGAAGACGGGAAGGTCGCCACCGCGAACGCCACCGCGAGCGTGAGCCAGTTCTTGCTCGTGAGGGACTTCGGGTTCACGCTGTCCGACGCCGCCGTCATCCAAGGCGTCGAAGTCCAGATCGTTCGCGCATCGACCGAAAGCGGGCCTGGCCCAGGTGGCTCCATCGTCGAGGGATCCGTTCGCCTTCGGCTCGAGAACAACGACAACAGCCAAGGCTCGCGGACGTTGAGCGGCACCTGGACGTCGACCATGACGACGGTCGCCTACGGCAACGCGACCGACACGTGGGACGACGCCCTGACCGGGGCCATCGTGAACAAGCCGGCGTTCGGCGTGCTCTTCTCGTTTCGGGCGAACAGCTCGCAGTTCGGCGCCGGGGCCCGCGTCGACGCGATTCGCGTGCGGCTCCACTATTGCCAGTAGCGAACCTGACCGATCGGGCTCAGCGAAGACGCGTGTCGTCCCGGTGGAAGCGGATGCGGCCGACGTTGCTCCACCACGCGCGGTACTTCGCCTGCGCGCGCTCGCGATCGCGCTTGGGGAGATCGTCGGCGTAACCGAACGTCTCCTTCGTCAGCAAGGCGAGCTCCTCCGAGGCGACCGCGCGGTTGGCGAGCTCGTCGTGCGCGAGCGCGTCGATGAGCCACTCGATGCGGTGGGCTTGCTCGTGCTCGCGCCACCACGCCTCCCATCGACCCGCGGATTCGCCGAAGTCCTGGAGCGTGAGCGCGACGAGCACGCGGTGCGCGGCCTCGACCAACGAGCGATCGTCCTCGCGCAACATCGGGAGGAGGACCTCGACCGCGAGCGGCTCCTTCGTGGCGCCCAGCGCGTCGACGGCGACGAGCCGCTGCCACCCCGGCGAGCCTTCGTGCGACGCCACCTCGCCGAGCCGCGAGATCGTCTGGCGCGGGTGCATGTCCGCCAAAGCAATCAGCGCGGCGCGCGCGGCCCGCCGAACGCGAGGCTCCTCGTCGAACAAGCGGTGGAGCGCCGGATCGATGGCTTCGACGTACGCGAGCTCGGCGAGGAGGTAGGTGGCCCAGAACCGGTGCTCGGCGTCGACGTCTTCGACGTAGCCGAGGACGAACGGGAGCGCCGTGCGACGCTGGCGCGCGATGATCCGGAGGATGGGGCCGCACTCCGACGCGCGTGGCCACGCGCTGGAGCTCTCGAGCGGGAGGTCGATGCGCACGGGGCCCGGGAAGTGCTGCATGATTGCTGGCATGGCCGATTCGCCGCCGCGGAGCAGCGTGCTCTCTTCGGCTTCGCCGCCATCGGCCAGCAATTTCGCGACGACGGACGCGTACTCCGGGATCACGTCCACGATGATCGACGGCAGCTCGCGCGAGCCGTCCGTCCTCGGGATCGGCGGACGGTGCGCGGCGACGGCGATCCGATGCTCCGAGGGCGGCATCACGCGCGTCCGCGAGAAGATCACGTTCGCGACGAACGGCGGGGCGGCCGCGGGCGCGGAGATCGCCGGCGCGTCGGCGTCGATCGTGGAGACGGAAGGCGCCGCCGGGGTGGCGTCGGGATCGTGCGAAGGATCGACCGGAGGCGCGAGCGGCGTGGCGTCGGGATCGTTCGCCCGATCGATGGTCTCGACGCTCTCGACGCTCTCGGACGCGTCGCCCCGAATCTCGGCCATCCAGAGGCGTTCGTCCGCGTTCGAACCGAACGGATCGGGCTCGAACGACGGCGTCTTGGCGGACGAGAACTCGAGCGGCGGAGCCTCCGCGCGGCGGCGCGACGACCGGCTCGGCGTCACCTCGTCGACGGACGGAGCAATCCCCGGCTCTTCGCGAGGGATGGGCGCC
>JBGAHN010000183.1:0-4521 GCA_044226145.1 Labilithrix sp. | reverse complement strand
CGACGCACGACGAGCACGTTCGGCGGCGGCGGCGGTTCGGTCTCCACGGGAGAGGTCAACGTCGCGTCGGAGTCCGACGGATCCAACGGCGCCGGCTCGGCGTCGAGGGTCATCGCGAGCTCGCTCACCGGCCGCGCGAGCTCGTCGGTCGTCGGCCACGTACCCATCGGCGGCGCGGGCGTCGTCGGCTGGTCCCGCGGGGTTTGACTGCGCGGCGGTTGGCTACGGGACAGCTCGCTCCGGGGGGTCTGGCTCCGCGGCGGTTCGCTCTGAGAGGTCTCGCTCTGGGGGGTCTGGCTCCGAAGGGTCTGGCTCCGCGGGGTCTCGCGGACGATGGGCCCCGCCGCCGCACCCGCCGCTCGTCCCGTCGGCGCGGCCTCCTCCGTCGGTCGCGGGAGCACGCCTCCCTGCTTGCGCTGCAAGAGCAGCCGCTCGAACGCGGCGGTCGCGAAGCCGACGACCCGCGTCACCTCGGCCAAGCTCGTGGCGTCGACGCCTTCGGCGCCGCCGTCTCCCAAGAAGAGCGCCACCACGCGACCGCGCACGACGACCGGCACGACCGCGCATTCGGTGCGATCGGTACGACCGAGATCGCCCATCAGGATCGCGTCGGGCCCACGCGGCGACGGCCGCATGACCAACGCCGTCTTCTGCAGCCGCGCCATCGACAGGAGGCCCGGCGCCTCGAGCGGCACGCCGATGCGACCGACGCGCTCGCGCGCCGCACCTTCACCGAACGCGTCGCGCCCTTCGGCCGTGTCGGACTGCACCGTGAAGAACGCCGCGTAGTCGAAGTATTGCTTCGAGAAATCGAACACGACGTCGAAGATCGCGTCGCGCTCGCTCGCCTCGCCGAGCTCCTTCTTGGCGACATCGGAGGTGAGCGGCCCACGCCTTCGCCGCTCCGTCCGCTCCGGCGGCGCGCGACCGTCCCGCACGAACGTCGACGATCCCGCGTCGCGCGGCGGCGGCGCGCCGGTGGGTTTCGCCGAAGGGCGCTGCGGCGCCGGAGCCGTCGTCGTCGGGAGACGCCGCGAGGGATCGTCGATCGCGACGGGCGGGACGTGGCTCGGCGGACGCGGCGGCGATCGGAGCTCCGCGCGCGCGTGGGTCGGCAGCAAGCTCGAGTGGCCGACGTCCCTCCCCTCGAGCCGGGCGACGAGGCGCTCGCACCGACGGTCGAGCGCCACCCCGTAGGCGCGCTCGATGGCCTGCCGGATGCGCACATGGAGCGCCATCCGCGGGACGATCGGCAACGACAGCGCGAACGAAAGCTCGCGGAGCGACTCCTTCGACGGGCGATCGGCGACCGCGATGACCAGCGCCCCCTGCTCGATGGAGAGAGGCACGAAGCTCCGCTCGCCCGCGACCTCCGCGGCGATGAGGTGGAGGACCTCCACGTCGGCGAGCGGCAACAATCCCACCGGCGCCGTCGGGAGCCCCACGCTCTCGGCCACGACGCCGAGCAGCGCGGCTTCGTCGACGGGGCCGACCTCGAGCAGGTTGGTCGCCAGATCGCCGCCGTACAAAACTTGGCGAGCGAGCGCTTCTTCGACCTCGCGAATCGTCGCGATCCCGCGCTGGACGATGAGCGTGCTCAGAGCCATTCGGAGAGGCCGGTAGGGTGACGCGTAGCGGACCCCGCTGTCAAATCGCATGGACGGGCGAAAGGCCGTTCTGCGGGAGCGCCTTCGTGCACCGGTGACGCCGCGTCGTGCGCAACTCCGTTCGCACGACGTACATCGAAGAATTTCACGACGTTTTCCCCGACGGCGGGCGATCCGCGAAATGAGCCTCCAGCGCCTCGACGAGGCCCGTCATCGTCGATGTCCGTGCCTCGACGTCCACGCGGACCCCTCGCGACCGCGCCGTGGCGCTCGTGGGCGGTCCGATGGTCGCGACCACGACCCCCTCGAGGAGCCTCGGTGCGCGACCGCCGAACGCCTCGCAGAGGTTCACGACGGTGCTCGACGACGTGAACGCGACGGCGTCGATCCGCGCCTCTTCGAGCATCGCGAGGAGCGCGTCGAACGACTCCGGCGGCGGCGAACGCGTCGCGTAGACCGCCGCGACGAGGACCTCGCAGCCGATCGCGCGGAGGGCGTCCGGCACGACGTCGCGCGCCACCTCCGCGCGCGCGAGGAGGACCTTCGGTCGAGGAACCTCGTCGGCGAACCGCGCGGTCAACGCCTCGGCCAGCCCTTCGCCACGATGATCCTGCGCGACGAGCTCGGCGGCGAGACCCGCCCGCTCGAGGGCCGACGCCGTCCCCGGTCCGACCACCGCGATCTTCGCGCGCGCGAACACCTCGGCGGAGCGCCCCTGCCGGCGGACCTCGGCGACGAACCCCTCGACGCCGTTCGCGCTCGTGAACACCACCCAGTCGAACCGTTCGACGCGCGACGCGGCCTCGACCATGCCCGTCGGATCCGTGGGGGGATGCACCTCGATCGTCGGGACGACGACGGGGATCGCGCCGCGGTCGCGAAGGTGCGCCGAGAACGTGTCCGAGGCCGCGCGAGCGCGCGTGACGACGATGCGTTTCCCCGAGAGCGGCATGGGCCGCGTCGCCTCTTTCATCGAGACCCGGCGCCGATGGAAAGGAGCGCGATGCCCCACCACGCGATGGCGATCCCTGCGAGCAGCGTGAGCCGCACGGCGTTCGTCACGACGCCGATCGCGCGACGCTGCCCCGGCACCTCCGCCACGCGATCGCAGACGAGCCCGCCGTCGGTCGAGCGGACGAACGCGTAGACCTCGCCCGCGTGACCACGGGACCGCGCGCGGTCGAGAGCGCCGACGAGGCGGGGCGTGAGCCGCACCTTCAACGCCTGCCCCGCCACGGCGAGCCTGGGAGCGCGGACGCCGGGGACGACCGAGGCGCGGACGCAGCCCGTGCCGGCTCCGGCGAGCTCGTCGGGGCGTACGAGCGGAGGGACCACCCGCGGCGGATCGCGACGAGGGATGAGCCGCAAGCACTTGCCGCGACCGCCCAGGCCGAGCCCCGCGAACCACCCGACCCCGATGCCGACCATGCCCGCCCCGACGATCGACACGGCGACCTGTCCGAGCGCGAGGACGCCGACGGCGACTTGACCGATCGCGACGAGACCGCGCGCCACTTGGCCGATCGCGATGATCCCCAGCGCGAATTGGCCCACGCTGAGGAAGGCGAACTCGCCGTCCGTCGAAAAGATCTTCACGGCTCGATGATAAGAAACGAGCGCGGAATCACCAACCCTTTGTGGCCCACGGCGTCGACCGCAGCGCCTCTTGGGCCGAGCTCGGTCGCGCGTCGGGTACACGTCGAGCGCACGTCGGGCGCACATCGACGGCGCCGAAAAAAAGCACCGCCACGCGCGGTCGGAGGTCCCCGCGGGCGAGCGTTGAAGTAGCCTCGTTCGTCGATGAACGGCACGGCCACGCGCGTCCCGGTGTGCACGTCCTGCGGCGTGGTGGCGCCGATCGAGCGCGCGCGCTGCGAGCACTGCGAAGCGCCGCTCGGCGAGGTGCCTCGGCGGACGTTCACGCCGCCGCTCGGCGACGTCTACTTCGCGGCGATACGTGCATCCTTCACGTGTCGTTCGTGCGGCTTCGCTTCGCCGTTCGACGGCGTCACGGTCGAAGACGGCGCGCCGTGCGTGCAATGCGGCTCCTACCAGCGCATCGACGACGACGCTTGGCCCGACGCCCTCGCGTTCGCCCACGGCGTCGCCGATCTGGCCGGCCCCGGCCCCGAAGGGCGCTTCGCGGATCCCGAGATCTGGATCGGCGAGGACCATCCCCACCGCGCCATCGGCCGATCGAAGACGTTCGCCACGCGCACGAAGAGCCGCTTTCGCATCGACGCGACCGCCGGCTTCCCCGTGTGCACGTCGTGCAAGGCGCTCCTGCACGTCCACGCCGATCGGAACGTCCTCACGACGACGTGCCACGGCTGCCGCGCGACCGGCCGCTTCGAGACGCCGCCCGCGCTCGCCACGACGATCGACGGCCTCGCGGGGCTCTGCGGGGAAGCGCACCGCCTCGATCTCCAGGAGGTCCGCATCTCGGAGACGGCCGAAGGCCTCCAGATCCTTCGCTGCCCGACGTGTGGCGCGAACCTGCCGCCCGTCAACCAACGTACGGTCGAGTGCAACTACTGCCACACGACGGCCCTCGTCCCTCCCCGCGGGCGGGTCCGCGGCAAAGAGCACCTCGTTCGTCCCATCGTCTTCTGGGTTGCGTTCCGCGGGCCGTCCGAGGCGCGTCGAACCCTCACCCGCCCCGGCGGCGCGCCGACGAAGAAGAACGGAGGAGCTTCCGGTCCGAGCCCGAAGCAGCTCGCGAAGATCGGCGAGAAGATGGGGCTCGCGCTCGAGGGCATCGAAACACTCCCGCAAAAGCGCGGTGTCGACGTCGTTCAGCTCATCTTCTCGATCGCGGCCACGGGCGCCGCGATCGGCATCGGCTACCTCGTCGCGCTGGCGTTCTGGCTGTAGTCCGGACACGCACACGCCGCCGCTCTCTGGTAAGGTGCGC
>JBGAHN010000182.1:0-11458 GCA_044226145.1 Labilithrix sp. | reverse complement strand
GAGCCATCGGCTATTACGGATTCAAGAACGGCCCTGGCCTCCATACGATAGACTTCATCGGCCTGAGCGACGCGTTCATCGCTCGGCTGCCCGCCCCCGATCTGATGCAGCACTGGGGCCGTGGACACCTCTTTCGCGCGATACCGGAAGGCTACGTCGAATCCGTGGAGACGGGGGACAATCTCATCGTCGATCCGGCTCTCCATGAGCTCTACGGAGATCTTCAATTGGTCATTTCGGGCCCCCTTTTCAGCCGAGCGCGCTTCGTTGCGATCTGGAACCTCAACACGGGGAAGTACACCCCGGCACTCAAAGAATACGCCCGCCGTCTCCCTCCGTGACCCATCGGCGGCGTTGAGCGCGGGGCTGACGGATCAGTCGCGCCCCGCTCCTCCATACCTCAAACATACCTCAAAACGGGCAATAGACGCGCGTTCCCGTCGACGGGTACCACTCGATGCGGCCGCGCTCGAGATCGAGTCGCCCTCCGCCACCGTAAGAATATTCGTTCGACAGCGGTGCTCCACAAGAGCCCAGGTCCCGACCATCGGCGATGTATCGCTGGTTGATGGCTCCCCAAACGGCATATGTCCCGTACTCATTGTAGTAAATGCTTCCGCCACCGGTGAAGTCGTTGTAACGACGCAGACACGGCGTCCCCACGAACGATGCATAGGGCGTCGGCAGCTCGTCCGTCGTCGGATACCCATAGCCACCTTCGTATCCGCGCTGAGCGAAAACGTTGTAGATGGCGCCATGGACTTCGATGGCCTGCTGCCATTCCAGTAGATTCGTCAGCAGGTGAAGGGCTGATAGTAGATGCCCGACAGCGACGTCGATGCGACGGCATTGCCTACCAGGCGAGTACCGTATTCACCTCCGATCGCAGGCTCTCCATATTTGACGCAGATGGATCCGAAGACGTGATAGTCGCGCACGCCATTGGCGTAGTGGTAGGCGTCACACAATCGAGGATCCGCTTGGAGAAAGTCGGTGAAGCCACCTGCGCTCGACGTCCCCGTGCTCGATCGTGTCCTCGGCAACCATGCCCTCGGTGTAGCCGTTCCAAGAGTTGAACACGACGCCTTTCACGCCATGTCCCTTGAACTCCGCCTGCGCGTTTCGCCACCGGTCAGATCAGTGAGCCGTCCGACCGATTGTCGCCCAAGAGCACACCAGGATCTGTCGTCGTGCAAATGTCTGAAATAGGATTCGAGGGCGCAAACACCTTCGTTCCATCGTACCCCGGGCTCACGTCGAGATAGACGGGGACCCCCGAATCTATCCACGATTTAAGGAAGGATTTCTTTCCATCCGAAATCTGCTTCACCACGGAAGGATAGGCATTGGCATTCGTCTGATACTTCGTGACACCGTTCACGACATAACCCTGAACACGATTGCTTTTATCTGCGCACGCGTAAGCCTTTGCGGCACCGAAGAACTGCAGCTCGGTTCCGAACCCTTGAATACCAAGCATGTAGTCCCTGGTCGTCGGGGCGGTCCCCGGCCGCACATTCACGTAGCACGGGTTAGCGACCATGTTCGAACAGTCTTCGTTGTCCAGCCAAGTGTCGAATGTAAATCCGATCCTGACACCTCTTTGCTGGTACACGGCTGACTCAATCAAGCTCAAAGCGTATGCCACGCTTTGATCCGTCTCCGTGCCCGCAACGCGACGCTGGGCCGAATGACTGATATTTATGGCATATCTAGGCACGCCATTGCGGTCGTAAATCTGCGCCCAGTTTCCCGGAGCCGACGGGTTGACGAGAAGTAGATCGACAATTTCGATGACACGATCGAGCCACGCTTGCGTATTTACAAGCAAACCTTGTTGGTCGAAAGTCGTCGAATCGAAGAATACATTCGGGCAAATGTCCCAAGCCGTTGCTCCACCGAGACCATATTGATCGAATGGCGGGCCGCTGATGCAATTTTCGGACTTCTCCAGCGCCGGCAAGATCAGAAGACCTTTCGCATTTGCCTGGTTCGCGAGATCGATGTACGCCTCCTGAGTCGTGTCGGAGAATCTCGGACCATGAGACCATTTACCGAAATAGGGTGCAGAGATTACATTGAAACCCACATTTTTGACTTTTTGAAGCTGAGGCGCCTGACTGCTCTTCGTCGTCGTCCAATAGTAGTCGTTCGACGGATCGGATGATCGAACCGTATGGAGGTTCGTCTCTGCCGGCATATTACCGGCGAAAAAGTAGACGGCCTTCATCGGTACTGCATTGAATCCGGGGCTCGCCAATAGCCCCCAGTTTGCCGAAACGAGTGAGGAAGCTTGTTCCCTTACGGATTCGGCGCTTCCTTCGTTGTCGTTCGGAAGCGCGCATGCTCCTGCGAGGCACGCGGCAGCTGCTACTCGGAAGTGTATTTTTCTATGACTTTTCCACGCACGTTCCCCGTGCCGCCGAAGCGCCTCGAAAAATGTCAAATTTATGACTTTCAGGTGGTCCATAATTTCCGGGGCAGATCGATCGGACGAGATTCTTCCATTCGGCTCAACTGATCGAAATTTCTATTAGCCGGCCGGATCGAACCCCACGCACTCCGGTCCATAGGGCGCGAGGCGACGCGCGGCGATCCGGACGGCCTCCTCGTTCGAATCCACCAGGACGAAGCCGCGATCGTGGAGGGCCGCCGATTCGCCCGTGGTGCCGCTGCCGGCGAAGAAATCGAGCACCACGTCGCCGGGGCGCGAGTGGACCTTGACGATGCGGTTGACGATGGCGAGCGGTTTTTGGGTCGGATAGCCCGTCTTCTCGCGGCCGTTCGTCGGGACGATCGTGTTCCACCACACGTCGGTCGGGGTTTTTCCGCGCTCGGCTTTTTCCTTGGAGACGAGGCCGGGTGCCATGTAGGGGATTCGGTCCATGGCGTCGAAATCGAAAACGTAATTTTCGGGGTCGAGCGCGTACCAGAGGATCGTGTCGTGCTTCGCGGGCCAGCGCGTCTTCGGTCGTCCGCCGTAGTCGTAGGACCAGATGATTTCGTTCATGAAACGATCGCGACCGAGGAGGCGGTCGAGCGCGACCTTCACGTAGTGCACTTCGCGGTAATCGAGATGCACGAAGAGCGAGCCGTCCAGCGAGAGGCACCGGAGCGAGGCCTCGATGCGCGGCATCAAGAAGGACTCGAAGTCGTCGAAATCGTCCGCGTACCTCGAGCTCGTCACTTTTTCGACCGCGTAGCTGCGACCCGCGAATCCGCGACGGACGCCGCCGTTCGGCTCATCGCCCGCCTTCGTCGCGACGACGCGCATGCGCTCGCGCTTTTGCACGCGCCCCGTGTTGAACGGCGGATCGATGTAGACGAGCCGCGCGAAGGCCTCCGGGAGCGTCGGGAGCACGTCGGCGTTGTCGCCCAAGACGATGCGCCTCGTCGTCCCTGCGACGCTCCTCTCGCCGTCCACCGGAGCTCCGATATCGAAGGCTTCCACAGTCACTTCGCCGTCGTGCGCGCGGGAGGATCGGTCGGCAGGCGCATGCCGAGCTCTTGGAAGAAGAAGGCCAGCATGTCCGTCGTCTCGTCGATGATCTCGGCGAGCGGAGAGCCCATGCCGTGCCCCGTTCCCGCGCTCGCGCGGAGGAGGATCGGCCTGCCGGACGACGTCGCCGCACGCAGGCGCGCGGTCATCTTGCGCGACTGGTACGGGTCGACGCGCGGATCGTTCGCGCCCGTCGTCAGGAGGACGGCCGGATAGGCGACGCCGTTTTTCACGTTGTGGAGCGGCGAATACGCGAGCATCGCTCGAAACTGCGCCTCGTCCTTCACGGTGCCAAACTCCGTCACGTTGAAGGCGCCGTTCGGGCTGAGCTCGCTGCGGAGCATGTCGTAGATGCCGACGCCGGAGACGACCGCGCGGTACATCTCGGGATGCTGCACGAGCGCGGCGCCCATCAAGAGGCCGCCGTTCGAGCGCCCCGTGATCGCGAGCTGGCTCGGGTTCGTGTAGCCGAGATCGACGAGCTTCTTCGCGCAGGCGTGAAAGTCGTCGAAGACGTTCTGCTTGTTCGTGAGGTAGCCCTGACGGTGCCACGCGTCGCCCATTTCGCCGCCGCCGCGCAGGTTGGCCTCCGCGATCACGCCACCGGCATCGAGCCACACGCGGTACCAAGGGCGGAAGCGCGGCTTCAAGCTCACGCCGTAGCCACCGTAGGCCGTCAGGATCGCCGGCGACTTCCCGTCGAGCTTCGCGCCTTTTTTCCGGAGGATCGACATCGGCACCATCGTTCCGTCCTTCGAGCGCGCGAGCTCACGGACGACCTCGACGTCGCTCATGTCGGCCGGCGCGGGCTCGACGAGCTCCGTCGTGACGAAGCGATGCTCCCGCGCGACGTAACGCAGCCACGATCGCGGGCTCGTGTACGTGCCGACGCGCACGAGCAAATCGTCGCCGACGCGGACCACGTCGTTCACGCTCGCGATGGGCGGAAGCGGCAGCTCCGCGGACGCGATCCCACGCACCCCCGCCGGGATCGTCGTCGGCGGTGACGGCGGCGGCACCTCTCTCTTCTTCTTCGTTGCCTGTTTCGTTCCCTGGGGCGACGGCTTCTCGCGCGCGAGCGGTTCGGGTTTGACGTCGAGCGGGAGCCGGCGAACGCGCGAAGGTCCGCCCACGAGCTCGACGACGTAGAGCGACGACGGCGTCACCACCATGTCTTCGACGACGCCCTGCCCCTCCTCGAGCACGGTCTCGCGCGGACCGTCGAACGGTGGCGCGAGCGCCATGATCTTTCCTCGCGGCGCGCCCTTTCGCGAGAGCAGATAGAGCTTGCCCTTCGGGCCGAACGTCGCCGTCGACAGCTCGTCGTCGAAGGTCGAAATCCGCTTCCAACCCGCCGCCCCCGGGACGAGCACGTGGTGCTCGAACGCGCCGCCGTCGCCGTTGGCCACGCGCGCGAGCACGAAGCGCCCGTCGTCGCTCGTCTGGAGCTCGACCTCGGCGATGCGCGGGAAATCCTTCCCGATGGCGTACGTGTCCTTCGCCTCGGGCGTGCCGAGCTTGTGGAAGTAGACTTGCTGGTAGAAATCGAGGTCGACCTCCGGGCGCTCGCCGGCGCGCGGGTAGCGCGTGTAGTAGTAGCCCGAGCCGTCGACGTTCCACGCGAGGCTCCCGCCGGCCGTGCCGCCGTTCACGCGCGGGGTGACGTCGAGCGTCTCCTTGCCCGTCGCGACATCGAAGACGTGGACGTCGCCGCTCTCGCTGCCACCCTTCGACAGCGACACGGCCACGAGCTTGCCGTTCGGCGATGGCACGAAGAAGTCGATCGTCGTCGCACCGGTGGGGTCGATGCCGTTCGGATCGACCACGACGCGCACCCGTTCGAGGCCGCCCTCTTCTTTTCGCAGGACGAGGATCGGCTGCTGCTTCGGCGGATGCCCCTCCAAGACGAAGAGCCCCTTGGCCGCGCGTGGCCTCGCGACGGCGAGGAACGACGCCGTCTTCTGACCCATCAACGCTTCGAGTCGATCGTGCAGGCGCGCGCGTTCGGAGATTCCTCCAAGGAACGCCTGGGCGTACGCGTTCTCCGCGTCGACGAACGCCTGCGTCTCCGGGCTCTTCGGATCCTCGAGCCACGTGTAGTCGTCGACGACCGTCGTGCCGAAGTACGTGTGGGGCTGAGGCTTGCGCGCCGCGGGGGGCGGCGGCAGGAGCGTGGCGGACGGCGACGCGCGATCCGCCACGACGGCCGGACGACTCCCCACGACGGGCGACGCGCTCTCGAGGGGCGCGCCCTTCCCATCCGCACGCTTCTGCGCGGGGCCCGGCGACGACGGCGACGATGGCGACGACAGCGCCGTCGTCGGGCGTGAGGCACACGCCACCAGCACGGTGGCGGCGACGAAGAGCGTGCTCGTACGAATGCGAAACGACGAAACGAACATTACCTGAACGTCCTATCCGTCCCGTGCGTACCACGTTACGCAAGCCGCGCGGAACCACGAACGACCTTGCCCGCGCACCGCACGAAACCCGCTCGCTTCCCGCCCGGCGGGGGTTCCTCGTCCCGTTTCGGCCGCCCGCGAACCCTGCTGCGCAGCCCCTTCGGGTCAAACCCGAATGCATCTCGAAAAGGCCTGGCTTGCGGGGTCTTTCGCGGGACGAATGCGCCATGGCGACCTTGCCGCAACCCCGGTCGACCGCTAGAACGCTGCCCAACCGCATGCGACCGAAGAACCCCGCCGATTACCGAACGCTCCTGTGGGCCGCCCTCATGCCGGCGGTCCTCATCGCTCAGTACGTGAACCCGAGCCTGAGCACGTATTTGTGGCCCCTGAGCTTCTATTTCGCGATGGCGGCAGGCACGATCGCGCACAACCACAATCACTGCCCGACGTTCAAGAACCGGCGCGTGAACTCGTGGTTCGCGACCTGGATCTCGCTCTTCTACGGCTACCCGACGTTCGCGTGGGTGCCGACGCACAACCTCAATCACCACAAGCACGTCAACCGCGCGGGCGACGCGACGATCACGTGGCGGCACACGACGCGCAACACCTGGTACGTCGCGGTGTCGTACTTCTTCGTATCCGCGTACTACCAGTCGGGTCCGATCAAGGAGTACATCGCGAAGGCGAAGCGCTCGAACCCGAAGCTGCACCGCCACATCTTCAACCAGTACGCGATCTGGGGGAGCGCGCTCGTCGGGCTCCTCGTCCTCGCCGTGGCCCTCTACGGCTGGGCGGCGGGCATCAAGCTCTGGGTCCTCTCGTACGGTGGTCCCTCGCTCTTCGGCATGTGGACGATGATGTGGTTCAACTACATGCAGCACGTGAAGGCCGACCCGTGGTCGGAGCACAATCACTCGCGCAACATCACGGGCCGCGTCTTCAACTTCCTCGTGTTCAACAACGGGCTCCACACCGTCCACCACGAACACCCGGGCGCGCACTGGAGCAAGCTCCCCGAGCTGCACGCGAAGATCGCCGATCAGATCCACCCCGACCTGAACTGGTCGAGCTTCTGGTGGTGGATCATGCGCGGCTACCTCATCCCCGCGTTCCTCCCGAGCCTCGAGATCCGGCAAGTCGGGCGTCCGGCCTACGAGCCGCCGGATGGATCGACGGTCCTGATGCAGGAGAACGGACCGCTCGTGACGGACAACGTCGACGCCCTCGACGCCGGGAACAACGCCCAGATGGCGTGAGCCCCGAGACGGCAGCGACATCGACACGGCCCGACGGAGCTTCCGCCGGGCCGTCGCCGTTTGTGGCTCCAGCCGAGAACGCCCGCACGCGGGAAAAAAGCTGGTTCGCTTCCTTCGAAAAGGGCCAAAGTCCTGAAAATGTTTACATTTGCAATCGAATCGTGAAGAAACATTAATTTAATCAATGTCGACATTGATTTTCATGAGTCGTCCCTTAGACTGAGGTTCGTGCGACGCCAAGCTCCGTCGAAATGCCCCGTCTGCGAGTTGCCTCTGCGGATCGCGCGCCTCGAATGCGACGCGTGCCACACGGCCATCGAAGGTGACTTCGATCGGGGTCGGCTCGGCCGGCTGTCGCGCGAGCAGCTCGCCTTCGTCGAGGTCTTCCTCCAGTGCCGAGGCAAGATCAAAGACGTCGAACAGCAGCTCGGCCTGTCGTACCCCACCGTCGTTTCGCGCCTCGAACAAGTCGTCCAAGCCCTCGGCTCGAACGACGAGCACGACGAGCGTCCGAAACGCGGCGAGCACGACGACGCGCGGCCCAAGCGCACGGAGTCCTCGGACGCGCGATCGCGTCAGGTCGACGCCGTGCTCGAGAGCCTCTCGCGCGGTGAGCTCACACCGAAAGACGCCGCCGAGCGCCTACGAACCTTGCGTGGTCCGAACACCTCGAGCCGCTGACGGGCTCGCGCTGCGAGAGGCCGCGCCCCACCGACATCCGGAGATCCCCATGCATCGACACCTTCACGATCACCCGCGCGGACGCGCGCGCGGGGCCGCTTCCGTGCGCACCGAGCTCCCCTTGTGGGAGCACCCGACCCTCGAGCTCGAGACGGACTTCGCCTCCGTGTCGATCGTTCCCCTCGCCCAGGGCGAAGAGCCCTACTGCGAAGTGGCGGGCACGGGGGCGACGCCGCACGCCGACGTCACCACGCACCAGGGCATCACCCGCGTGCGCATCGACAGCGTGGCCCGCGTCATCGAAGACGGCCTCGGTGCGGGGCGCTTTTGGGAAGGGCCGTTCTGGACGCGTTCGCGTTTCCACGGGCATTTCCCGACGCACGTCGTCCTGCACGTGCCCCCTGCCATCCATGCGCGCGTCCGATCGATCGGTGCGCGCGTGAACGTCGAGCGCCTCGAAGGATGCCACCTCGAGATCTCGACGGACGCCGGCACGATGCAGCTCGCCGACGTTCGCGGGCGGCTCGTCCTCTCCACGAACGCCGGCCGCATCGATGGACGATCGATCGCCGGGAGCGTCGACGTGTCGACGAGCGCCGGCGCGATCTCCATGGAGATCCTGTCGCTCGATCCCGGGACCCACAGGATCCACACGAACATGGGCGCCGCCCGCGTCGAGCTGGCGAAGGGCCTGCCGGTGCGCATCGAGACGCGCACGGCGATGGGCTCGGCGCGCGTCGACTTCCAGTCCGTGAGAGACGCGCCGGCCACGCTCGCCGTCGAGGCGGATCTCGGAGGCATTCGCGTCACGACGTCGCGAAGGGCGTGGGCGCCGAGCGTCCACCGTGGGACGCCCGAGGCGGCGACGCCCTACCGAACGGCGCCGGCGGGGGCCGACGAGGGTGGGCCTGCGCGCGCGCCTTCGGACGAAGACTTGAACAAGGTGCTCCGTGACGTCGCGGAAGGGAAGCTCACCGCCAGCGATGCCCGCGAGTTGCTCCGAGCGATGGGATGGAGTTGATGCCGTGGCGGCGAACCTCGGAGCCGAACGCCCGCCAGGAGCCGCCGTCGTCCGAGGAAACGTCTCCGCCTTCGGAGGCTCGGAAGACTTGTGGGACGTGCGGGGCGTCGTACGACGGCGCTTCGTGGACGGCGCTCGACAGCGCCGGACGAATGGCCGCGCGGGAGATCGCGCCGCTCGTCGTCGCATGGAAACGCGCGCGCGACATCGATCTTCGCAAGTGCGCGCGTTGCGGGACGGTGCTCGCGCGGCTCGCGGAGTTTACCGACGAGGACGACGACGCGTGAACCGCCGACGTCGCGAGGCGCTCCTTCGAGGCTTCGCGGGACGGCAGACGGCGCGGTCGACTCAGGGCTTCGCGACGCGCCAGACGGCGCGCTCGTCCTTGCCCGCGAGCCAATAGACGTACTTCGACGTCGTCCGCAGAGAGTCGTTCGCGATGGCCACCGACTTGGCGAGGATCGGCGGGCTCCCCTTGCAGCCCTCGCGCGGGCACGTCCAAATCGACTTTTCGCCCGCGAAATAGAGGCGATCGGCGTCGACCGTGAAATCTCGGAGCTCCGGGAGCGGATCTCCGAGGAGGTCGCAGGCTTGGCCCATCGCGCCTTGCCGGCAAACGAAGAGCTGCCCTTGCAAGGTCTTGCCGTTGTTGGTGTTGATCGCGACGCCGAGGCCGGCGTCGAACGCGCGCATCGCGATGGTGTCCCTGGTTTCACCGTTGATGCTTCCGATCTTCTTCGGCTGCTGACCTCCGTTGGCGATGCCGCACCGCCAGAGATCTTGGGCGGGCCCGAACGTCGACTGGGATGCGCTACGGTAGAACACGTCGGTGTCGTTCGCCGCCAGTCGATCGGTCGCGAACGACGCCGAGGTCAGGATCCCGTTGCTCGAACATCCGGCGTCGGAGCAAGTCCCGACGTAGAGGCGCGATTGAACTTCGGTCCCGGCGAGGAGGGACGTCGCCCAGGACACGCCTCCCGCGGCGTTGCTCGTCACGGCGTCGACCCCCTCGGACAACCCGTTCGCGAGGGTCACCGGCTCGCTCTCGACGTCGCTTCGGCAAGCGAACAGCGCGCGCTGGGTCGACGACGTCTTCGGGAGGACCCGAACGACGAGCGCGGTCTTCACGAGCAAGAGATCATCGGCCATGCCCTGGACGGTGCAGCGGACCTTGGGGACCTCCGGGCAACCCGCCGTCGGGCACGAAAGGACGCTGCCCTCCTTCGTGAAGAAGAAGGCATCGTCGGAGACGTCGAGCGCCGCGGTGGACGGAAGGGACTCGACGAGCATCGTGGGTTGGCACACGGAGTCGATGCACTCGCCTCCCCCGCAGTCGTGATCGCAACGGCCGCAATGCTCCTTCGAGGTCGCGAGATCGACGCACGAGGTTCCGCAGATCGTCCGCCCGTTGCCACACCCCGGCTCGTCACCTCCGTCGGAGGTGGGCGGGGACGATGCCTCGGTCTCGCCGCCGCCGTCGGTCGAAGCGTCGACGTCGGGCGACGTACCCAGGGGCGCGTCCGACGACGTCACGCACGCAGCAACGACGACGGCGAACGATCCCAACCATCCGGAGGTGAGCGCCGATTTCCGGCGATCGAAAGCAAGCGACCGAAGCATTTCCGATTCTCCGAGAAATGAAGCGAAGGAGCCCCGTGCGAGGGAGCCCGCTCGACGAAGTGTAGCGCGCGATCGGCCGTTCGGCGAGGCACCGGAGGTGGTGAGACGTGGCGAAACGCGGCTCAATGCGTCGAACAACGATCGAGCAGCGCGCGCGTCGCGTCGAGACGGCCACTTCCTCGCCCTTCGAACGGGCCATCGGTGGCGGCCACGCGGGCGCGCACCGATTCCACGCCGCTCCGATCGCCGAGGGCGCACGCCACGACGGCGCGCTGGCGCAAGGCTTCGCGCGCGACGGACTTCGAGCCGATCGCGGGTAGCCGTGTCACGACGCGGTCGAGGGCCCGCGCGGCTTCGTCGTAGAGGCCGCGGCTCGCGAGGTTTCGACCGACGAGGTAGCTCGCGAGCGGCGAATCGTCCGAGGCCGACCACGCCCCCAGGCGAACGCCGGCGTCGAAGATATCGGGGCCGTGCCGGTCGTCCCCGAGCAGGAGCGCGCGAACGGCGGGGCGCGCCGCCTCGTCGCGGGCGCCGATCGCTTTGACCTCGAGGTGGCGAACGGCGTCTTCGTCGACCGCCTGCGCGGCGAGGGCCTCGTAGCGGGCCGCGGCTCGATCGAAGCGGCCGTCGATGAAGTCGGCGTCCGCGAGCGCATCGCCCGCGCGATCGCGGTACGTCCGCGGAATGCGTGCATCTTGCACCATGTCGAGGAGCGCGCGGGCGCCGGCTTCGCGGTCGCCGTGGCGGCGCTCGATCACCGCCATCGACGTGCGCGAAGAGAAGTCCGTAGCGTCGCGCGCGAGGACTTCGCGGTAGAGCCGGAGCGCCTCCTCGAAGCGCTGCGAGTCGCGGCAGGCGTCGGCGTCCGCGCGCAACGCGTCGACGACGTGGGGGCACGTTCGACCGAAGTTGCCGGGGCGCTCGAACTTCGCGCGCGCGAAGCTCTCGACGCCGGGCGCGAGGGGGAGCGACG
>JBGAHN010000007.1:0-83329 GCA_044226145.1 Labilithrix sp. | reverse complement strand
GATCGTCGGCAAAGCATCGGAGGGGAAGGACTACTTTCAGGACGAGAAGACGAGCTGGAGCAATCTGTTCCGCTTCGGCCGGACGCGTTCGGCGCTCGGCAACATTCCCGAGGACACGGACCGCTTTCCGGGCGCGATCGCCGTCCGCGACCTCCTGCGCGATGGGGTCAGCATCGTGGAGCTCGATTCGCACAAGCTCCGGATGCCGTCGCCACCGCGGAGCCCGACGGCGCTCGTGAGCGACGGATCGAACCTCGCGGTGGCCGCGCGGGAGCTCGAGAAGCGTGACCGCGTCGCATTCGACCAGTGGGTTGCGCACGTCGCGGATGCCGTCCCCGGGCTCACGGCGATCGACACCTGGGAGCGGCCTGAAGATCGGCACGTCGTCCTCCGCGCGCGGTTCGATGGGACACATTTTGATCCCGTCCCGTCGTGGCTCCTCTCAGACGGCACGCTCCGTCTCCTGGCCCTTTCGCTCCTCGCCTTCGCGGAGACCGAAGAGCGCCAAGGAATCTACCTCGTCGAGGAGCCGGAGAACGGGCTTCACCCGCTCGCGATCCAATCCGTGTTCCAGGCGCTCTCGCAGATGGTCGCCACGCAAGTTTTCGTGGCGACGCACTCGCCCGTGTTCCTCGCGCAGACGTCGATGGATCAGCTCCTCGTCTTCAAACGGGCGCCACTCGGGTTTTCGGAGATTCGCCGCGGTGACGAGGTCGCCGAAGTCGCCGGCTGGAAAGGAAGGGTCGTGCCCGCCGATCTGTTCGCCACGGGAGTCCTTTGATGGGCAACCTCAAGCTGGTCGTTCTCTTTGCCGACGCGGATGCCGAGCGGTTCATCACCGGCCTCATCGAGCGAGGGATCGAGCGAGGGTGCCTGCGCCTTCGCAACGAGGACTGGGAGGCCGTGCGCGACCCCATGCACGATGCACGCGTCGCACGAGAGCCGACCGCGGCGCTCGCGCCATTTCTTCATCTCCCAACGTGTCGCTTCGTGATCGTCGTGGATCATCATGGCTCCGGCGCCGAGGCGCGCTGTCGCGAGAGCCTCGAGTCGGACATGGTGGACGCGCTGCTGCGCGCGGGCATCACTCGTGAACGCGTCGCGGCCATCGTTTTCGAGCCCGAGCTCGAGGTGGCGCTCGTGCCCACGTGGACGCGTGTTCTCGAGCTGCTCGCGAGGGTTCGCCGTGAGCCTCCGCGGGCAATCCCGGTGAGTGCGGAGGACCCGAAGGCGAGCTGGGGGAGCGCGCTCCGCGCGTACAAACTCAAGAGCGGACCAGCGCTGTTCGAAGAGCTCGCGAAAGACCTGTCGCTCGAGAGATTGAAGAACGGCGCGGCGCTCGGGCGGCTCTCGGAGCGCCTGGTGGATTGGTTCGGGACAGCGGGGAATGCCTAATGGGTGAGGCGGATCGGATCGGGATGGCCTCTTCGGAGATGCAGGCGCTGCAAGTGGAGCTGGGAGCGTGAGCGAGCTTCCGAAGGGATGGAGAGTCGCGACAGTTGGGGAGGTGTGCCTCCCGAAAGTCCTCCAGGGCGCTCCAAAGGAGGAGTTCGTCTATGTCGACATCGGGAGCGTAGATAACCAACGCAAGTCCATCGTCGAGCCCAGTCGCGTCTCTGCGAAGGCCGCTCCAAGCCGTGCGCGTCAGATGCTTCGCCATGGAGACGTGCTGGTTTCGCTGACACGACCAACTTTGAACGCCGTCGCTGTGGTTCCAGAGTCACTCGATGGCAGCGTCGGTTCGACTGGTTTTGATGTACTTCGTGCCATCGGATGCGAACCAGCATGGCTCTTCGCGTTCGTCAGGAGTCCTAGCTTCGTTGAGCGCATGTCGGGGCTCGTTCAGGGAGCGCTGTATCCCGCTGTTCGTCCACGAGATGTGCGCGAGACCGCGCTGCCGCTTCCGCCCCTCAACGAGCAGCGCCGCATCGTCGCGAAGCTCGGAGCCATCCAGGCGCGGAGCCGCCGCGCGCGCGAGGCGCTCGACGCCGTGCCGCCGCTTCTCGAAAGGCTCCGCCAGTCGATCCTCGCAGCGGCCTTCCGCGGCGATCTCACCGCGGACTGGCGTGCCAAGAACAAGGACGTCGAGCCCGCCTCGAAGCTCCTCGAACGCATCCGCACCGAACGCCGCAAGAAGTGGGAAGAGTCCGAACTCGCCAAGCTGAAGGCGAAAGGCAAGCCCCCCACTGAAGACAAGTGGAAGTCGAAGTATAAGGAGCCGGTGCCGGTGGAGACCGCGGGCCTGCCGGAGCTTCCGGAAGGCTGGTGTTGGGCGAGCGTTTCGGAGCTTGCATCAATTCAACTCGGACAACGGCGTGCACCGGAGTACGCGAACGAGGCGGAGTACCCCTACGTCCGCGCTGCGAACATCACGTGGCGCGGGTTGAACCTCTCCGACGTGAAGACGATGGGCTTTGCTGATCCCGCCAGCGTGTCCCTCGAACCAGGCGATGTAGTTCTCAGTGAAGCGTCCGGGAGCCCCACCGAAGTCGGTAAGCCCGCTCTCTGGCGGGGTGAGATACCCGGTTGTTGTTTCCAGGCGACGGTGCTCAGAGTCCGCTCCTGGAGTGCGTCGTCGGTCTCTGGGCGTTGGCTGCACGGTGCCTTCCTCAGAAACGCGATGCTCGGGGACTTTGCGGCGATGGCGCCAGGGCTCGGTATCCTCCACCTGACCTCCGAACGGATGCGGTCATGGGCAGTTCCATTGGCGCCCATCAAAGAGCAGTCGATCGTTCTCGATCTTGTCGAGGCGGCATTGCAGCGCGCCTACGCGGCCGAAGACAATGTCGCTGCACTCGGGCGCGGCTGCGCGGACCTGGAGCGAAGCGTGCTCGCCAAAGCGTTCCGCGGCGAGCTCGTCCCCCAAGACCCAAACGACAACCCCGCCGCCACCATGCTCGCGTCCTCCGATGCGCCGGCGGCGTCGACCACGAAACCAAAGCGAGGTCGCCCCCGCGCTCGGAGCGCGCATGGCTAAAGCGCTCGTCCCTTACGCAAGCTCGCTCGCGAAGCTCCGCGCGCTGCTCCAGGCGGCGGTCGAACATCGGAAAATCTCCGACGCAGGCGCCGCCGTGGGACTCGAACCGGGGCGCCACCCCGGCTACTACGCCGAGGCGGCCGAGGTGCTCGGCCTCGCACGACGCGACGCGGGCAAACTCCGAATCACGCGCCGCGGTCATGAGCTTCTCGCGACGCCGACGGGCTCGAAGAAAGAAGCCTCTGTCTTCCGACGCGCCATCGACGCGAGCGCCATCGGAACGCTCCTTTCCGACCTGCTCTCATCCGATGGTGTTCCGGGTGGCGTCGTCGCACGACTCATCGCCCTCGGCGTAAAGCCGTCCATGGCGAAGCAGCGCGGCGAAGCGCTCGAGCGATGGCGCGATCACATCTTGAAAGCCGAGCATACGTCGACACAGATCGAGCTTCCATTGGCTCGGGCGCACGGAGCGAGCTACGAAGGACGGGCCATGCTGCGGCGCCTCGAAATCCGGAGCTTCAAGGCCTTCGGTGAAGGCAAAAGGACGACCCCCGCGCTCGACACGCCTGCGCTCACGCTCCTCGCGGGCCCTAACGGCGCTGGCAAGTCGACCATCCTTCAAGCGCTCGACGTCCTCGGCTCGCTCGTTCGCGGCAACATCCAGCAGCTTCTGCAAGCGCATGAGTGGGAATACAGGGATCTGCCGCATCTCCTGTCGTCGAAACAGACGATGACCGTCACGGTGGACGTCGAGCTCGGCGAGAAGCTCCTTCGCTGGAGTCTCACGCTCGGCGCGCGACGCAGTCCCGGCATCGCTGCCGAGAAGGTCGAGCGCATCGAAGGTTCGACGGCACATCTCCTTCTCAACCGCGTCGGACGCAACGTCACCGTCGTCGACGAGTCGTCGGGCGAACCCCTCACGCAGCCGCCGATCACGCTCACGGAGTCCTGGCTTCGCACGCGGGATCCGAAAGCCGATCGCGAGGCGTACCCGGGTCTCTTGGCGCTCAAAGCATGGGCGGAGACGATCTTTCCGCTGTGGTCACTCGACCCGATGCTGCTTCGAGCGCCATCACGCGGCGAGACGCCGGTGGTAGGTGCGCGCGGCGGTGATCTCGCCAGCTTTCTATTTCGCCTCAAGCGCCGCGACAAGGAGCGTTTCGAGGAGTTCATCGATCGGGTCCAACGCCACTACCCGCGCCTCGTCGGTATCGAGCCGAAGAGCAGTCCTTACGGTTGGAAGAAGCTCACGATCTCGGAGCGCTGGGGCAACGGCGATGCGTCGTTCAACGCACGACAGGTCAGCGACGGTCTTCTCCGACTGTTGGCGGTCGCGTCGATCCCAGACTGGGAGACTCGTCCGAGTCTGGTTCTTCTCGACGAGATCGAAAACGGCCTTCACCCGCGCTTGATCGCGAGCGTCACGAGTCTGCTCCAGGAGATCAGCCGGACCACGCAGATCATCGCGACGACGCACAGCCCAATCACGCTGAACTACGTGCCCGCGGAGAGCACGCAGATCGTGACGCGCAACAAATCCGGCGCGATCCGCATCACGCCACTGCCCGAGACCTACGGCTTTGCGAAGCTACGCGAGCACTTCGAGCCAGGCGAGCTCTGGTACAACGTCGGCGAGGAGCGCCTCGTCCGGTGAACGCTCCGCTCAAAGTGCTGCTCGTCGCGGAAGGTCGTTCCGAATTCGGCGATCTCGAGCACCCCGCACCACCGCCGCGACGAGGTCGAGCTTCGTCGCGGACCGAGGGCTACTTTCCGCCGATGATTCGAAAGCTGCTCGGTCGCGAGGCTAAAATCGACGCGCAGTCCATCTCCGTGATCGGCCGATTCGACCGAAAAGCACGACTTCCCGGCCACGGCGATCGTGCGGCAAAGGCGAAGGCGATTGCATCGTCGCAAGGTTATGATCTCCTCGTCTTCGTCAAGGACGTTGACAGGTTGGGGGGTGAGAAGAGGTCGGATCGAGAGCGAACGCAGAAGCTCGCCGCGATGCGCGCCGAGATCGATGACGGCTTTGCGGCCGTTGCGGATCCGGTCGCGTGCGTGAGAGCGACGCCTTGTCGAATGATCGAGGCCTGGGCGCTCGGCGATGTCGTCGCTGTAAAAAAGGCGAGTGGCGCACGCAGGAAAGTCGTTCCCGTCCCCGCGAAGCCCGAAGAGCTTTGGGGAGATCCAGACGATCCCAAATCGAAACATCCGTGGAACGTTCTGACGCGCGTATTGGGGCAGAAGCCGAACGCGAGAACCTTCGAAGACATCGCTCTCGAGAGCGACCCAAGAACGCTGTGCGCGTCTTGTCCCGCGAGCTTCAAGCCGTTTGAAGAGGCTCTGAAGAAGGCGCTACCGAATTCCGACTCTGCCAACGTTATGAATGCACCCACGACCCGCCGAGAACGGAGGCAGTCCAAATGACCGTCCCCACCTACGACCAATTCATTGAGCCCCTCCTTCGCTGCCTCGCCGAGCATCCGGACGGAGTCCGCACGGCCGACGCGCATGAGGCGGTCGCCAACGCGCTCAGCTTGACGTCCGACGATCGCGCGGAGCGGGTCCCGAGCGGCGTTCAGCCGATCTACAAGAACCGGAACGGGTGGGCTCACGACAGGCTGAAGCGCGCGGAGCTTTCGACGAGCCCACGGCAAGGATTCTGGCGGCTCACTTCGGAAGGGCAGAAATACGCGGCCGCGAATCGCACGCTCTCCGACGAGGAGGTCGAGCGTCTCTCCAATGTCGATCGAAGCCTCCGTTTGCGCCCGAAGAAGGATGCCACCGACGATGCGCCGACCGCGACCGACCTACCGCCGGAAACGACGGCCAAGGCGAGCCCCGAAGAGCGCATCGAAGCGGCGCTCGGCGAGCTCCGTGAGAGTGTAGGGCGTGACCTCCTCGAGAACATCGGACGCGCGCCGCCAGAGTTCTTCGAGCAACTCGTCCTCGATCTGCTCCACGCGATGGGCTACGGCACGAGCCGGTCGGATCTCCAGCGCGTCGGCGGCTCGGGGGACGGCGGGATCGACGGCATCATCTCGCTCGATCGCCTCGGCCTCGAGAAGGTCTACGTCCAAGCCAAGCGGTGGAGGAACACCGTCGGGAGCCCCGAGATCCAAGGCTTCATGGGTGCACTGCAGTTGCAGAGTGCATCGAAAGGCGTCTTCATCACGACGAGCACGTTCACACGTGACGCGAGGGATGCCGCGGCAAGGGCGCGGGGAAGCATTGTCCTCGTCGACGGCGCGCAGCTATCGGCGCTCATGATGGCCCACGGGGTCGGAGTCAGCCACAAGGCGCTGCGAATTCCGAAGATCGATGGCGACTATTTCGAGGATGTTTGAAGGAAGCGGAGCGGTATCGACGATGAAGCCAGAACGAAAGAAGAAGCACGTGGCGAAAGGCGAGCTGACCGTCATGCCCCGATTCACGCATCTGGAACTTCACAATTGGCGAAACTTCAAAAAAGTCGATGTCGACCTCGAGCCGCGGGTGTTCGTCGTCGGCCCGAACGCCTCCGGGAAATCGAATCTCCTCGACGCGTTTCGCTTTCTTCAGGAGCTCGCGACGCAGGGAGGGGGCCTCGTCAACGCGCTCCAAGGATCCAATCGGGGAGGGATTCGCTCGGTTCGTTCGCTCCACGCAGGGGGCAAATCCGACGTAACACTCGCGATATCGGCAGAGGTGGACGGAGAATCGTGGAGGTATCGGCTCGTCCTCAAAGCCGACGGCACGCCTCAAAAGCCGGGCCCGGCGCGCATCGTCGAAGAGCGTGTTGAGCACGACGGCGTCGAGGTGCTGCGTCGTCCGGACACCGCCGACAAGAAAGATCCGGAGCTCTTGCTCACGACAGCACTCGAGCAGAGCTCGGCGAACGCCCGCTTTCGGGCGCTGCGCGATTTCTTGCGATCGGCCGAGTACATCCACGTCGTTCCGCAGCTCTTACGCGTGCCTTCCGCGGCGGATGCGCGTCGTTTCGGCAAAGGTCTTGGAACCGGCCTCATCGCGGCGATGGGGGAAGTTCCCAAGAAAACACGCGACGCGCGGCTCGGACGCATTCAAAAAGCACTCAAGAGCGTTCTCCCTCAATTCGAGAAGATCGAATGGTTTCAAGACAATAAGGGCATCCCCCATATTCGTGCAAAATACATGCATTGGCGTCCCCGGGGCGGATGGCAACAAGAGTCGTCGTTTTCCGATGGCACCCTCCGTATCATCGGCTTGCTTTGGTACTTGGATCAGGACGGAGGGCCCCTCCTCTTGGAGGAGCCCGAACTGTCCCTCCACCCCGCCGCGATAAGGCAGTTGCCGCGCATCCTCGCGAACGTCGCGACGCGGAACACCCGTCAAGTCGTCATGACGAGCCATTCACCGGATTTGCTCGCGGACAAAGGCATCGATCCGTCGGAGATCCTCGTTCTGCGAACTACGGGCTCAGAGACCACCGTTACGCGCGGTGATGAGATCGACGCGCTCGTACGCGCGACGGAAAACGACATGTCTCTCGCGCAGGATATCGAAGCTTTAACGCGGCCCGACGAGTACACCCAGCTCGCCCGGTTCGGAGCAAAGTCGTGATCACGGTCGCCGTGGAAGGCGACACGGACGCTCCGTTCGTCACACGCCTCTGCGAGGCGAGCGGCTTCCAGGTCCGTACCCCTCTGTTCAGTCGTAGGGGAAAAGACGACCTCGCAGAGTTCATCGTAGGATTCGCGCGCGCAAGTCACGGAGCTCCACATCTCGTCGTCCGAGATCTCGATCACGACGCCTCGTGTGCTGCCGAATGGCTACACGCCAATCGTCCGAAAACTTGGGGCCGTTTCTTCGCCCTCCGCATTGCCGTCCGAGCCATCGAGTCGTGGTTCCTCGCGGACCGGAAAGCAGCCGCGGAAGCGCTCCGTATTCCCATGCAGAAGCTCCCCCTCACTCCGGACGATGAGAATGACCCGAAGCAAACGATCGTGAATTTGGCTCGCGCGTCGTCGAAGGCTTCGGTTCGTGCAGCGATCGTTCCGAGTCCAGGGCGATCGCGAAAGACTGCGCCAGGCTACGAGGGATGGCTCCTCGATGCGTCGACGAAATGGTCGTTGGGGCGTGCGGTTTCGAACAGCCCGAGCCTTGAACGTGCTCATCGCCGTCTGAGCGCCCTGCACAGCGCGTGGATGGCGAATCAATCATGACCGTCATCCCCTACGCCTCGATCATCGTGCCGCTCCTTCCCGATCTCGCGAAGCATCTCGAAAGAGTTCGTACGGTAACTCCAAAGGACATGCCGCCATGAAAGCTGTCTCCGTTCGACAACCCTGGGCAGAGCTCATTGCGTCGGGGGAAAGAAGGTCATCAACGATGCCTTCGCGGAGGCGCTGACGCGCGATCCCGACAAGAAGCGCCGCTGCGTCGTGCTCGTCGACGGCAACGCCGATCAGCTCGCGCTCGTGAACAAAGCGGCGAAGAAGCACGCCGTCAGCGTGACCATCGTGCTCGATGTGATCCACGTGCTCGGCTACCTCTGGAAGGTCGCGCACGCGACCTGCGGTGATGGGACGAAGGACGGCGAGGACTGGGTCTCGACGCTTCTGATGTGGCTCATGCAAGGCCGGCGCGGTAACGAGATCGCCGCCGACATCCTGCGCACGATGCGTCGGCTGGAGCCGAGCATCGACAAGATCCTCACCTTCGAGCGCGCTGCCGGCTACATCAAGAAGCTACGCGCCTTCATGGAGTACACCGCGTACATCCGTGACGGCCTCCCGATCGCCACGGGCGTCATCGAGGGCGCCTGCCGCTACCTCGTCAAGGACCGCATGGATCGCACCGGCGCTCGATGGTCCCTCTCGGGCGCGGAAGCCATCCTACGCCTTCGAGCGCTCGCCACGAGCGGCGACATGGATGCCTACTGGCCGTTCCATCTCGCGCGAGAACACGAGCGCCATCATGCTTCACGCTACGCAGACCGCCTCGTCCCCGATCCAAGCCCGCTCGATCGCTCCGCCGCATCAAGTGACCCGTCGATCCTGCGTTCCATCGGAGCCGCACCCACCTACTTTCGCTCGACCGTCCTAATCTCGCCGTCAGACCAACCAGCGACCTTCGCGAAGGTTCTCGATCACCGCAGAGATATCGAAATAGGGCACGAGCTGTCCGCAGAAACGTATGCTATCTCCAGCGTCTTCGAAGCGACCCACCGCGACGACATCGATGCCTGTCAGCGCCACACGGTCGCCGAGATGATGACAGACGAGCATCGCACGCGTCCCATGTTCGTCGCCCTCGCTCGGTCGTCGCTGCGTCGCTGGTGGGGGGTCGATGCGGTCCGACAGATCGACGACGGGCAGCACCTCTCCGAACGCCAGCGTAATCCCTACCAGCGACGGCGGAGCGCATGGAACACGTGTGAGTGATGGCAATGGCAAAATCTTCGACGCGATCGTCGCCGGCAAGAAGACGAGCTCCGCGCCACGACGGAACACGACCCCGCCTTGCAGCGTCTCTGGTTTGGCGTCGCTCACGCCGTCCATGAACTGGCCGCTCACGACGCGCCTCGCTTTCGGACGACGCGCGCTTCGAGGAACGTCGCGAGGACGCGGCACGTCTCGAAGTTCGAGAGGTGGCTCTCGGTGAGGATGGCGCGGATGGTGCGCTGGCCGTCGACGGCGTCGAGCACCGCGCGCTCCTTCGGATCGAGCTTCGACGCGTCGAACGTCTCGAACGACGCGCCATCGCGGACGAGCACCGTGTCGAAGCTCCCGAGCGCGTCTTCGAGCACGCGCCACTCGTCGACCCGTCGAAACCCCTCCATGACGACCGACGTGACGGGCAGCGCGAGGCGCTCGGACGGCGCCCCGAACGTGTGCTCGACCGGCAACTCACGCCGCAGCTCGAACGAGCCCTTCGACCAACGGAGGACTTCGTACACGAGCTCGCTGGCTTGGCGCGCGAGGGCGGTCCTCAGCTGGGCCTCCGTGATTTTGCCTGCATTCTGCAACTTCATGCCGAGGCGCGGCAGCTCGGTCGCTCGATGCCCGGTCGGCGAAGCCTGGAGGACGGCCTCGATCTCCTCGGGCGTCACCCACCCCTCCTCCACGAGGAACCGGCCGAGGCGGAACTCGTTCCCCGCGCCCGTCCCGCGGACGACGTCGATGAGGCCGTGCCGAAACGCGATCGCGACGTCGACGTCGCCGTTGCGGCAGCGCAAGGTCCCGCTCTGGCTCTCGACCTGGAGGAGCTGAAGGATCGCGCCCATCGAAATCTTCGAGACATCCCCGCGAAGCATGGCGTCGTCGGACGTGTCCGACGCTCCGCGACCACGGGCATCGCGCGCGTCCTCGGCGTCGTCCTCGAGGTCGTCGTCGGGTAGATCCGGGAGGCGCGTCGAGCTCGAGCGGCCCGCGTTCACGCGGCGCAAAGCGTTGTCGACGACCGCGACCAAGGCCTGCGCGTCGAACGGCTTCGTGATGACGTCGAGCGCGCCGGTCTGCTCGACGAACTTGTCCCGGATGCGATCGGCCCGCGCGCTCATGAGCACCACGGGCGTCAGCGCCAGCTCCGCGTTCGCGCGGAGCTCGCGGCAGAACTGGTAGCCGTTCATCCGCGGCATCACGAAATCGAGGAGCACGAGATCGATCTTCGCGCCGCCGCTCGCGAGCGCCTCGAGGGCGTCCTCACCGTCGACCGCGAGCACGGACTCGTAGCCGTGCCGATCGAGGATGCTCGAGACGACCTTGCGAATGGTCGCGCTATCGTCGACGACGAGAACCCGCGCGGACATCGCTCACGAAAGCTCGCGCGCTTCGACTTCTTCGACCTGCGCGAGCGCGACGGCGAGGGCGTCTTTGGCGCGTTCGAGCGACGCGCGATCGGCTTCGACCTTCGCGCGCGCCTTTTCGACGTGCGCGGACTGCGACGCGAGCTGCTCCTTCGCCTCCGCGAGCTTGCTCTCGAGCGCCGCCTTTGCCTGCCCGGTTTCCGTGAGGGCCGCATCGCGCTCGGCGATGACCTTCTCCAGCTCGTCGACGCGCGCACGCGCCGACGCGAGCTCTCCCTCGAGCTCACCGATCCGGCGATCGGCGGCCTCCTTCGCGGCCTTCGCCACTTCTTCGCTCCGCGCGAGCGCCTCGGCGTTCTGCGTCTCGGCGTTCACGAGCCGTTCCGCCCATGCCGTATCGAGCGCCGCGAGCTTCTCCGACGCCGCGTGCTCGGCGAGCGCGAACTTCTCGGCGGCCGCGTTTTCGGCCGCCGCGAGCTTCTCCGACGCCGCGCTCTCGACGGACGCCAACTTCTCCGACGCCGTGCTTTCGACCGCCGCCAAGCGTTCGGCGAACTCCTTCTCGACGGACGCCGCCTTCGCCGCCGACGCGATCTCCATCGCCGACAGCCGCTCGGTGAACTCCTTCTCCGCCGCTTCGGCCTTGTCCGCCGACGCCGCTTCGACCGCCGCCAGGCGTTCGGCGAAATCCTTCTCCGCCCGCGCGAGCTTCTCCGCGGCTTCGCGCTCGACCGCCGCCAGCTTCTCGGCGGCTTCGCGCTCGACCGCCGCCACGCGCGACGCTGCGCTCTCCTCGACGGCCGCCACCTTCTTCGCCGCTTCTTCCGCCGCCTCGGCGACGCGATCGTCGGCGGCCTTCTGCGCCTCCGTGAGCCGAGCCGACGCTTCGGACTGCGCCTCCGACACCTTCGCGGCGAGCTCCGCCTCGAGCCGGCTCCGGAGCTCGTCGAGCGCGTTCTGCCGCTCGGCGGCGAGCTCCGCACGAGCTTCGGCGAGCGTCTTCTCTTGCTCCGCCCGCAGCTCACCGAGCGCCTGCTCGCGCGCCTCCCGCTCGCGCGCCACGAGCTCGTCGTGTTCGCGCTTCGCCCGCTCCGCGTCGGACGCATGCTCGCCGCGCAGCGCCTCGATGGCCGCGGCGTGCTTCTCCGCCGCTTCGCGCGCCGCCGCCTGCGTCTGCTCGGTCAGCGCCCGCTTCTCGTCTTCGAGCGCCGCGATCGCCGCTTCGTGCGCGGACCTCTGCTCGGCGACGATCCGATCCGCTTCCTCGCGCGCAACCGTCACGTCGGCGTCGTACCTGCCCTTGATCTCTTCGTAGTCGCGCGTCCGCGCTTCGGCTTCTTGCTGCGCGCGATCGGCGCGGCGCCGGAAATCCTCGCCGGCCTTCTTGGCCTGCTCGCGATCGGCCAACGCCGACTCGAGCTTGTCGGCCCGATCGGCGAGCTCCCGCTCTTGCTCGAGGACACGATCGTCGAGATCCGCCTTGAGCCGCTCGAGCGCGAGCGATCGATCTCGAACGTCGATGATCTCTTTGTCTTTTTTACCGAACGCTTCCTTGAGCGCGAGGATCTCTTTGTCCTTCTTGTTGAGCGCCTCGCGCAGATCGAGGATCTCGCGACCCGACGAGCCGCCCGGCTTCGCCACGGGGATCGACGCCGACGCGCGCGCCTTCAGCTCTTCGTTCTCGCGGAGCGCCTCGGCGAGCGACGCGTTCAGCTCCTCGAGCTTCGCGTCCGCCTCGCGCACGCGCGCCGAAAGCTCCGCCGCCCGCGCCTCCGCCTCCGCGGCGGCCCCGGAGTTGGCGAGCGACGCGGCGAACGCGGCGTGTCCGTTCGTCTCGATCTGCTCGAGCACCTGGAGGTTCAGGTCCGTCGCCGGTTCCGCAGGCGCCTCGGACGCGCGCTTGGCCGGCGCGCGCGACGAGGCACGCCGCGGTCGCTCGGACACCGGCCGGTCGGACGCGCGCGCGCCCGGCGGACGCGACACCATCTCGTCGAGCACCACGAGATCGTCGTCCACCGACTCCACGTCGTCGATGCTCGCTTCGAACGTCTCGGCCTCGACCGCCGCGCCTCCGAGCGGAACGAGCGGCTCGATGCGCGTGCGCAAATCGGCGAACGCGATGGGTTTGTGGACGTAGTCCTCGGCGCGCGTGCGGAGCTTGCGGTGCTGTTCGAAGGTCTCCTCGCTCGACTCGCTCGACATGATGATGAGCGGCACGTCCTTGAGCGTCGGCTCCTTCTTCAGCTTGTTGCAGACGGAGAACCCGTTCATGCGCGGCAGCTCGATCGACAACAGGATCAAGTCGGGCCGCGTCGTCGACGCCTGCACCAGGCCCGCGTTGCCGTCGTCCACGACGACGACGTTGCAGCCCAGCCGTTGCAGCTCGGTGCGGAGCTCTCCCGCAAAGGCGACGTCACTCTCGAACACCAGGACGGTCTGCGCCATTTCGCGTCGAGAATAGGTGGCGCGCGCCATCGGTTCAATGCCCTCGGGCGCCTTTCGCGACGCCGCGCGCGCGATTCGTCCGCCGCTTCCCCACCCCGTCCGCCGACCGTGGAATCCCGCGCTCAGCCGGGCAATTGGCGCCCCCGTGTTCTTTCGATGGAGTAGAGTCCGCCCATGTATTTTCGGACGTTCCGCCAGTTCGCGAAAATCCTCCGACAGATCGACATCTGGCTCGACAAGGCGACCGGATACGCCGACAGCCGCTCGTTCGATCCGAACGTCTTCGTGGACATGCGCCTCGCGCCCGACCAATTCCCGTTGGCGCGGCAGATCCAGATCGCGTGCGACACGGCCAAGCTCGGCGCCTCGCGCCTCACGGGCAAGACCGCCCCGACGCACGCGGACGACGAGCGCACGATCGCCGACCTCCGCGCGCGCATCGCCTCGGTCGTCGAATACCTCGACGGCCTCACCGAGGATGACTTCGCAGGCGTCGAGGCCCGCACAGTGACCCAGCCCCGCTGGGAAGGCCGGATCATGACGGGTCCGGACTATTTCATGGAGCACGTCGTCCCCAACTTCTACTTCCACGCGGCGCACGCGTACGCGATTCTGCGCCACAACGGCGTGCCGCTCGGCAAGCGCGACTATCTCGGTCCGCTCACGCAGCGGTTGCCTTGAGCGACCGGGAGCGCCTCGTGTCCGCCGAGCTCGCGTTCGCGACGCCCCGCAAGCTCCCGAAAGCGAGCGCCGTGCGCGGGCGCGTGGTCGTCCTCGACATCGCGTTCGCGTCCGAGGCCTCGGGCGGCGGCTTCGAGAAGATCACGCGCCCCTTCATCGACGGCCTCGGGGCGCGCCTCGCGGCATGGGTCGATCACCACGACCACGCATTGCATGCACAATACAAGGACGATCCCCGCTTCGTCCTCGCCACGAAGGCCGAGCACGGCGCCTGCCCCGAGATGGTGACCGAGGCGCTCTGCGCGCGCGTCGGCGCCGTCGACACGATCGTGTGCCACACGGACTTCGACGGCCTCTGCAGCGCGGCCAAGTGGATGCGCGGCGGCCGCGAGCCGTACCCGGGTGCCGACGACGACGCGCGCGCCGTCGACACGCGGATCGGAACACCATCACCCACCGCCCAGCGCATCGATCGCGCCATCCGCGGTCGCGGGCGAGACGTCGGCCTCCTCGGCCTCATCGTCCGGCACCTCGCCACGGGTCTGTCCGACGCGTCGCTGTGGATCCCCATCGACGAAGCGGGCGGAGAGGCCGCCGCCAAGGAGCGCGCGGCGGCCGAGCTCGCGCGCGGCTATCGGCGCCTCGACCTGGAAAAGCCGCCCTTTCCGAAGTGCACGTCGGTCGCTTTCCTCGACGTGAGCCGTCGCCCGCCGGGCGTGATCTACGACCGGACCGCGCTCCTGATGGCCGGGCAAGCGCGCGCCTCGATGGCCCTCTTGGTCGACGGGGAAAACCTCACGCTGGCGGCGCCGTTCGACAGCGGCATCAACTTCTTGACGCTTCTCGGGCTGTCCGGGGGTATGCCAACGCTCGTCTCGATCCACAGCCACAAGCTCGGCGAGGTCCTGAAGCGACTCGGCGTTTCACGCGCCGACGTCGACCTGCTCGCTTGATCACCGTACCTCTCATCACCTTTCAGCGATTTTCTGCGAAGAGGAATTCACGATGACGGAAGCTCTGATTTTCGACGCGGTCCGTACGCCGCGCGGCAAGGGAAAGAAGGACGGATCGCTCCACACCGTCAAGCCGGTCGACCTCGTCGTCGGGCTCATGAAGGCGCTCGAACAGCGCAACGGCAAGGCGATCGGCGCGGAGGTCGACGACGTCGTCCTCGGATGCGTCACGCCGGTGGGCGACCAAGGCATGGACATCGCGAAGACGTCCGCGCTCAAGGCGCATTGGAACGAGACCGTCGCGGGCGTGCAGCTCAACCGGTTCTGCGCCTCCGGGCTCGAGGCGGTGAACATCGCCGCCCAGAAGGTGCGCTCGGGCTTCGAGGATCTCGTCGTCGCCGGCGGCGTCGAGTCGATGTCGCGCGTCGCGATGGGCTCGGACGGCGGCGCATGGGCGATGGACCCGGCGACGAACCTCGAGACGGGCTTCGTCCCGCAGGGCATCGGCGCCGACCTCATCGCCACCATCGAGAAGTTCAGCCGCGAGGACGTCGACCGCTTCGCCGCCCAGTCGCAGCAGCGCGCCGCCAAGGCCCGCGCCGAAGGCTGGTTCAAGAAATCGGTCGTCCCCGTGACGGACGACAACGGCCGCGTGCTGCTCGCCGAAGACGAGTTCATCAAGCCGACCACGACCGTCGAGGTGCTCGCGAAGCTCCAGCCCTCGTTCGCCATGATGGGCGAGATGGGCGGCTTCGACGCCGTCGCGCTCCAGAAATACAACTGGGTCGAGGCGATCGAGCACGTGCACACGCCCGGCAACTCGTCCGGCATCGTCGACGGCGCCGCGCTCATGCTGATCGGCAGCGAGGCGAAGGGCAAGGCGCTCGGCCTCAAGCCCCGCGCGCGCATCGTCGCCACCGCGGTCTCCGGCGCCGATCCCACGATCATGCTCACGGGCCCGCTCCCCGCGACGAAGAAGGCGCTCGCGAAGGCCGGCCTCGAGGCGAAGGACATCGACCTCTGGGAGATCAACGAGGCGTTCGCCGCCGTCGCCCTCCGCTTCATGAAGGACATGGGGCTCAAGGACACGAACGTGAACGTCAACGGCGGCGCGATCGCCATGGGTCACCCCCTCGGCGCGACCGGCTGCATCATCGTCAACACCGCGCTCGACGAGCTCGAGCGGCGCGGTCTCAAGCGTGCACTCTGCACGCTTTGCGTCGGCGGCGGCATGGGTATCGCCACGATCATCGAGCGCGTCTGAGCGCTTCCGAGCACCCCTTTTCACGAGAGAGAACTCCGATGTCCGAAAGCGCAATTCGCTGGGAAAAGAACGCAGACAACATCGTCGTGTTGACGATCGACGACCCCGGTCAGTCGGCGAACACGATGAACGCGCGCTACATCGCGTCCATGGGCCAAGCCGTCGCGCGGCTCGAAGCCGAGAAGGCCACCCTCGCCGGCGTCATCGTCACGTCGGCGAAGAAGACGTTCTTCGCGGGCGGCAACCTCGACGACATCCTCGCCGTCGGCCCCGAAGACGCCGCGAAATTCGAAGACACCGTCACCGAGGTCAAGCGCCAGCTCCGCGTCCTCGAGACGCTCGGCAAGCCCGTGGTCGCCGCGCTCAACGGCACGGCGCTCGGCGGCGGCCTCGAGATCGCGCTCGCGTGCCACCGCCGCATCGCGATCAACGACCCGAAGGCCGAGTTCGGTCTGCCCGAAGTCACCCTCGGCCTCTTGCCGGGCGGCGGCGGCGTGGTCCGCACGGTGCGCCTGCTCGGCATCCAGAACGCGATCATGAACGTCCTCGTGCAGGGGCCGCGCATGAAGGCGGAGAAGGCGCTCTCCGTCGGCGTCATCGACGAGCTCGCGACCGACGCGGCCGACATGATGGCCAAGGCGCGCGCGTGGATCCTCGCGAACCCCACCGCGCAGCAGCCGTGGGACAAGTCGGGCTACAAGATCCCGGGCGGCTCGCCGTCGACGCCGTCGTTCGCCGCGAACCTGCCGGCGTTCCCCGCGAACCTGAAGAAGCAGACGAAGGGCGCGAACTACCCGGCGCCGGCCGCGATCCTCTGCGCCGCCATCGAGGGCGCGCAGGTCGACATCGACAGCGCCTTCAAGATCGAGGGTCGCTACTTCACCAAGCTCGTCGTGAGCCGTGAAGCGAAGAACATGATCAAGGCGTTCTTCTTCGACCTGCAGAAGATCAACCAGGGCGGCAGCCGTCCCTCGAAGGACAAATACCCGGTCTGGAAGTCGCAGAAGGTCGGCATCCTCGGCGCGGGCATGATGGGCCAGGGCATCGCCTACGTGGCCGCGATGTCGGGCATCGACGTCGTCCTGCTCGACACGAACATCGAGGCCGCCGAGCGCGGCAAGGCGTACAGCCAGAAGCTCCTCGAGAAGCGCCTCTCCAAGGGCGCGTCCACGAAGGAGAAGGTCGAAGCGACGCTCGCGCGCATCAAGCCGACGACGTCGTTCGAAGATCTGCAAGGCTGCGATCTCGTCGTCGAGGCCGTCTTCGAAGACCGCGCGCTCAAGGCCGACATCACGAAGAAGGCCGAGGCGAACGCGATCCCCGGCGTCCTCATGGCGTCGAACACGTCGACGTTGCCGATCACGGGCCTCGCGGAGGCCTCGAAGAAGCCGGAGAACTTCATCGGCCTCCACTTCTTCTCGCCGGTCGACAAGATGCCGCTCGTCGAGATCATCATGGGCAAGAAGACGAGCGACGAGGCCCTCGCCAAGGCGTTCGACTTCGTCCTGCAGATCCGCAAGACGCCGATCGTCGTCAACGACAGCCGCGGCTTCTTCACGTCGCGCGTCTTCGGCACGTACTGCATCGAAGGCCACGCAATGCTCGCCGAGGGCTACAGCCCCGTCTCGATCGAGCAGGCCGCCGCGCAGGCCGGCATGCCCGTCGGGCCGCTCGCGGTCACCGACGAAGTGAGCCTCGAGCTCATCCAGAAGGTCCGCAAGCAGATGGAGAAGGACCTCGCCGCCGAAGGCAAGACCTACCCGCGCACTCCCGCCGACGACGTCGTCGACAAGCTCGCGACGGAGCTCGGTCGCACCGGCAAGAAGGTCGGCAAGGGCTTCTACGACTACCCCGAAGGCGGCAAGAAGAGCCTCTGGCCGGGCCTCTTCGACCTCTTCGTCAAGGAAGACAAGAAGCGCCCCACCGACGCGCAGTTTGCCGAGCTGAAAGAGCGCCTCCTCTACCGGCAGGCGATCGAGTCGGTGCGCTGCTTCGAGGAGGGTGTCCTCCGCTCGGTGCCCGACGCGAACATCGGTTCGATCTTCGGCATCGGCATGGCGCCGTGGACGGGCGGCGTGCTCCAGTACATCAACTACGTCGGTGTCCGCCCGTTCGTCGCGCGCGCGCAGGAGCTCGCCGCGAAGTACGGCGACCGGTTCGCGCCGCCGAAGCTCCTCGTCGAGATGGCCGAGAGCGGCAAGACCTTCCAGTGACGTTCGCGTGAACCCGCGCCAGGAGCGCGCCCGCCGATCCTCGATCGGGGCGCGCTCTTGGCGTTTGTGCCGTCCGTGGTCGAGAACCAGCAGTCGAAAAGCCTGTGGGTGAATGGCGCCAGTGGGGAGGAGCGAGCCGTCCTCACTGGGGCGGAACATCGTCGATGCGCGCCGCCCCGTCAGAGGCGATCCAGAGGACCTTGTTGACGAGATCGCCAAGTCCCCCGATGGCGGCAACAGCGAGGCGGATGAGCCGGAGCTGGTCGGCCCTCGAAAGTGCCCCGTCCTCGAAGAGGATGATGCCGGGATGGACCTCGCGGGCACGCGCGAGCTTCAGAAAGTCTGCGACGTTCGCGGTCACGAGAACCCGGTCTTCGTCGTAGGCGCACTCGAGGACTTGAGGGTCGGACGCGGCGAGCAAGCCGCGATCGCGCACGTGGCAAGCGTCGAGGCCGTCTACGCGCGCGAGCTCTTCGGCGACCTTCGGCGATACATTCTCATCGAGAAGCAGCTTCACGCGGGCGACCGACACGGGGGTAAGCGACGGCGTACAGCTTGGCGAACTCGATGTCTTCGTCCTCGAGGTACGGATAGTCCTCCTTCACTTCGGCGGCGGAGGCCCCTTTGAGGAGCATCCCGCCGATTCGACGAACGGCGAGGCGACTCTTCGGGAAGACGGGCTCACCACCCAAGATGGTGTCGTCGACGACGAGCTTCACCTTCCACGCGTCGAAGCGAGCGCGCTTGTTCGTCACGCTTTCGACGATCTCGTCGAGCTTCAGCTCGAGGATTGCGCTCAGGGGTACGCGGCGAGGCAGCGGTTTCGCACGCAAGGCGCCCACGATGCATCGGTGAAGGAAACGTCGGCCTTCGACGTCGAGCTCGAGGCCGAGCTCCGCGATGGCATGAAAGTAGACCACGTCCGGCAGCTCGAACCTGGGTGGGCTCTTCTTGGCGTCGACGACACCGTATTCCAGGTCCTTGCGAACGCGACGTTCCTCGAGGCCGGTGAGTGCGACCACTTCGGTCGTGGAGAGCGCTTTCGGCATAATTATTTCCTGTACAGGGAACAATATAAGTGGTGCTGAGGGTTGCGCAAGGCAAGCCTTCGACGGGCAGTCGATCGCCGTTCTCAGCGGCACTTGCTCTACCGTGCGGTAGCACACGCCAAACGTTGAGCCTTTGGGCAAAACGCCGCCAGGAAGTTGAACGAGGCGCGGGGATTGATCGGGCCAGGCATGCGCATTAAAATATGCGCATGCCTTCGCGAGCTTCCGTCAACCTCTCCTTGCCGGTCGAGCTCGTCGAGCGAGCCAAGAAGCTCGGCATCAATCTGTCGCGCGCCGCCGAGCGTGGTTTGAGTGACGCCGTCGATCGCGCCGAGAAGCCAGGCTTCCGCTTTGGCGCGCTCAAAGGAGAAGTGTCTCCGCCTCCGCTCGACGTGTTCGCACCGATGACAGACGAGGAGGCGCAGGCCGAAAGAAAGCCGAGGACGTCGCGCGCTTCGGGGGGCACGTCGCTCACGGGGAGAGGCGAGTGATGCGCCAGCCTGTGGCCCCACCCGAGGCCGCGTCGCCCGAAATGCGTGTATACACCAAGCGATCGTGCAGGCGCGCCGTGCCGCCTTGCCAGAACTCGACGCGCTCGGGGCGGAGTACGTAGCCGCCCCAATATGGCGGACGCGGGACGTCGCCGTCGCCGAAACGCGCGCGCGCGGCCTCGAGGTTCCGATCGAGCTCCTGCCGGCCCGACAGCGGCGTGCTCTGCCGGGACGCCCACGTCGCGAGCTGGCTCTCGCGCGGACGCGAGCGGAAATAGGCGTCCGAAGCTTCGGGCGTCATCTTCGTCACGGCGCCGGTCACGCGCACCTGCCGCTCGAGCAAGACCCAGAAGAACATCGCGCACGCGCGCGGATGGTGGGTCAGGTGGTGACCCTTTTCGCTCTCGTAGTTCGTGTAGAAGCCGAGCCCGTCGTCGTCGAGCTTCTTCAAGAGGACGATGCGCGCCGCCGGGGTGCCGTCTTCCGACACCGTCGCGAGCGTCATCGCGGTCGGCTCCGGGTGCTTCGCGGCGATGGCGTCGCGAAGGCACGCCTCGAGCTGCCGGATCGGCGACGGGTCCATGCTCGTCTCTTGGAGGCCTGCGCGCGCGTATTCCTGTCGTAGAGATGCGAGGTCGGAGGCGAGATCGAACGACATGGTGGGCAAGAGCGTACCTCTTCGACCGCGCCTTCGCACGCCCGCCTTCGCACGCCTGACGGCCTCTCTCTTCTGGTACGGTGTGAGGTTCGGGGGGCGTCGATGCCGCCCCGAGCACCGGACCCCATGGACGATCTTCGGAGCCCCACGACCGTGGAGCGAACGCGAACGGCCGGCGAGACCGCGCCCCACGACGATCGCGCCGACGCGCTCACCGAATGGCTCGATCGCGTGGGCGAAGAGCTCGCGCGCGCCGGACTCGAACGCGCCGTGGTCGCGCGGCCGCACCCGCTCGTCGTGGTGCTCCTGCGCGACGACCGCGCCGTGGCGATCGCGCCCAGCGACGTGTGGGACCGCAGCCGCTCGCTGCTCGAACCGTTCGCGTCGCGCATCGCCGAAGGACGGGCGATGCTCGTCGTCGCCGGACATCCGCAGACGCTCGATCTGGCGCAAGCTCGGAGCGCGGGCATCGCGGCCATCACGTCGGACACGTCGCCCCACGGAACCGCGCTCGCGGCGATCCGAGCGCTCGAGCTCGTCGAGGCGCGGAGGGACGCGGAGCGCGGGACGCGGGGCCTCGAGAGGTACCGCTACGAGCTCGACGAGCTCACGGACATCGCTCGCGCGATGACGACGGAGCGCAACGTCGAGAAATTGCTCGGCGTCATCCTCGAGAAGAGCCGCCTCGTCACGGGCGCCGACGCCGGGAGCATCTACGTCGTCGAGACGGACATGGACGGCGACGGCTACGAAGACCACCCTTCGGGATCGCTCCTCCGCTTCAAGCTCTCGCAGAACGACTCCGTCCACTACGATTCGCGCGAGTTCGTGATGCCCATGTCGACGCGGTCGATCGCAGGCAGCGCGGCGATCGGTCGCCACGCCATCCGCATCGACGACGCCTACGAGCTCGGGCCGGATTCGCCGTTCGGCTTCGACCAGAGCTTCGACCGGAAGATCGGCTACCGCACGAAGTCGATGCTCGCGATGCCGCTCATCTCGCAGCGCGACGAGGTGATCGGCGTCATCCAGCTCATCAACAAGAAGACCGATCCGTCGCGCAAGCTCGAGAGCCCCGCCGACGTCGAGGCGCACGTCGTCCCGTTCGACGCGCGGAGCGAAGAGCTGCTCGGCATGGTCGCCGCGCAGGCCGGCGTCTCGCTCGAGAACGCGATGCTCTACTACGAGATCCGGCGGCTCTTCGAGGGCTTCGTGAACGCGAGCGTCGAGGCCATCGAGTCCCGCGATCCGACGACGAGCGGTCATTCGCGGCGCGTCGCCGACCTGACCGTGGAGCTCGCGAAGGTCGTCGATTCGGCGGCGCACGGAAGCTACAAGGACACGCGCTTCGGCGTCGACGATCTGCGTGAGCTCGAATACGCGAGCCTGCTCCACGACTTCGGCAAGATCGGCGTGCGCGAGAAGGTGCTCGTCAAGGCGAAGAAGCTCTACGACGAGCGCTTGGAGCTCATCCGCGGGCGCTTCGATTTCGCGGCGCGCTCGGTCGAGACGGACGTCCTCCGCCGCAAGGTCGCCTTGCTCGAACGGGGCGCGCCCAAGAGCGAGCTCGACGCGCTCGATCTCGAGCTCGAGACGAGGCGGGCCGAGCTCGAGGCGTCGTGGCAGACGATCCTCTCGGCGAACGAGCCGTCCGTCCTCGCCGCGGGTGACTTCGCGAAGATCGGCGTCATCGCGAGCCAGTCGTACGTCGACGCGCTCGGACGCCCGCGCATGCTCCTCGAGAACGACGAGGCCCTGGCCCTCAGCGTGAAGAAGGGCTCGCTCACCGCCGAGGAGTACGAGGAGATCTCGAGCCACGTCGTCCACACGTTCAAGTTCCTCTCGCGCATTCCGTGGGGGAAGGCGCTGCGCCGCGTGCCGCAGATCGCGGGCGCGCACCACGAGCGCCTCAACGGCACGGGCTATCCGAACCGGCTCCACGCGGACGAGATCCCCGTCCAATCGAAGATGATGAGCATCGCGGACATCTTCGACGCGCTCACCGCGAGCGACCGCCCGTACAAGCGGGCGGTGCCGGTCGACAAGGCCGTCGAGATCTTGGATTTCGGGGTCAAGGATCAGCACCTCGATCCCGAGCTCGTTCGCATCTTCCGCGACGCGCGCGTGTGGGAGCGCTGCACGAACTCGCCCAAGTAGCGTCGATGCATGCATAATGCGATCATGATTCTCGCGCGTCGGTCCGGCCGAGCGAGCTCGCTCCTCGCCTTCGTGCTCTGTCTCGCACCTTCCGCGGCCATCGCGCAGACCGCGCCGACCGCTCCCGCAGCGCCCGCGCCGTCAGCTCCGCCCGCTCCGGCCGCACCTTCCGGCGCGAAGCCGGACGATCACCCGTGGCGCGACAGCCCCGCCGCGGACGCCGATCCTCCCGAGATCCGCGCGCCCTTGCGGGATCGAACGCCCGTGTCGACGTCGGGAACGGAGATCGCGCCGCCGGAGGAAGAGCCGAGCCACGCGTCTACCGCAGCGACTCCGGCGAGCACGTCGGATCTGGAGAGCCGCCTCGCGAAGCTCGAAGATCGCCTCGCGCGCGCCGAGGAGCGCCTGCGGCACCGCGATCACAAGCACGACGTCTTCCGTCACCTGCACGTCAGCGGCTTCATCCAGCCCCAATTCCTGGTCCAGAGCTACGACGCGGCGGCGTCACCGAACCGCATCGGCGGGATCTTGCCGGCGGGCATCTCGTCGAACGACGTCGTCGCGCTCCCCGACGGCACGACGACGAACGACGACTACTTCCGCCTCCGCCGAACGCGCCTCCGCGTCACGTACGAGACGCCGATCGCGGCCATGCGCTTGGAGATCGACCCGCTCCCGCTCGGCGGTCCGGGCCCCGGGATCGGCACGATCGTGCGCGACGCCGAGGCCGTGGGCATCGCGCGCTGGACGAAAGACGTGCGCACGGAGTTCTCCGCGGGCGTGTTCCTGTTGCCGATCCGCCTCGAGTTCCTCGAGCGCTCGCGGGTCCGCCCGTTCATCGAGCGCTCGTACCTCGTGAACTCGCTCATGCCGAACGGCCGCGATCTCGGCGTCCACGCGCGCACCGTCGCGCTCCGCGATCGCCTCGTCGTCGACGTCGGCGTCGTCAACGGTCAGAGCCTCGACTCCCCGTACTTCGTCGCCGTCCCCGATCTGAACCAGAACAAGGACTTCTTCGGGCAAGCCACCTACGAGCTCGACTTCCTCAAGGTGGGCGCGAGCGGCTACCTCGGCACGGGCGAGACGGTCGACGCGCAGGCGCTCCGCGTGAAGAATTTCTCGCGCTGGATGGGCAATTTCGAGCTGAACGCGCACGCCAAGCTCGCGCCGCGCCTCGGCGAGACGTCGGTGACGAGCGAGCTTACGTTCACGCAAAACATGGACCCGGGGCGCATCTACGCGTTCGCGCGCCCGGCCATCCCGGCGACGATCTCGGACGACGTCCGGAACCTCCGCGGACGCGGGTTCTACGTGCGCGTCGAACAAGAGCTGAAGGAGTGGCTCGTCGGCTACCGCTACGACACGTACACGCCGAACGGCTCGATCGCGACGAATCTCCGCGACACGCACGCGTTCGTCGTCACGTACCGCTTCTCGAAGAACCTCCGCTGGATGAACGAGCTCGACTACGCGATCGACAACATCCACCCCGACGGCGCGCCGCCGCCCTCGAAGCACATCGTGATGCTCTCGAGCGTGCTCCAAGCCATGTTCTGAAGGCGCGAGCGCGATCGGCGCTCGGAGCCCGCACGATTCCGATCACGTCGTCGCTCGAGAGCGCGCGAACGCCTCTTCGAGGACGTCGCGAATCGATGTGAGGCTTCGCACACCGAAGAGGGCAGCGTCGGCAGGAGCGAAGTGCTCATCGACGAGACGGCCAAGATCGTCCGATGACGGCGTTCGCTCGGAGGCCTCGAGCGCGTCGAGCGCCCGAGTGAACGACTCCATCGCATCGCGCGCGACCATGGGCTCGCCGCCGACGCGCATGCGCCCTTCGCGATCGCGGCCCGCGTAGATTGGACCGATGGCCTCGTCGCGGCGTGCCTGCCACGGCGATGGGTCGAAGTCCTCGAGCGCGGCGGTCACGGCCGGAAGATCGACCGAGGCTGCTCCTGCGTCGTACGCATCGCGGTACGACGACGCAACGACGTCACAAACATGTGCAACATGCACATGTTTCCCGAGAGCCTCTTCGAGGGTCCAAGGCGCCTTGCCGTCGAACGAGGCATGCGGACCGCTCCACCACGGCGACCGCACGGGCACGAACGCCTCGAACAGCGAGCGGCCAGTCGATCGCTCATGCGCGAACCCGACCCACGCGGTCGGACGATGCCCCGTCGACACCCAATCCCGCCCGAAGTAGCTCGACGTCGCGCCGAGGCGCGTGAGCGCGCGGAGGAGCGGTCGAACGTAGCGATTGACGACTTGCGCCGCCGAGCACGGAACGAGCGCTCCCGGACGCGACAACGCGAGCTGCACCCACACGAGGCCGTCCGAAGCCGCGATCGCTGGACCGCCCGAGGCGCGCCGGAACGCCACGAGCGACGGCGCGGACTCCGTCACCGCATCCACCCCGTCGCTCTCCGAACGCGGCGCGAGCTCGTCGAGGCGCTGGAACGCACCGAGCACAGTTCCCTGCCCCGAGAGCGCGAAGACCCCGAGCTCCGCGTCGGCGACGAGCGGCCTCGCGAGCGACGCCCCCGACAGCGCCGCCGCGACGTCGATGGAAACCTCGTGCTCACGAAGGACGGCGAGGTGCGCGCGTTCGCTCGACATGCCGCCCATCATGCACCCGCCGGGCGGCGAAGGCACGGGATCGCGAACGCCGCGCCACCGCCCTCAGAACCCGTACTCTTCCGCGTGTTTCGTCAGCTCGGCGGCGTGCGCTTGGAGCTCCGACCACGGCGTGTCGAACGTCGGAGGCGTCGCGTCCTTGACGTAATGGAAGCGGTGCGATTTCACCTCCCGCCACAAATTGTAGAGGCGGTAGCAGCCCCCGTGGTGGCTATCGGAGAGCGATCCCAGTGTCACGTGCACGGGGTGCACGACCCCCGACGCGTCCTTCTCCGTGAAGTCTTGCGCCAGCCACTGCTCGCACTGCTCCGCGGAGGCCTCTCCCGATTCGCTCGATTCCGACGGAACACCGCGGATGGATTCCATGGCCTTCATGAACTGGAGCCATCCGTGAACGGCGCGGTCGGGCGAAACCCCGACGCGCGCGAGGAGCTCGACCGCGACCTCGTCGGCTTCTTGTTCAATCGTGTAAAATCCCATGCGCCCCGAGTCGAGCGTCTGCCGGAATTCCTTTTCTTCTCGTCCGAGCGTCGCGGCGAGCTCCTCGAGCCTCTTCAAATAGTCGGCGACGCTCTCATCCTCCCTCGGGACCGCCAGCGCGTAGAACGCATCGAGCGGGGCGTTCCAGTTGGAGACGACCTCGTCCAGCGACGCGTGGGGTTTGCCGTCGGTGAACGGCGGCGCCCCGGACCGAAACGTGGCGTCGTTCGGGCACGACAGGACCGTCGCCTCGTACGAGAGGTAGGTCGACGCGACCGTGGGATCGCCGGGGGCGTAGGAATACGAACCCTTCAGCAAGAACCAATCATTCGACGACTTCCAGTTCACGAAGGCGGGACAATCGTCGAACGCGCCGGCCTTGCCGAGGGTGACCAACGGCAGCCGACCTCGAACTTGCAAACGCGCGCCTTCGACGGCGTCGAGCCCCGCCTGGGTCCTCGAGATGCGCACGAGCGTGGCCTTCAGCGCCTCGCTGTCCGCGGACGGGACGGGCCGCTTCGAGCCGTCGACGTCGCTGTCGTACCAGAAGTCGTATTTGCGCACGACGAGCGGCGAGGAGTGCGAGCGGTACATGTGCCCCAGCTCGTGCGCCATGACGAACACCGCCGCTTCTTCGTCGAGGAGGGAGACGAGATCCGTGGAGAGCGTCACGAACGGCGTCGTGGCGAGCACCGCGACATCCCCCGCCGTCGGACTCTCCGGCGCGCACGTCGCGCCCGTCGTGATGCGCCCACCGGCCGACGATAGCTTGCAGATCCCCTGGTTCAGGTTCCACACCTGCGTGAACGACTGGAGCCGAGTCCACTCCGCCGGATGCACGAGCGCACCTTCGAACTGAGAAACGTCCTGCACCGCCATCCGCGGATCGAACACCCCGATGACCGCCATCGTCGGGCTCTGACCTTCGGATAGCGGCGGCCCGAAGGGCGCGCCGAGGAGCGCCAACGTCCCGATCGACCACGCGTTGTACGTCAGGGCCGACTGCAACAGCTTGACGACCGGCTTCGGCGCCGACCGATTGCCGGTGCGTTTGCGCAAGGCTTCGTCGAAGCGATCCGCCCATGCCTGGAGGCGCACGCGGATCGGATCGTCGTCCGAGAGAATGTGCTCCGCGGGGAGGGAGTTCTCCATCCGCACCCTCGCGCGGTCGTAGTCCTCGTAGGAGAGGTTCGCCCAGTAGTAGGGAGAATCGCCCGCGACGATGTCGCCCGACGTGATCTCGCTCTCGTCCCCCACGACCGCGTCGTCGGTCGACGACGAACACGCCGTCGCGCCCAAGGCGGGCGTCACACCGACGGCGAGGAGGAACGCGAAGGCCAACCTGTGTCCAGGCATCGTCAAGGATCGCATGGGCACCCGCTCAAGCAAGAGCGGCACCAACCCGTATCTTATGGTTTTTACTTGGTAAACTTCGACTTACGATCAAAATCTCGCTCGAAAATTCGCTGCGTCGAAACGCTCGTCTCCCATCGACCGCACCGACCGCACCCGCGGGCTCACCACGGATGGTTCGCTCGGCATCCGCCTCGGAGCACGCGCGATCCAGCCCCTGGATTCACGATCGCGTCAACCCGCGTCCACACCAGGAACCGCCCCCCTCGACGCCGCGGATCCTTCCGGTTCCCCACCCCGCTATGCTCCGAACGTGATCGCCGAACGTCACGCCCACGCCTCGACGCCGGGGAACTTGCGCGCGGGCCCTCCCACCGACCACGACGGGTCGCGCGAGGGTGACGCCTGCATCGCGCTCCTGCGCGAGCTGATCCGCATCCCCACGGTCAACCGCGGCACGGGCGGCGACGAAGGCGCGGGCAACGAGCGCCCCGCCGCCGAGCTCGTGGCCGAGCACCTCCGCGCGCACGGCCTCGCGCCGAAGTTCTTCGAGAAGGTGAAGGGCCGCACGAACGTCGTCACGCGCGTCTACGGGAACGGCGCGAAGGCTCCCCTCCTCTTGAACGCGCACCTCGACGTCGTCGACGCCGATCGCGCGATGTGGACGCACGATCCGTTCGGCGGCGAGATCCACGACGGCTACGTCTGGGGCCGCGGCGCCATCGACATGAAGCACATGGCCGCGATGAGCGCGTGCGTCATGGGCATGCTCGCGCGCGACGTGCGGGACGGCCTCGAGCTCGAGCGCGACGTCATCTTCGCCGCGGTCGCCGACGAAGAGGCCGGCTGCGACCTCGGCGCCACGTTCCTCGTGGACGAGCACCCCGAAGAAGTGCGTGCAGACTACATGCTCGGCGAGGTCGGGGCGTTCTCGCTCCACCTGTTCGGGCGCACGTTCTACCCGATCCAGGTCGCCGAGAAGGGCACGTGCTGGGTCCGCGTCACCTACGAAGGCGCGCCCGGCCACGGCTCGATGCCGGATCCCGAGAGCGCCGTCGTCCGCCTCGCGGAGGCCATCGCCCGCGTCGGCAAGAAGCGCCTCCCGATGCACCCCACGGACGTCGTCACCGACTTCGTCCACGGCCTGGCCCGCGAGCTGCCGAGCCCGCAGAAGCAAGTGCTCCGCCGCCTCACGACGCCGCAGATCGCCGCGCTCATCCTCGACCACTTGATCCGCGACGACCAACAGCGCCGCTCGTTCGGCGCGATGCTCTCGAACACGGCGTCGCCCACGGTCCTCCGCGCCGGCGACAAGATCAACGTCATCCCCGGCCGCGCCTCGGTGGACATCGACGGGCGCACGCTGCCCGGGCGCTCCGACGCGTCGTTCCTCGAGGAGCTACGCGACGCGCTCGGCGGCGATCCGAAGCTCGAAGTGCTGAGGTCGATGCCCCCCGTCGAGGCGAGCTCGGCGACGCCCCTTTTCGACCATCTGGCGCGCACCTTGTGCCGCCACGATCCGACGGGTCATCCTCTACCCTACCTCATCCCCGGTTTCACCGACGCCAAGGCCTACGCCCGCCTCGGGACGGTCTGCTACGGGTTTTCCCCGGTAAAATTCGACCCTACGCACGGGGTGAGCTTCACGAAGATGTACCACGGCCACGACGAGCGCGTGCCGGTGGACGGCCTGAAGTGGGGCCTTCGCGTGCTCTACGAGGCCGTGCGCGACTTCTGTAGAAAATAGGACCGGCATCGGATAGAACCGATGCTGTTTCTCGCATCGGACGACGAAGTCACGCGCGCCGCGGTTTTGGCCGGAGTACTTCGTGTCCGACGTCTCAACGTCACGGTCTCGTAGCTCGGATCTCGTAGCGCAGCACGCAGTGGTCTGCGGAGGACTCGGATGATCAATCCCCAGATGGTGATGTACGAGGAGGAGTTCAATCAGATCCAGACGGTCGTCGACCGCTTGGTTCGTGACGCGAACGCCAAGGTCGTCTTCATCGTCGACAAGAACGGGCAGCTCATCGCTGCCGCGGGCGACATCGACAACGTGGACACGACGAGCCTCGCGTCGCTCACCGCCGGCAACATCGCCGCGACGGGCGGCATGGCGAAGCTCCTCAAGGAGAACGAGTTCGCCACCCAGTTCCACGAGGGCGAGAAGGCGAACATCCACATCCAGCTCGTCGGAAACCGCGTCATCCTCGTCGTGATCTTCGACTCGCGCTCGAGCCTCGGGCTCGTCCGGTTGCGCGTGAAGAAGGCGAGCGAGGAGCTCAATCACATCTTCGAAGCTCTCCTCTCGAAGGTGCACGAGCCTGGCGCGGACTCGCCGTTCGCCGAAATCACGGACGAGGACATCGACAATCTCTTCAACGACTGATTCGACGCGCCGAGGAAGCCCCCGATGAGTTTCATCAACATTATGGCGCGGGAGATCAACTGCAAGCTCGTGTACTACGGGCCCGGTCTCTGCGGAAAAACGACGAATCTGCAGTACATCTACGAGCGCACGAACCCGGACGCGAAGGGCAAGATGATCAGCCTCGCGACGGAGACGGAGCGCACGCTGTTCTTCGACTTCCTCCCGCTGTCGCTCGGCGAAATCCGCGGCTTCAAGACGCGCTTCCACCTCTACACGGTGCCCGGGCAGGTCTTCTACGACGCGTCCCGCAAGCTCATTCTCAAGGGCGTCGACGGTGTCGTGTTCGTCGCGGACTCGCAGATCGAGCGCGCCGAGGCGAACCTCGAGTCGGTCGAGAACCTGCGCACGAACCTCGCGGAGCAGGGCTACTCGCTCGACAAGCTCCCCTACGTCATCCAGTACAACAAGCGCGATTTGCCGAACGTCGCGAGCCTCGAGGAGCTCCGCGAGCAGCTCAACCCGACGAACGTGCCGGACTTCGAAGCGGTCGCGCGCACCGGCGTCGGCGTGTTCGACACGCTCAAGTCCGTCGCGAAGCTCGTCCTCACCGAACTGCGCAAGACCAGCGGCGGCTGAGCGCGCCCGTCGAGGCGGGACGCCGACGAAGCATCGCCGCGGGGGTGCGCGAGCGGTAAGGTAGGGCCATGCTCGCGCCTGGCAACGACCGCTCGGACCATCGCGTGCTCGTCGTGGACGACGACGCGGCGATGGCGACGATGCTCGCCGAAAGGCTCGCCGATCTCGGCTACCAGGCGACGAGCGCCACGAACGGGGCCGACGCCACCGCGCTCGTCCGCGACGCCGGCTTCGACGTCGTCGTGACCGATCTGCGCATGCCGGGCACCGACGGCATGGAGCTGCTCGAGCTCTCGAAGCGCGTCGCCGTCGGCCGGCCCGTCATCGTCATGACGGCGTTCGGCGCGATCGACACGGCCGTCGAGTCGCTGCGCAAGGGCGCGTACCACTACCTGCTCAAGCCGTTCAAAGTCGCCGAGCTCGACCTCTTCCTCCAACGCGCGCTCGAAGATCGGGCGCTGCGCCGTCAAACCGAGACGCTCAAGCGCGCGTTCGCCGAGCGGTACGACGTCCACGGCCTCGTCGCGAAGAGCGAAGGCATGCGCGAGGCCTGCGAGCTGGCGCTCCGGGTGGCCGACGCGGACGTGCCCGTTCTCATCACGGGCGAGACGGGCACGGGCAAGGGGCGTGTCGCGCGGCTCATCCACGCGAACGGGGCGCGCGCGGCGGGACCCTTCGTGTCGGTGAACTGCGCGGCGCTCCCCGATACGTTGCTCGAGAGCGAGCTCTTCGGGCACGTCAAAGGCGCCTTCACGGGCGCGACGTCGAACCGCCGGGGGCTCCTCTTGGACGCGGACGGCGGGACCCTCTTCCTCGACGAGATCGGCGACATGCTGCCGGCGCTCCAAGCCAAGCTCTTGCACGTGGTCGAACATCGGACCGTGCGCGCCGTCGGCTCGTCGCGCGAGCAGAGCGTCGACATCCGGTTCGTCGCCGCCACGCACCGAAACCTCCGCGCGCGCGTCCGCGAGGGGCTGTTCCGCGAAGATCTGCTCTACCGGCTCGAGGGCGTGGCCATCGAGATCCCGCCGCTCCGGCAACGGCGCGACGACATCCCCGAGCTCGTGGCGAAGTTCCTCCACGAGGCGCGCGCGCAGAACCCGAAGAGCCCCGTTGAGGCGCTCTCGCGCGAAGCCATGGAATGCGTGCTCGGACATTCATGGCCGGGCAACGTGCGCGAGCTCGAACACGCGATGTCGCGCGCGGTCCTCCTCGGCCGCGATCGCGAGGCGCTCCCGAAAGATCTCCCGGCGGCGATGCACGCACGGCCGGCGTCCGGCTCGACGATCGACTTCGGGACCGAGGTGCTGCCCGTGAGGGAGCTCAAACGCCGGTACGCGGCGTGGGCGCTCGAACGGCTCGGCGGGCGGAAGACCATGACCTGCGAGAGGCTCGGGCTCGACGCGAAGACCCTCAACAAGTGGCTCGCCGAAGACGATGCGAAGGACGACTGAGCCGCGGGCTCGCCTTCATGGCGACGTCGCGCCGCGCGGGGACGACGCTTCGACGACGCGTGGTGAGCCCATCGTGAACCTCGTGCGACGTCTGCCGTTCGTCGCCATGTTCGTGGCGATCGGCCTCGTCATCGCGGTGGCGCAATGGTCGCGCTCGCACGAGCGACAGAAGGACTTCGACGATTTTTCCCATGAACAACTGGTGCTGGCGCAGGCCGTCAGCATCGATTTCGAAAACCGACTGGACGCCCGAAACGCCCTGTCCACGACCACCGACGAGTCGAACGCCTCTCTCGTGGACGAGGCGGTCTTGGAGCTCCTTCGGGGTGCTCGTCGGCTCGAACGCGCGGACCGCCGCATGGTGCTCGTCGCGCGCCCGGGCCACGGTGGGTTCTTGACGACCGACCACCGCATCATCGCGTCGAGCCGGCTTCGGCGCGCCCTCGACGAAGGCGCCGTGACCGTCGCCATTCCACCGGACGAAGCCGTGGCGTTCGGGCTGCCTCGACGTACGGCCGTGGCGGGACTCGCGAGCGTGACGAAGGATCGCGATGGTCGTCCTTGGGGTGTCGTCGTCCTCGCGTCTGCGGCGAAGATCCGAGACCGCGAGAAGCTCGCCCTCTGGCGCTTCGGCCTCACGATCCTCGGTGTCGGTGGGCTCGTCATGACGTTCGGCGTCCTGATGCAACGACGTCAGCGCCGCGAGCTCGAGCTCGAACGCCGCGTCGAAGTCTCCGCGCTCGAACGCGAACACGAGGCGGCCCTCGCCCGCGCCGACAAAATGGCCGCGCTCGCCGCCATCGTCACCGGCATCGCCCACGAGGTCGGCACTCCGCTGGGCGTCATCGTCGGCCGTGTCGAGCAAGCCATGGCGCGCAGCGACCACGACGAACGCACCACCACGGCCCTGCGGATCGTGATCGAGCAAGTCGGGCGGATCCAGGCGATCATTCGTGGCTGCCTCGCGCTCGCGCGGGGAGACGCCCCCCAGCTCGTGAAGACGGCGCCCGGTGTCGTCGCGAACCAGGCCGTCGATCTCGTCCGCCACCGCTTCCATCAAGCGAACGTCGAGTTGGATTGGCACGTCGAGCCGAGCTTGCCGGAGATCGCGTGCGAACCGTCCCTGTTCGTGCAGGCGCTCGTCAACGTGCTCCTCAACGCCTGCCAGGCGACGCCCCCTTCCGGCACGGTGCGCCTCGACGTCCGCGCGCAAGACGAGCAGGTGCTCTTCGTGGTCGACGATGATGGGCAAGGGATCTCGGACGACGTGCGGAAGCGCATCGGCGAACCCTTTTTCAGCACGAAACGCGACAAGGGCGGCTCGGGCCTCGGGCTCGCCATCACCCGCGAGATCGTGAATCACCACCAGGGGACGTTCGCTCTGGCGAACCGCGAGACGTCGCAAGGGACGCGCGCGACGATCGCCATGACCGTCTAGACCGCGCGACGATCGCCGTGACCGTCCGAGGTCCGGTCGGTATCGGGCGTTCGCCCGAGGTGTTCGCTCGAGGCGTTCGCGGTCGAGCTCGAAGTCCGGGAAAAGATCCGGAAAACCTCCGAGGCGATCCGGAATTTTTCCGCGCCGAAGGTCGAGGGACGTTCGCTCGCGGCCGTCGCCTTCGACGCGAACGCGCTGGCTCGCATCGTGCTTTGGCCGCCCGCGCACGACATGACGTTTCCCGAGATTCGTGGACGGAAGCAACGCGCGCAACGCGGCTTGGTACGGCTCGCGGTCCCATTCTTGGCCGCCGCCACGACCGCGTCGAATGCGCGAGCGACGCCGACGCAGGATCCCGCATCGATCGAGTCCTCCTCGGAGATTCGGAGCGAGTCGCCGGGTCGCGCGATGTCGCTCGACGAAGCGCTGTCGTACGCGCGCGCGCACCACCCCGAGATCGCCGCCGCCCAGAAGCGCATCGAGGCCGCGACCAAGGACGCCGCGGCCGGGCGCGCCGAGTGGCTCCCTCGGGTCGGCGCCTTGGCGGAGGTGCTCGGCAGCACGATGAACAACAGCACCGCGTCGATGCTCGGCGCGTCGACCGTGGATCTGCCACGCATCGGCGCGACGAAGGTGTCGGGCGACGTCGACTGGAACCCCTACCCGACGACGGCGGTCGCGATCGGTGTTCGCCAAGAGCTCTACGACTTCGGACGCATCGCCGCCGAGAACGCGGCAGCGACGCTCCAAACGGACGTCGAGCGATACCGAGCGGAAGGAGCCAAGCTCGACGTCGCGTTCGCCGTCGCCCAGGCCTACTATGCCGTCCTCGCCGCCGTCGCGATCCGCGACGCCTCGCAAGCCGCGTTCGAGCGCGCCGCCGAGCACCGCGACTTCGCGCGCGCGAACGTACGGAGCGGCCTCCGCCCACCCATCGAGCTCACGCGGGCCGAAGCCGACGTGGCCCGCTACGAGGCCGGCATCGCGCGAGCCCGCGGATCGTTGCATGTTGCACGCAGTGTGTTCGCCGCGACCGTCGGGATCGACGATCTCGAGCTCGACGCCGCCGGCGGGCTGGCGAAGGTCGAAGATCTCCCGTCACTGACGGATTATCTCGGACGCGCGGACACGACCCCGGCGGTCCTCGAGAGCCGCGCGAAGCTCGAAGCCCAGAAGGCGGCGACCAAGGGGCTCGAAGCGAAGACGCGCCCCAACCTCGTCGCCACCGCGTCGATCTCGGGGCGCGCGGGCGGAGCGACGCCGTCCACCGGACCGCTGCCGACCGGCGCGGGCTGGATCCCCGCGGTCCCGAACTACGACGTCGGCGTCGTGCTCTCGTGGCCCATCTTGGATTTGACCTGGAAGGACAAGGCCGCGGCGTCGAGCGCGCGAGAGAGCGCCCTCGCGGCCGATGCCGAGCTCGCGCTGCGAAACCAGCGGGCGGCCATCGTCCGCGCCTGGCACGAAACGCACGTGGCGACGAGCGCGGTCGCCTCCCTCGAGCACGGCGCGGACGCCGCGCGCGCCAACTACGAGCAAGCCGACCGTCGCTTCGCCGTCGGTCTCGGAACGAGCACGGAGCTCGCGGACGCGCAGGCGCTTCGAACGGAGGCCGACATCCAGCTCGCCGTGGGTCGATTCCAGATGGCACGCGCCCGCGCGGCGCTCGAACGCGCGGCCGCCGAAATGCGTGAAGCACGAGAGGTCCGATGACATCGCAAACGGGAAGTGAGCCCCTCGATCGATCGAACGACGGAGCGGCGACGCGCACACGAAAGATCGCCGTTCCTCTCGGGATCACGATCATCGTCGCGATCGCGCTCGGGACGGGCGCCTGGCTCTTTCGAAACGCGGCCCATCGCGTCAACGAGATCGCGCTGGCCGATACACCGAAGGGTGTCACCGCCGTCAAGGCCAGGCGTTCGACGTTCCGGGAGCGACGCCGCTACGTCGGGACGCTCGAAGCTTGGTTGGAGGCCAACGTCGGACCCCAGCTCGCCTCGGGCTTCGTCGACACGGTGCTCGTCCGCCCCGGCTCCGTCGTCCAACGCGGCGCGGTCCTCGCGACGCTCGATTGTCGAAATGCCTCCGCGGCGAACCGTTCGATCGCGATGCAGGCACGCGCCCTCCAAGAACGCGAAAAGGCAGCCTCGCGCGAGGCGGCGCGCATGGCCGAGCTCCTCGCCGGTGGGTACGCCGCGCCGAACGAAGTCGAGCAAAAGCAAGGACAAGCAGCCGCCACGGCGGCCCAAATCGAAGCGTTGCTCGCGCAGGCCTCGGGCAAAGCCCTCGAAGTGAACGACTGCGTCTTGCGCGCCCCCTTCGTCGGCGAAGTCTCCACGCGATACGTCGATCCCGGCTCCTTCGTTCGCCCCGGTGCCCCCGTGGTCGAGGTCGTGGATCGAAGCATCGTCCGCGTCACGGCCGACGTCCCCGAGATCGACTTCGACGCCGTCGCTCCGAACACGGCCGTCGCGCTTCGCGTGATGGCGACGAACGCGCGCATCGACGGGCGCATCTCCCGACGTTCTCCCAAGGCGGATCCCGCGACACGCACCGTCCACGTCGAAATCGACGTGCCCGACCCCGAACGCCGGCTGCCCATCGGTACGACCGCCGAGATCTTCGTGGACGTCGGCGAACCGAAACCGACGTCCGAGATCCCGCTCTCGGCCGCGAAGATCCGGGGCTCGAGCGCGTCGATCTTCACGATCGAGAACGACGTGGCGCGGAGCAAGACCGTCACCGTGATCGGCGAACGCGAGTCGAGCATTTTCGTCGATCCGAGAGGTCTCGCGGCCGGCACGCCCGTCGTGACCGAAGGGCGTGGGCTCCTCGCGAGCGGCGACAAGGTGCTCGCGAAAATCAAGGACGCGAGCCCGAACGGCGCCACGACGAGCGACGCCGCGACGAACGACGCCGCGACGAACGACGCCGCGAACGCACCGACCCAGCGGGCGGCGAACGAGGCGAAGCCATGACGCGGCTCGGGCTCAAGAACCCGCTCTTCGTCCTGATGCTCTGCATCGGACTCCTCGTGTTCGCCGGCGTCGTCACGCCGCGCATGAGCGTCGACACGTTCCCCGAGCTGACGCCGCCCGTGCTCGTCATCGGCGTCAAGGCGTCGGGCATGGGACCGAAGGACGTCGAGAAGACGCTCACCTGGCGCATCGAAAAATACGTCAGCGCGACCCCCGGCGTCGATCACGTCGAGAGCCTCTCGCGATCGAGCCTGGGCGTCATCTTCGTCTGGCTGAAATGGGGAACGGACCTCAACGCGGCGCAGACGCTCGTCCAGCAGCAGGTCGCGTTCGCGATGTCGTCGGTGCCGAAGACGCTGGGCGTCATTCCACCGTTCGTCCTCCAGTACGATCCGTCGAACGCGCCCATCATCCAAGTCGCGGTCTACGGCGAGGGGTACACGGCGGCGCAGCTCTACGACTACGCCGCGAACAACGTCGAGCCGCTGCTCGAAGGGATCCCCGGCGTCGCGAGCGCCTCGCCGAACGGCGGCAAGGAGCGCCAGATCAACGTCGTCGTCGATCCCGCGAAGGCCGCCGCGCGCGGGCTCACGTCCAGCGACGTCGCCAAGGCGGTGGACCAGTCCAACCCGCTCCTCCCCTCCGGCCGCTTCAACCCACCGACGTTCGCCGCCAACGTCTACACGAACGCGGTCCCTGCGAAGATCGAGGAGATCGGAAGCGCCGTCCTGAAAGACGGCAACGGCCACCCCGTCCTCATCCGGGACGTGGCCCGCGTCGAAGACGGAGGCTCGAAGGACGCGCAGGCCGTCACGATCAACGGCAACGTCGGCGTCTACTTGAACGTCCTGCGCGTCCCCGGGGGCAACGTCGTCAAGATCGGCGACGAGGTCACCCGCATCGTCCGGAACCTCAAAGATCTCCCGCCGGGGGTCCACGTCGAACCGATCTTCGATCAGTCGACGTTCGTGCGCTCCACGATCCACGGCCTCCAAAAAGAGGTCCTCCAGGCGCTCGCCCTCATCGGCATCGTCATCCTCGTCTTCCTCCAGAGCCCCCGCTCGGTGCTCATCAGCGCCATCGCGATCCCCATTTCCTTCGCGATCATCCTCATCGTCCTCTACGTCACGGGGCAAACGCTCAACTCGTTCACCCTCGGCGGACTCACGCTCGCCATGGGCCCGCTCGTCGACATCTCCGTCGTCGTGCTCGAGGCGGTCCACCGAAACTCCCACGGCCGAACGCGCGTCCTCGCGGCGCTCACGGGCGCAAACTCCGTCGCCATCGCCGCGCTCTCGGCGACCCTCTGCACGCTCGCCGTCCTCTTGCCGGTGGTCCTGCTCGCGGGCCTCGCGAAGAGGCTCTTCGTCCCGCTGGCCCTGACCGTCGCGACCGGCATGATCGCCGGCTACGTCGTCTCGATGCTCGTCACGCCCGTCGCGTGCCGCTACTTTTTGCCGAAGGAACACCGCGAGCCCGGCCGCATCGCGCGCGCATTGCAGAGCGCGACGCAAGCGTTGGCCGAGGGCTACGCGCGCCTCCTACGAAGCGTCCTGCCGTACCGCGCGTGGGTCATCGGCGGCTGCGCGCTCCTCGTCGCCGGGGCCGTCTTCGCCGCGTCGCGCTTGCCGAGCACGTTCTTCCCCGAGATCGACGAGTCGATGGAGACCGTCTACGTCCGGTTCGCTCCCGGCACCTCGCTCGAAGACGCCTCACGGCAGACCGTCGCGATGTCCAACACGCTGAAGGAGAAGCTGCCGCCGGGGACGATCGCGCTCGCGCTCACGAACGTCGGCTCGCCGGCGAAGGCGCGCGCAGCGATGACGAGCCCGAACATGGGCACCCATCAAGGCTTCATCCAGATCCAACTGAGCCCTCCGAGCGGGAGGTCGCTGAGCCAGCGCGAGATCGCCGACCGCATGCGCGAAATCCTCACGCAGACGTACCCGGGGGTCGACTTCCTCCAAGCCCCCGGAGGCCTCGTCGCGAGCGTGTTCGCGAACGGGTTCATCGCCCCGATCGTCACCGAGGTCCGCGGCAACGATCTGAACGAAATCCTCGATCAATCGAAGGCCGTCGCGGAGGTCGCTCGGACCGTGCCCGGCATCCGCGACGTCTACCTCCAGATGGAGAACGACTACCCGGAGATCCGCGTCAACACCGACCGCCAGTCGGCCGGTCGCGTCGGCGTGACGGAGCGGGACGCCGCGCAGGCGACGCTCGAAGCGGTCTTGGGCAACGTCAACACACCGGCGGTGTGGGTCGACTCGAAGAACGGGCAGTCGTACTACGTCGTCACGTACTACGACGACCAGGTGGTGGCCGACGTCGCCGCCATCGGTGACGTCCCCGTGAAGGCGAGCAAGGACGGCAAGGTCGTCACGCTCGGCGCTTACGGCAACATCGAGCGCTCGTACGGCCCGGTCCTCATCGCACGCAACCAGCTCACGCGCGCCGCGCACGTCTTCATGCAGACGGAGGGCCGCGACATCGGCAGCGCCGCCGACGAGCTCGAGGCGAAGCTCGCGAAGGATCCGCGCACGAAGGACATCCACGTCGACTTCGTCGGTCAGATCGATCTGATGCGGACGACGTTCGGCGGCCTCGGGATCGCGCTCGCGCTCGCCGTCATGGTCGTGTTCATGATCATGGCGACGCAGTTCAAGTCGATGCGCCTGCCGCTCGTCATGCTGTTCACGATCCCGGTCTCGCTCGTCGGCATCGTCGGCGCGCTCATGGCCGCCGGGCAGGGCCTGTCGATCACCGCGCTCATGGGCGTGCTCATGGTCATCGGCATCGCGGTGTCGAACGGCATCTTGCTCGTCGACCACGCGAACCGCGAGCTCGGCAACGGCCTCTCGCCGGTGGACGCCATCGTCGACGCCGCGCGGGTCCGCTTCATCCCCATCGCGATGACGAGCCTCGCGACCATCTTCGGCCTCTTGCCGACGGCGCTCGGCCTCGACGAAGCATCGGCCTCGAACCGGCCGCTCGCCCTGGCCGTGGTCGGCGGGCTGGCTTCTTCGACGGCGCTGTCGCTCTTCCTGGTCCCGACGATGTTCGTGCTCCTCGCGAAGCCACGCATCGAAAACCCGGAGGACGCCGTCCTCGACGATCCCCGTGCCGGTCACATGGAAGAAGACCCCGACGGGCATTTCGTACCCGCGGAGTGACTTCTTCCCGACCGACGAAACGTCACGAGCCGCGCAATGGGAATGAGGCGCGGCGTGCGATCAAGCGCGGTGCGCTTGGTAGATGCGCGAACGACGACCGCGATCCTTCGCCTTGAGCTTCGCGCGGTAGCGCTTGCTGGCACTGCGGTTCGTCTTGCGGGGCTTCTTGGAAAGGATGAGATACATGATGGTCTGCCTCGAGAACGGCCCGATCTAGCCGAAGCGGGCGAACCGGGCAAGCGGCCAGGCAAAGTCGCGTTTTGCCGGCCGGGCAAAGCCGCTATGCTCGCGGGCGTGAACGTCCGTCTGGTCAAGGAATTCCGGTTCGAAGCCGCCCACCGACTCCCGCACGTCCCGGAGGGGCACAAGTGCCAGCGGCTCCACGGCCATTCGTTCAAGGTGGAGCTCACCGTCGCCGGGCCCGTCGATCCGAAGACCGGGTGGTTCATCGACTACGACGTGCTCCAGGAGATCTGGGATCCCCTCCACGACGTGCTCGACCACCACTACCTGAACGACGTGCCCGGGCTCGAGAACCCCACGAGCGAAGTGCTCGCGAAGTGGATCTGGGACCGCATGAAGCCGAAGCTCCCCAGCCTCGCGCAGGTGACGCTGTTCGAGACGTGCGACGCCCGGTGCGAGTACACGGGCGACTGATTCGCTTTTCCGTCACTCCGTCGGCGTGCAGGTTCGCACGCCGACATTCGTGGACGGCACTTCCGTCGACGCGCGCCGTCGACGCTCGGAGGCACGCATGTCGAAGACGCTCGTATGCCGCTGCGAAGACGTGACGATGGGCGAGCTCGTCGAGGCCATCGCGCGCGGGCACGACGACATCGAATCGCTCAAGCGCTACACGGGCTTCGGCACGGGCTATTGCCAGGGCAAGAGCTGCGTCGCCCTCTGCGCGCGACTCCTCTCGGAGCGCGGACACGACGCGCCCCGGCCGTTCACGCCGAGGCCGCCATTTCACCCCTTGCGGCTGTCGGACCTCGCCGGGCTCGCGGACGTCGCGAACGCCGACGCCGCGGAGGCCGCGAACGATGGCGCGTCGGGCGAAGAGACCGGTGAAGCCTGTGGCGTCGTCGCCTCGCGCCTCGACGCCGCGGCCATGGAAAGCGTCTCCCACGCGAGCAGGACGAGGGCGATCCACGTCGCGTCCGCCAAGAGGAGGTGCACGAGCTGCATGAAGACGGGCGCGAGGAGCACGAGGTTCAAGAGCCCCGCCGAGAACTGCACGACGAAGAGCGCCGTGACCGCGTAGCTCCATCGGCGCACGACCGCCGAGCGGGTCCTGGCGCGCACCAGCGCCGCCGTCGCGAGGACGAGGCTCCCGGTGCCGAGCGCGAGGAACGGGTGGAGGAGCCGGAGGCGCAAGAAGACGTGCGCGACGGGCGAGAGATCTTGCGCGAGGCCTTCGCGGAGCGACGCGGCGGGGAAAAGCGTGTCACCGAGCGCGGCGATCGCACCACTCCCACCGAGGACGAGCACGCCGCCGAGCGACGCGAAAAGGCCTATTTTTTCGAGAAATTCGGCGCCCGATGCGGACCGCGACGAGGCCCGTGACGGCGCGGGGTGCGCCGCGCGCGGCGACGAAAGCCAGTAGGCCGTGAGCGCGATCGAACCGATGAGCAAGAACGTGTTGCCCAGGTGCAAGATCATCGAGAACGCGCGCTTGAGCGACGCGTCCATGCCGACGAGCTCGAAGAGCACGAGCCCGGCGCCGAGCGCGGCCTCGCCGACCATGAAGATCATCGCGTACGTCGCGCCCTTGCGCGCGTGGTGACGGCGGGGAAGCGCGCGGAACACCCAGACCAGGAGGACGGCGACGGCGATGAACGCGAGGCCGCTCGTCGCGCGGTGCGTCGCCTCGATGATCGTCTCGATGCTCTTGGGCCGCGGGACGACCTCGCCGTTGCAGAGCGGCCAGTGCCGCCCACAACCCGCGCCCGATCCCGACGCGCGCACGAACGCGCCCCACGCCACCACCGCGAGGTTGTAGACGAGCACCCCCCAAGCGAAGCGCGCGAGCCCGCGAGGGGCACCCGCCACGTGCGGGGTCGCTGCGTCGAGGTCGGCCGAAGAGGTGAGCGTCATCGCCTCAGGCACGTAGACGCGCCGCACGAGCTTGGCAAGGGATTCGAGCAGCGAATTCGAGCATGCCCTCGGCGCCCGCCTTGCATCGACGCACGAGCGCCGCGCGACCACGCGACGTACCGGCGGTCGAGCTCTCCGCGTGCTCGACCGCTCCACCCCGCGACGTTCGAACGCCGCACATCCACCGAGGACACCATGAACTCCGTCAAGAGCGATCATCCTCTCATCCAGAACTGGTGGACCTTCCTCGTTCGCGGTCTGTTCGCGATCGTCTTCGGTGTGCTCGCGTTCGCGATGCCGTCCGTCACCATGTTCGCGCTCGTGATGCTCTTCGGAGCGTTCACGCTCGTCGACGGTGCGGCGAGCATCATCGGTGCAATTCGCGGCATGTACACGAAGCGACGGACCGCGCTCCTGCTCCTGCAAGGGCTCGTGAGCATCGGCGCCGGCATACTGACGCTCGCGTGGCCCGGCATCGGCGCCGTCGCGCTCCTCTACGTCATCGCGTTCTGGGCGCTGTTCATCGGCGGCCTCGAGATCGTCACGGCCTTCCGTCTGCGCAAGGTCATCGAGGACGAGTGGATGCTCGGCCTCACGGGCGTGCTCGCCGTCTTGTTCGGGCTGCTCTTGCTCTTCTCGCCGGGGCTCGGGGCGCTCGCGATCGTCTACCAGATCGGCCTCTTCGCCATCGTCTACGGCGGCGTCCTCATCGGGCTCGGCCTTCGCCTCCGGTCGTGGGGCGGCGTTCCGAACCAACCCCGCCTCGGCGGCGCATAGACCACCGCCGAGTGCGAGGAGCGAAGCACCACGCCACCGGAAGCACCACGCCCACCGAACACCGTTCGCGGCACGACGGCTCGGACGCGCGACTCACGGGTCGACGACGTGAATCACGGACACGATCCCGTCGCACGAGTCGGCGACGAGGAGATCGCCGTTCGGCTGGACCGCGAGGCCCGACGGGCACCCGAGCGTGGTCGGGAGCGGCCCCGCCACGAAGCCCTGCTGGTTGCGTACGCCAGCGAAGGTCGACACGCGCTTCGTCGCGACGTCGATGCGGCGGAGGACGTTCTTTCCCCCTCGGGCCGACTCGGAGAAGTAGAGGTTCCCGATCGCATCGGCGACGACGTGCTCGGGACCCGCGAGTCGCGCGTCGGTCCCCTCACCGTCGACCGTGCCCTCCTGGGTGCTCAGCCCGACGAACGCCGAGACCTTGCCCGTCGCGACGTCGACGCGGCGGATCGTCTGGTCACCGCGATCGGCGACGTAGAGAACGCCGTCGACGAACGCGAGATCCGTCGGTTCGATGAACTGCGCTTCGACCCCCACGCCATTTTCGGAGCCGAGCGTTCCGCCCGCGAGCGTCGTGACCTCGCCCGTCGAGATGACGATCTTGCGGATGGCGAAGTTGCCCGTGTCGGCCACGTAGAGGTTCGTACCATCCGTCGTGATCCCTCCCCCGATGCGGTACGTGGAAGGATCGAAGAACTTGAAGTGCGCGTACGGGCCCGTTCCGTCGCTTCGGCCCATCGTGCCGAGCTCGCCCGCGAGCGTCGTGACGGCGCCCGTCGCGAGACGGACCCTCCGGATGGCCTGTCCGATGCCGTCGACGACGAAGACCTCGTCACCGACTCGGGCCATGCCCCGGGGACCGCCGAACGTCGCGTCGTCCTTGGCGCCATCGAGCGGCGCGACCGACAAGCTCCCCACGCTCGGCTTCCCCGACAAGTGAGCGAGCGACGACGTCGCGATCCCGAACCTGCGCAGAGTGTTGTTGTACCCGCGCGACGAGGTCGTCGTGTCCGCGATGATGACGTCCCCCGCTTCGTCGAGCACGATCGCGTACGGACTCGTCAGCCTCGCGGTCGCGCGCGGACCGTCGACGGGCAGGATGTTCCTGGGAAGCCCAGCGAGCGTTTCGACGGTCCCCTTGGTCGGATAGAGCCCTCGAACGACCGTCCCGTCGGCGACGAAGACCATCGACATCGGAGAGAATGCGTGGAGCTTTGCTCGTACGAAGCGCGCATCCGCGAGAGGTCCGTCGGCGATCCACTCCTCGCCCTTCTTTCCCGAGAACGGCTCCGGGGACCACGTGTTCGTGCCGAGCTTGCAGCGGTAGATCGCCGAAATGTCCGCGCCGTACAGATCGTTCGCGCCGCCATAGCCACTGTCGATGGTCATCGAGGTAAACGATCCGACCGGCATCGACGGACAGACCGGCGTGAGCGTGACGGGAATCGACGGGCCGCCCGGCGGATCGGCGAATTTCAATACCGCCTTCTCGTTGCTGTTGGCGTTGAAGTAGACCTCTTTCGTAAAATAGTTCGCGGCCATCGAGCAGCCGTTGTTCAAGCCCGGGATCGGCGACGTCGTCTTGCCCGTCACCGCGTCGATGCGACGGATGCCGCGGAAGCCGGTGGAGTTGATCTCGCAGACGTAGAGCGCGTCCTTCGAGGCGCCGAGGATCATCGCGTCGACGCTACCGAGCAGCGCGGTGGTCCCCGTATCGTCCGTGCTGTCTTGGTGGCCACTCGTCCCACACGTGCCGACGAACGTCGTCACGGCGCCCGTATCGATGTCGATCTTGCGTATGCAGTTGTTGCCGCGGTCGAGCACCCAGACGCGCTTGCCGTTGTCGGTGGCGGCGACGTAGGTCGGGCTCTTGAACCGCGCGGCGTTGCCGATCCCGTCCGCCGTGCCCGGCTCCACGGGGCTGCCGGCGACGGTCGTCACGGCGTTGCCGACGATCTTCCGAATCGTGTGGCTCTCGGAATCGGCGACGATGATGGTGTCGCTCCCTTCGAGATACGCGACGCCGGCTGCGCCCATGAACCGCGCCCGCGAGGTCGGGCCGTCGAGTGTACCAGCGCCACTTGCCCTCCCCACGAGGATCGACGCCGCGAGGGGTGCGACCGTGACGGTCGCCCTCGTTCGCGCGGAGGGATCGATCTTGCTCGTCGCAACGACGTGGTACACGCCGGGGGTAGCGGGCGAAGCGTACGCGCCGTGGGCATCGATCCGTCCGCCGCTCTCGCCTTCCTCGACGCTCCACACGACGTCGTCCGTCGACGTGAACGTCTGCGGTCGGAGCACACCTATCCGGACTTCTGACGGCGTGATCGCGACGGTTTTCGGGTCCACGGCGCCATCGCCATGGTCGGGACCGGCGTCGCTGCCGTCGACCTCCGCCTTGGGGGCGTCGTCGCCGATACAACCCGCGACGGCTCCTGCGGCGAGAAGCGAAAGTGTCGCAAACGTTCGAACCAAGGTGCGCATGAGAACTCCGAGAGCAGAGGGAGGAGCCAGGCGAGCCCCACGATGGATCTCGGAGCGCACACGTCACAAGCGCACCCCCCCGCGTGACGTCGAAGGATGAGCAATTGTCGCGATAAGTGATAATCATGGAGGTCGCGCACATCGACGTCGCGACGATCCGATCGGCGTCCATGCGCTCGCGCACCTCGCGGCCTTCGGGTCTATGGGTGCGTCTCGACGTGGCTGTATCGACATGGACCGACGAACGACTCCCGCGAGCCCGCTGACCGTCTCCGCTCGTGTCGCCCTGCTCGTGCTGATGGCCGCGGAAGAGTTCGGGGTGCGGCGCTCGGAAATCCTCGCGGCGACGCGTCTCTCGGCCGATCAACTCATGGAGGAGGACGCCCGGATCTCGCTCCGCGAAGAGCAAGCCGTCTGGAACGAGGCGATCGACCGCACGGGCATCCCGTATTTGGGCATCGACGTGATTCGCATGGCCCCTGCGGGGACGCTCGGCCTCCCCGAGCTCCTCTTCGGAAGCGCCACGACGCTCGGAGAGGCGCTGGACGTCGCCCATCGATACATGCCGCTCGTGCGCGACGGTGTCGACGTTCGCATCGAGAGCGGGACGGACCTCGTCCGCCTCGTGTACTCGATTTCTTCTTCCAACGGTTCGTCCGACGCGGTGGGTATCGAGGCCTTTCTCCTCGGGGCGCTGCCGCTCATGGGAGAGCGTTGTTCGGGTCGTCGACCGGCGATCGAGCACGTGGCGCTGTCGACCAAAGCGCCCAAGACACGGGCCGGGCTCGCGCGCCTCGTCGAGGTCTTCGGCACCGAGCGCATCGAGTTCGGCGCGAGCGAACCTTCCATCTCCGTCCAAACATCCGCCCTGCCCCTACGATCGCGGGACTCTGCACCTCGCCTGCATCGTCTCTTGAAGAAGCACGCCGACGAGCTCATGCTCGAGCGGCCGGGCCGCTTTCTCTCCCGCGCAAAGCGAAACCTCCTCCTCGAGCTCGAGGAAGGCCGCGCGACGCTCTCCGGCCTCGCCCGTCGCATGGCCATCGGAGAACGTTCGCTGCAGCGGAGACTCGCGAGCGAGGGCTACTCCTTCGCGGATATCCTCGAAGATCTACGGCGCGAGCTCGCGCCCTCGTACCTGCGTGATCGCGAATTGGGGCTCTCGGAGATCGCGTTTCGCCTGGGCTATCGCTCCCCGCAGTCCTTTAGCCGAGCATTTCAGAGCTGGACCGGCAAACCGCCGGGGAAGTGGCGCCGAGGACCGCCCCGCTGACGAGTTCGGCGCCAACTCGCGTACCCGTGGCGAACGCGTCAGCGAACCACGAGCACCGAACACCGCGCGTGGTTGACGACCTTCGCCGCCGTCGTTCCCAAGAGGCGGTCGAGTCCCGAGTAGCCGTGCGAGCCGACGACGATCAAATCGGCGCCGAGCTCGTCGGCCTCGTGGCAAATCGCGTCCCACGGGACGCCGGTGCGAACGCGGCTACCGGCGAGGATCTCGGTGGGCACGGTCTTCGCCAAATCGGCGAGCTCGGACTTCGCGCGATCGGCGAGCAGATCGAGGAGGCTCACCGACGAGCGCGTGATGAGCTCTTGGTCGACCTCCGGCGGAAGACCGACGCTCCGGAACAAGTGGAGCTTCGCTTGCGTTCGTTGCGCGAGCGCGACGGCTTCCGCGAGAACCTTCGGAGCACGCTCCGAACCATCGAGGCAAACGAGGATGTCCTTCATGGGTCCACGCATCTTGGCCCCGGAAGGGCGCGTCCGCCAACGGCGAACGACGTGTCAGGCGCGAAAATGCCGCGAAAAGCGACGAATTGTGCCGATGAGGACAATCTCACCGATCACGACGAAAGGCCACGACGACCACGTTCCGCAGCGCCGTCGGGGAATAGGCCTCGTCGCGATCGAGGACGGGGACGAGCCGAACGTCGTCGAGCTCCGCCCGCGCGGCGCGCGCGACCGTCTGCACGACGTCGCCTTGTGCGAGCGTTCCGACCACGTTGAACGCGAGCCCTCCTCCGGGCCGGAGCACGCGACGCATCTCCGCGAAGAACGAGCGATCGGCGAACCCCTTCGCCAACTCCGAGCCCTCGAAGGCGTCGACCACGACGACGTCCCATCGGTTGGCTTCGGCGCGGCGCACGAACGACACGCCGTCGTCGACGGCGACGTTGACGCGCGGGACTCGGTCGAGATCGAACCAACGCCGCGCGAGCTCGACGACCCGCGCGTCGGGCTCGACGACGTCGAGGCTCATCCCCGGGTACACCTCCGCGAATTGCCGAACCACGACGCCTCCACCGCAGCCGACGAAGAGCGCGTTTCGGCGTTCGCGGGCGCGCGCCGCCGCGAGGTGGAACAAGTCGACGTAGAACCACCCCGAACGAGAAGGTCGCTCGATCGACGCGCGTGACCAGACGAAGTCGCCGTCCGGCCCCGTCGCCACCATCTCGCGGGCGCCGTCGCCGTCACGGATTTCGATGGCTCCGCGAGCGTCCTCGACACGCGCGAGCACGCGCTTTTTGCGGAGCTTGTCGCCGAGCGCCGCGAGCATCGATCGCGGCGCGGCGGTCCGAAGAGGTGCGCTCCGCCAAGGCACGAAGTACGATGCGCGCGCGACGGCCAGCGGCTCGAGCACGTCTTCGACGAGCGCGACGTCGGCGTCCGTGAACGTCGAACCGCAGCGCCCCAGGACGATCCCCGCCACGACGTCCCCGCGCAACGTCGGCAGCGCGACGAGCGAGTGTCGACCTCCGATGGGCACACAAAACTCACGAAAATACCTGAGTTTTCGCACTTCGTGCTCGCCGAGGACCGCCGTGTCCACCGCGACGCCGCGACACGAACGCGCGATCCTCTTCGTCGGCGCGAGATCCGAGGCATGATCGGCGCGCGCGAGCGATGCCTCGAGCGCCCCGGCGTCGATGCCCAGCGTCGTCGGGCGCGCTCCGGGCGTCGCGAAGAACGCGACGTCGAACCCGACGGACCTTTGGAGCCGTTCGAGCACCGCGCGTTCGAAGGCCTCGGCGCTCGGACTTTCGGCCGCAAGCGCCACGGGATCGAAGGAGCGACCGCAGGTCCGATGAGGTTCCATGCCGGCCCCATCGACACCGCACGAGGCGCTTTGTTCCGCACGGCCGACCTCAGAACGACTTTTGCTTGGCCGTCGGCATGCCGCTTCGCGCGTCGTGGCTCGCACTCTGCCTTTTGCCTTGGACGACGGGCTGCAAAGGGAAGGAGAAACCTCCGCCGCCGCCCCCACCGGGCGTGACCGTCGCGCCCGTCGTCCGCGAAGACGTGCCGCTCTTCGTCGAGTCCGTCGGCTCGCTCGACGGCTACGTGAACGCCGAAATCCGCGCCCGCGTGCAGGGATATCTGAAGAGTCAGAACTACTCCGACGGCACGCGGGTCGGCGCGAACCAGCTCCTCTTCACGATCGAACCGACCGAGTACGACGCCGCCGTGAGCGCGGCCAAGGGTTCGCTCGGGCGAGCGGAGGCGCTGCAGGCGAACGCGCGCATCCAGCTCGAGCGCTCGAAGCACCTGTTCGAAACGGGTAGCGTTCCGCCACAAGACGTCGACAACGCGACGGCCGCCCTCAAGGACGCCGAAGGTCAAGTGCGGGCCGCGCGTGCGGCGCTCGAGCAGGCCGAGCTCAACCTCTCGTACACGCAGGTGCGATCGCCCATCGACGGCATGGCCGGCATCGCGCTCGTCCGCATCGGCAACCTCGTCGGCAAGAACGAGCCGACGCTCCTCACGACCGTCTCGCAGATCGACCCGGTGCGCGCGAACTTCACGATGAGCGAGGTCGACTACGTGCGGTTCCCCGATCGGCTGAAGCACTACGAAGGGCGCGATCTGCCGTGGGCGAAGACGCAGTTCAAGAAGTTCGAACGCGGGCTCGCGGACGGCGACGATCCCGGCGTCGAGCTCGTGTTGGCCGACGACAGCACGTACGCGCACCGCGGCGTCGTCGTGACGGCGGATCGGCAAATCGACACGGCGACGGGGACGATCCAGCTCCAGGCGCTCTTCCCCAACCCCGACGGCGCGCTCCGGCCAGGGCAGTTCGCCCGCATTCGTTCGAAGCGCCCCGACGAAGGACACGCGGTCCTGGTCGTGCCCGAACGGTCGCTGATCCCCGTGCAAGGCGCGTATTCCGTCGGCGTCGTCGGCGCGGATTCGAAGGTCTCGCTCCGAAAGGTGGCCGTCGGTCCGAGCGCGGGTGGTCTGCGCATCGTCCAGAGCGGCGTGTCGGAGGGCGAGAAGGTCGTCGTCGACGGCGTCCAAAAGATCCGCGACGGCGTCGTCGTCCACGCGGAGCCGGCGCAAGAGACGACGATCACGTCGGCGCCCGCGCCGAGCAGAGCACCGGCGCCAAACGAAGCCCCCAGCGCACATCCCCCCGAGGCCCCCGGCCCATCCCCGAGCGAAACGGGGCGCCCGCGATGAGCCTCTTCTTCATTCGACGACCGATCGTCGCGATGGTCATCGCGATCGTCACGGTCCTGCTCGGCATCGTCTCCATCCTCGCGCTCCCGGTCGCGCAATTCCCACAGATCTTGCCGCCGCAGGTCCTGCTCTCGGCCACGTTCCCGGGCGCCGACGCGCTCACCATCGAGCAATCCGTCGCGACGCCCATCGAGCAGCAGATGAACGGCGTCGAGCGGTCGCTCTACCTCCAATCGACGAACGCCAACGACGGCACGATGACGGAGATCATCACCTTCGACATCGGCACGGACATCGACATCGACAACGTCCTCGTCAACAACCGCTTCTCGCAGGCGCAGCCGTTCTTGCCGCAAGACGTGAAGAACTACGGCGTGACCGTGCGCAAATCGCTCGCGTTCCCCGTCATGGTCATCTCGCTCTATTCGCCGGACGGCCGCTACGATCCGACCTTCCTCGCGAACTACGCGATCATCAACATCAACGACGCCGTCCTGCGCGTCAAAGGCGTCGGCGACGTGCGCAGCCTCGGCGCCTCCGACTACGCGATGCGCATCTGGCTCGATCCCGACGCGCTCGCGCGGCTCGAGCTCACCGTCGGCGACGTGCAGAACGCGCTCCGCACCCAGAACGTCGTCAACCCGTCGGGGCAAGTCGGCGCCGAACCCGCACCGCAAGGACAAGAGCTGACGTACACCGTGCGCGCGCAAGGCCGCCTCGTCGAACCCGAAGAGTTCGGCAACGTCGTCCTCAAGCAGAACATCGACGGCTCCAGCGTGCGCCTGAAAGACGTGGCGCGCATCGAGCTCGGCGCGCTCACCTACCAGCAATACGGCACGTTCAACGGCAAACCCGCCGCCGTCATCGCCGCCTTCCAGACGCCCGGCTCGAACGCGCTCGACGTCGCCAAAGGCATCCGCGACACGATGAAGACGCTCGCGAAGCGCCTCCCGCCGGGCATCGAATACGAGATCTCGCTCGACACGACGGCGCCCGTCAAAGCCGGCATTCGCGAGATCGTCCAGACGCTCCTCGAGGCCATCGCGCTCGTCGTGCTCGTCGTGTTCATCTTCCTCCAGAGCTGGCGCGCCACGCTGATCCCGCTCCTGACGGTGCCCGTGTCGCTCGTCGGCGCGTTCGCCGTCTTCCCGCTCCTCGGCTTCTCGATCAACACGCTGTCGCTCTTCGGGCTCATCCTCGCGATCGGGCTCGTCGTCGACGACGCCATCGTCGTCGTCGAGGCCGTCGAGCACCACATCGAAGAAGGCCTCTCCCCTCGCGACGCCACCGTGCAAGCGATGAAGGAGGTGCAAGGCCCCGTCGTCGCCATCGCCCTCGTCCTCGCCGCCGTGTTCGTCCCCGTGGCGTTCATGAGCGGCATCACGGGGCGCCTCTACCAACAGTTCGCGCTGACCATCGCGATCTCCGTCCTCATCTCGGCGTTCAACGCGTTGACGCTGAGCCCCGCCTTGAGCGCGCGCATCCTCAAGCCGCGGCGCGAGCACAAGGGCCCCTTCGGCGCGTTTTTCCGGTGGTTCAACCGCTGGTTCGGCCGGACCGCCGACGGCTACGTGTCGATCAACCGCCGCCTGATGCGCAAGATCTTCGTCCCGATGGTGCTCCTCGCCGGCGTCGCCGCGATCTCGTACGCGCTCAACCGACGCACTCCGGCGGGTTTCCTCCCGGACGAAGATCAAGGCTACGCGGTCATCGGCGTGCAGCTCCCCGACGGCGCGTCGATGCAGCGCACGAAGGCCGTCTACGAGAAGCTCGACGAGATCCTCGCCCACACGCCCGGCATCCGCACGTACAACGGCGTCGCCGGCTTCAGCCTCTTCACGCGCACGGCGTCGAGCTACTCCGGAACGGCGTTCATCGGGTTGAAACCGTGGGAAGACCGCTCTTCCAAAGAGTCCGCGGAGGCCATCCTCCAGCACATCAACATGGAGGCCGCGAAGATCCCCGAGGCGCGCATCTTCGCCGTCATGCCGCCGGCCATCCCGGGCATCAGCGCCTCCGGCGGGTTCAGCATGATGCTCCAAGATCGCAGCGGCGGCACCGTCGAGTTCCTGGCGAAGAACGTCGCCGCGTTCATCGCCGAAGCCTCCAAGCGCCCCGAGCTCCAAGGCGTCCGCCCCAACTTCTCACCCGCCGTTCCGCAGCTCTTCGCGGAGGTCGACAAGGAAAAGGCGCTCTCCGAAGGCGTCGCCGTCGCGGACGTCTACGGCGCGCTGCAGACCTTCCTCGGCGGCTCTTATGTCAACGATTTCAGTCGCTTCGGCCGCCAGTGGAAGGTCTTCGTCCAAGCCGAAGCGCGCGACCGCATCCAACCGAACGACATCCGCAAATTCTACGTGCGTAACGGCAAGGGCGAGATGGTGCCCCTCTCGTCGTTCGTGACCGTGAAGCCGACGGTCGGCCCCGAATACACGGTCCGCTTCAACCTGTACCGCGCCGTCGAGATCTTGGGCAGCCAAGCTCCCGGCTACAGCTCCGGCCAAGCGCTCGCCGCGCTCGAAGACGTCGCCGCGAAAACCCTCCCACCCGAGATGGGCTACGAGTGGAACGCGCTCTCGTACCAAGAGAAGATCGCGAGCGGCGGCGCGGCCAAGGTGCTCGGCCTGTCCCTCGTCTTCGTCTTCTTGATCCTCGCCGCGCTCTACGAGAGCTGGTCCTTGCCGTTCAGCGTCCTCCTGAGCACGCCGGTCGCCATCCTCGGCGCGTTCCTCGGCCTCATGTCGCGCCATTTCGACAACAACGTCTACGCGCAGATCGGCCTCGTCATGCTCGTCGGGCTGACGGCGAAGAACGCGATCCTCATCGTCGAGTTCGCCAAGGATCGCCTCGACCGCGGCCAGCCCATCGTCGAGGCCGCCCTCGAGGGCGCGCGCCTGCGGCTCCGCCCCATCTTGATGACGTCGTTCGCGTTCATCTTCGGCTGCCTCCCGCTATGGACGGCCGAAGGCGCGGGCGCGGGCGGTCGTCGCGTCATCGGGACCGTCGTGGTCTCCGGCATGCTCGCCGCGACCCTGCTCGGCATCTTCTTCATCCCGTCGCTCTTCGTCTTCGTCGAGCGCCTCATGTCGAAACGCCACCGCCACGCCGCCGCGAGCCCGGGCGAAGAGCAACCGCGCGGCCCCGACTCCCGCGGGCCGGAGTCCGGAGGGCAAGGCCCCGAGCCTCATCCAGCGGAATAGCCGCCGCTGCGCGATGGCTGAAGAACGCGCGAGCTTGACAAGTCAACTTGTACAAGTCAATTTGTACAAATGCCTCCGAACGCCGCGAAAAGCGGGAAACCGAAATCGGCACACCGTCGACGCGTCGGCGACGCGGAACCGGTCGGGACGTCTGAATTTCGCGCGAAATTGGCGAAATATTTCCAACAAGCCGGCGCGGGACAACCAGTGATCATTCGAGAACGCGGCCGGAGCGCCTACGTCCTCTCGAGGTTGGAAGAGGTCCCTCCGCCGTCGATCGTCGGCTGCATGCGCGGACGCACCGAGCTGACTGGTGACGTGGTCAACGCGAGCGAGCCCTGGCGTCCCGGCGATCTCCCGTGACTCCGCTGCTCCTCGACACCCACGCATGGATTTGGCTCGCCGTCGGCGATCCTCGCATGGTGGCCCACGAGAGGCTCGTCAACCGCGCCGCGGTCGAAGGCCAGCTCTTGATCGCCACCATCTCGCTCTACGAAGCCTCGCTGATCGGCATCGAGAGCGAGAGCGGCCAACGCCGCGGAAGGCAGGCGGTCCGGATGCGCCCGACCGTGCCGTCGTGGATCCGCGATGCGCTTCGCGGCACCCGCGTCGTCCCCGTGAACCTCGACGCGGAAATGGCGACGGACGCGGCGACGTTCCACGCCATGCACGACGATCCTTTCGACCGCATGATCGTGGCCGCCGCCATCCAATCGCGGGCGAAGCTCGTCACCGCCGACACGAAGATCCGCGCCTTCGCCCGGCGCGCCGGCGTCGGGCTGTTCGAGTTGACGTAAGGAATCCATACACCTCGGAAGCCCTTCGATCCGGAAGGACTCCGATTGCGACGTGATACGAAGAGGCATGGCCGCAGGTTCGGGGCTCGACGAGGTGCGGCGGCTCGCCCGCGAAGCGAGCGGCCTCCATGCTTCGTTGAAGGAGGAGAGCGAACGCCGCGTGGTGCGGTGGGAATGGGGCACGTTCGTCCTCCACGCGCTCGAACCCGCGTACTTCGAGATCCACAAAGTTCGCCCGGGCACGAAGCTGGCTGGAGAGCCGAAGGCCCCCACGAGCGGAGTCCACGGGTATGGCTTCGACGACGAAGGACGGCTCGTGGTCGTCCGTCAGCTCACCTCATTTCCTGGCAAGTACTACGAGACGTTCCATCGGTGGGAGTCGGGTGGAACGTCGCGTTTCCACTACGGCTACGATCCCCAAAAATCGTGGATCAACGTCGCGTGGCTTGCCCACGACGAGGTCGGACGCGTACGCACGATCGACACGGTCTACGCGCGCGGGAATTTCATCTCCGAGATCTACGCTTACGATCCCGAGGGCCGCGTCATCGGGCTCGAGCGCCGGGGGACGAATCCTCCCTTCGGGGACATCCACGACTTTCGGGACATCGAATACGACGCGTCGGGCCGCATCGTGCGTGTGTATTGGAGATCTCCGGACGGTCGTCGCACCTTGGATTTCGAGCGTCCATCGGCCGATCGAACGTTCGCGGCCCTACGATCCGCGCTGAGCGACGGCCTGGCGAACGCGATCGTCGAGGCGCTGGCGCGACGAGCCCTCCAAGAACCCGTGTTCGCGCTCGCGATCCATTTCTGCGGCGCCGAATATCAACATCGGTTGCCTCCGAACGTGGCCGTCGGTCTCGCGAGTGACCGCGCGCGGCTCCTCGAGGAATACGGCGACGCGAGCTCGGTATGGAACCCCGCGGAATGGGAGACCCAGCTCGACCTGGAGCTGGATCCGCGGCTATCGGCGGGGTGTGCGTCGGCGAGCCAAGACATCTGGCAAAACGATCTCCAGGAGGAGGCGAACCTCTTCATTGTCCACCTCGCGCAGGAACTCGGCGCGCGGGCACTCCCCCTCACCCGCACCGACGACTTCGAAGTGAGGGCGGTCGATCTCGAGCGGACGTGATCCGCCGACGATCTCGACCGCAAGTCCGGCACCCGACCCCAGCTACTTCGTGATCGACGCGCGGATGTAGTCCGCGTTCATGCGCGCGATCGAGTCGATGCTGATCGTCTTCGGGCACGCCTCGGAGCACTCGCCGTGCCACGTGCAGTTGCCGAAGCCTTCGTCGTCCATCTTCTCGACCATCGCGAGCACGCGGCGCTTGCGCTCGGGCTGACCTTGCGGGAGCAGGCCGAGGTGCGTGATCTTCGCCGCCGTGAAGAGCGACGCGCTGCCGTTCGGGCAAGCCGCGACGCACGCACCGCAGCCGATGCACGCCGCCATGTCCATCGCGCGGTCGGCGTCGTCCTTCGGGACGGGGATCGTGTTCGCGTCGGGCGTGCCGCCGGTCGCCACCGAGACGAACCCGCCGGCCGCGATGATGCGGTCGAGCGCGCCGCGGTCGACGACGAGGTCACGGATGACCGGGAACGGCTTCGCGCGCCACGGCTCGATGTCGACGACCTCGCCGTCGTGGAAGTGACGCATGTGGAGCTGGCACGTCGCCGTCCCCTTCTGCGGCCCGTGCGCCACGCCGTTGATCATCATGCTGCACGAGCCGCAGATGCCTTCGCGGCAGTCGTGGTCGAACGCGATGGGCTCCTCGCCCTTCTGGATGAGGTCCTCGTTGACGACGTCCAGCATCTCCAAGAAGGACATGTCCGGATTGACGTCGGGCGCCTCGTACTTGACGAAGCGCCCTTGGGCGTTGGGACCCGCTTGTCGCCAGACGTTCAGGGTGAGCTTCATTTGTAGCTCCGTTGCGCGAGGTGGACGTTTTCGAAGGTGAGCGGCTCTTTGTGGAGCGCGGGCGCCACGTTGTCCCCCTTGTACTCCCAGGCCGCGACGTAGGCGTAGTGCTCGTCGTCGCGCTTCGCCTCGCCGTCGGGCGTCTGGTACTCGGTGCGGAAGTGGCCGCCGCACGACTCGTTGCGGTGGTGCGCGTCGCGGCAGAGGAGCTCGGCGAGCTCGAAGAAGTCGGCGACGCGGCCGGCCTTCTCGAGCGCCTGGTTCAGGTTCTCGCCGCTGCCCGGCACGTTCACGTTGTTCCAGAACTCCTCGCGGAGCTCGGGGATCTTCGCGATGGCCTCCTCGAGGCCTTCCTTGTTCCGCGCCATGCCGCACTTTTCCCAGACGAGCGTTCCGAGCTCGCGGTGGAGCGAGTCGACGGTGCGCTTGCCCTTGATCGAGAGCAGCTTCTTGAGCCGGCCGTTCACCGCCTCTTCCGCCTCCTTGAAGGCGGCGTGCGACGTGTCGATCTTCGGGAGCTTCGCCTGCGCGAGGTAGTTGCCGATCGTGTACGGGAGGATGAAGTACCCGTCCGCGAGGCCCTGCATGAGCGCGCTCGCGCCGAGGCGGTTCGCGCCCTGATCGCTGAAGTTCGCTTCGCCGATGACGTGCAGCCCCGGCACCGTGCTCATGAGGTTGTAGTCGACCCACAAGCCGCCCATCGTGTAGTGGACCGCCGGGTAGACGCGCATCGGGACCTTGTAGGGATCCTCGTCCGTGATGCGATCGTACATCTCGAAGAGGTTGCCGTAGCGCTCGCGGACGACGTCCTCGCCGAGACGCTGGATGGCGTCGGCGAAGTCGAGGTACACGCCGAGACCGCCCGGGCCGACGCCGCGACCTTCGTCGCAGACCTCTTTCGCCGCGCGCGAGGCGATGTCACGCGGGCAGAGGTTGCCGAAGCTCGGGTATTTGCGCTCGAGGTAGTAGTCGCGCTCGGCCGCCGGAATGTCCCCCGGCTTGCGCTTGTCGCCCTTCTGCTTCGGGACCCACACGCGGCCGTCGTTGCGGAGCGATTCGCTCATGAGCGTGAGCTTCGACTGGTACTCGCCGCTCCGCGGGATGCAGGTCGGGTGGATCTGCGTGTAGCAAGGGTTCGAGAACGCGGCGCCGCGCTTGTACGCGCGCCAGATGGCCGTCGTGTTCGAGCCCTTGGCGTTCGTCGAGAGGTAGAAGACGTTGCCGTAGCCACCCGTCGCGAGGACGACGGCGTCGGCGACGTGCGACTCGACCTTCCCGGTGGACAGGTTGCGCGCGATGATGCCGCGCGCCTGCCCGTCGACGACGACGAGGTCGAGCATCTCCGTGCGCGGGAACATCGTCACGCGGCCGAGGCCGATGTGCCGCTCGAGCGCCTGGTACGCGCCGAGCAAGAGCTGCTGCCCCGTCTGCCCGCGCGCGTAGAACGTGCGCGAGACCTGCGCGCCGCCGAAGGAGCGGTTCGCGAGGAGCCCGCTGTACTCGCGCGCGAACGGCACGCCCTGCGCCGTGCACTGGTCGATGATGTTCACGCTGACCTGCGCGAGGCGGTACACGTTCGACTCGCGCGAGCGGAAGTCGCCACCTTTGACGGTGTCGTAGAAGAGGCGCCAAATGCTGTCGCCGTCGTTCGGGTAGTTCTTCGCCGAGTTGATGCCGCCCTGCGCCGCGATGCTGTGGGCGCGGCGCGGCGAATCCTGGAAGCAGAAGCAGTCGACCTGGTAGCCGAGGTCCGCGAGGCTCGCCGCCGCGGAGGCTCCCGCGAGGCCGGAGCCGACGACGAGGATCTTGTATTTGCGCTTGTTCGCCGGGTTCACCAGCTTCATCTCGAAGCGGTGCTTGTCCCAGGAGTTCTGAATCGGGCCCGAAGGCGCGCGTGCGTTGAGTTCCATCGCGATTACCTCACAAACCCAGCGAGGACGGCCAGCGGGATGGCCGTGAATCCGAGCCACACGACGACCGCCACGAGCACGGCGAGGTTGCGCTTCATGGGGTGCGCGCTCGGCTTGACGAGCCCGAGCGTGCGAAACGAGGCCCACACGCCGTGGAACAGGTGGAGGCCGAGCGCCATCATCGCGACGATGTAGAACACGGCGACCCAGGGCACCGAGAAGCTGCCGACCACGTTGCCGTAGACGTCGGTGGCGCTGAAGGGCACCGGCGACGGCTCGATCGCGCCCACCGTGAAGTGGAGGAGGTGGAAGACGATGAAGACGAGCAGCACGACGCCGCCGATGCGGATCGTGCGCGACGCGAACGTCGCGGCCTGCGGCCGTTGCTTCGCGTAGCCGATCGGACGCGCCGCGAGCGACTTCTGCGTGAGGGCGAGCGCCGACCAAATGTGGCCGAGCACCGCCGAGAGCAGCACGACGCGCGCGCCCCACAGGATCGGGGGCTTGCTCTTGAGCAAGTGCGCGTAGTCGTTCATCGCGTCGGAGCCCTGGAACATGTTCAGGTTCCCGAGCATGTGGATGATGACGAAGCCGACGAGGATCAGGCCGCTCAGGGCCATCACCACTTTCTTGCCGACCGTCGATTGAATGAAGGACCTATCGCTCGACATCTTTGGGGGCCGCCGCCGAAGGAGCGACGCGCGGGCGCATCCTACAAAAAGCGAAAGGAAATCTCAGGACGAAAGGACGCGTGAACGCGGCGCACGTGCGTTTCGTGGCCGGCGACTCCCGAAAGATCGCGGAAATGCAGAGGTGCGAACGTTCGGAGGCGGGACGATCGCGCGAGGAGCTCGGGCACGCGCGTCGAAAGCGCGCAAAAATTGCCGGCACACGCACCTGGTCGAAGACGCACGTTGTCGGGATCGAGCTCGGAATTCGTCGGTCTTCGCCATGCGCCCTCCGAAAGCCCCCTCCGATCGCGTGCGCCGCCTCAACGACCGCCCCGTCGAACCGACGCGCCGCTACGTCCTCTATTGGATGATCGCGGCGCGTCGTACGCGATCGAGCTTCGCGCTGGACCGCGCCATCGCGTGGGCGCGCGCGTTGAACCGACCGCTCGTCGTCCTCGAGGCGCTCCGCGTCGGCTACCCGTGGGCGAGCGATCGGCTCCACCGCTTCGTGCTCGACGGCATGGCCGACAACGCCGCGCGATTCCACGACGCCGGCATCCTCCATTACCCCTACGTCGAACCCGAGGCCGACGCCGGTCATGGCCTGCTCGCCGCGCTCTCGGCCGACGCGTGCGTCGTCGTCACCGACGAGTTCCCCGCGTTCTTCCTGCCGAAGATGGTCGCGGCCGCGGCCGCTCGAGTGACGACCGCGTTCGAGCAGGTCGACGGCAACGGCCTCGTTCCGCTCCGTGGACCGGATCGCTCGTTCGTCACGGCGCGCGCGTTCCGCCGATGGCTCCACGAGGGCGCCGGCGAATACCTCGCGCAGGCACCGAAGGCCGATCCGCTCCGCGGCCTCGATCTGCCGCCTCCGCCGCGAATCACGCCTTCGATCGAGCGCCGATGGCGACGCGCCGATCCGCGCCTCCTCTCCGGAGAGGCCTCGCTGGACACGCTCCCCATCGATCACGACGTCGCGCCGACGACGTCACGCGGAGGCTCGCGCGCCGCTCACACCGCGCTCCGTGCGTTCGTCGCGCACAAGCTCGATCGCTACGCCGACGAACGCCGGCACCCCGACGCCGACGCGGAGAGCGGCCTGTCGCCTTACCTGCATTTCGGGCACATTTCCTCGCACGAAATCGCGCGCGCGGTGGCCCGTCACGCGGGGAGCAATCCGCGGCGCATCGTCGGGCTGGGCACGAACGAGGACGCGTTCCTCGACCAGCTCGTCACGTGGCGCGAGCTCGGCTTCAACACGTGCTTGCATCGCCGCGACTACGCCACGTACGAATCGCTCCCCTCTTGGGCGCGGCGCACGCTCGACGCGCACGCGAAGGATCCGCGCCCGGAGCTCTACGATCTCGCGACGCTCGAAGCGGCGCGCACGCACGACCCGTTGTGGAACGCGAGCCAGCGGCAACTCCTCCGCGACGGCCGGCTGCACAACTACCTGCGCATGCTCTGGGGCAAGCGCATCGTCGCGTGGTCGCCCTCTCCGAAGGTGGCGCTCGCGCGAATGATCCACTTGAACGACAAGTACGCGCTCGACGGCCGCGACCCGAACTCGTACTCGGGCATGCTCTGGGTGCTCGGCCGCTACGACCGCCCCTGGGGTCCGGAGCGGCCGATCTTCGGGCTCGTGCGCTTCATGACGTCGGAGAGCGCCGCGCGAAAGCTCCGCCTCCGCGCGTACCTCGCACGCTACGGCGACACACGCGACGAGGACGCGCGCGCCGCCGACGACCTTTAGCTGCTCTGCATGTGACGGGTGCGGTAGCTCTGGGGCGTCTCGCCGGTCCAACGCCGGAACGCGCGGAGGAACGCGCGCGGGTGCGTGTAGCCGACCATGAACGCGACCTCCGTGACGGAGATCCGCGGATCGCCGAGGAGCTGACGCGCGACGTCGCTGCGCACGTCGTCGACGAGCTTCGAGAACGTGTACCCCGACTCCTCGAGCCGCCGCTGGAGCGTCCGAACGCTCATGTGCATCGACTTCGACGCGTTCTCGAGCGACGGCGATCCGGACGAGAGCTCGCCGCGGATGCTCGCGCGCAGGCGATCGAAGGGATCGGACGGGTTCGGCGTGCTCGGCAAGAGCAGGCGCGCGTATTCGTCGAGCACCGACAGGAGCGAGGGATCCGCGGCGCGGACGGGCTGCTGGCAAAGCTCCGTCTTCAAGAGCATACCGTTGCTCCCGAGGCCGAAATCGATGCGCGTCGTGCGGAAATGCTTCTCGAGCCGCTCGAGCGAGCGAGGCTTCTCGTTGTGGGCGAACCAAATGCGCTCGGGCACGACCGGCGTCTCGACCAGCTCGTCGAGGATGCGGAGGAACAGCGCGAGCGTGAACTCGTTGCCCTGGGGTCCCGTCGCCTCGCGCTCCGTCGGGAGGCGGTGCTCGAGCACGACGCCGTACGGGCGCTCTTCCCAGGTGATGCGCGCCAAGTCCTCGAGCAAATTTTGGTACCGGACGACGCGGCGCATCGCTTCGAAGACCGTGGGCGAGTTCCGCGCCGCGAACTCGACGACGCCGTAGAGACCACGCGGCGCCTTCGTCGCCATCTCGAGGCCGATGTGCGGATCTTCGAACGCGTCGGCGACGTCGGCGGCGATGCTCGCGACCGTGGAGACTTGGAGCCTCAACGTCTTCGACTCGATGTCCGACGGCGTGAGTCCGGATCGCTCACCCACAGGGAGCGGATCGATTCCGGAGTGCCTCATGAACTCGAAGAGCAGCGGAACCAAACGCGTGCGCATGGTCGCCGGGGTGGAGCTGCGGGATTGGACTTGCATGCGAACCTACCGACCGTTTCGAAGGAATCGACGGGCACGATCTGACGCGTTGCGGCACAAAATGTTCGCTGCGCGTCCGTGCCGGTTGGGAGAGGAGGCCGCCATCGGGTCATCCCGACAGCGGACAGTGTCGCTAACGAGCGATACGTTGACCGCCCTGAGCAACTACCATTCCGTCGCGTTGATGCATTCCAATATGATGCCAAAAGGCATCACTTGCAACGATGGCAGGCGCGTCCGGTTGCACAAACCTCCATACAATTGCGCACAAAGCGCCATTTTTCGGCCCATCTCGTCTCGAATAGTCGTGTTTGTCGACGCTGGTCGGAAGATCCAGCTGGTCGTGACATGGCTTAATCACGACACAGTACAATGTCGTTATGACATCCAAATGATGCATCGTGGTCATCGCGGACGACATGCTGCATCGCAGCATTCGTCTCCCCCTGCTCTCCTTCGTCTTCGGCTCCTTCTCCTTCCTTAATATACGACGAAGGAGCCCCTCGCGCCCCCTGCGCCATCGCCCACGAATCGTGCGCGCTTGGTAGGCTTTGCGGATGACGAACGACGGCAAGGTCGCTGTGCTCGGGGCGGGCGCGTGGGGAACGGCGCTCGCCAAGGTGCTCGCCGAAAAGGGCGTCCCGGTGGCGATGTACGCGCGGCGACCCGACCTCGTCGACGAGATCAACCGCGACCACCGCAACGGGCGCTACCTCCCGAGCGCGCTCCTCCCGCCGACGCTGACGGCGACGGTCGATCCGGAAGAAGCGATCGAAGGTGCTTCGATGGTCCTCTTCGTCGCGCCGAGCCACGCGACGCGCGAGGTCGCCCGCCTCGTCGCCCGCAAGGTCCCGAGCGACGCGCCGATCGTGAGCGCGACGAAAGGCATCGAGAACGAGTCGCTCACGTTCGTCGACGAGATCCTCGCCGCGGAGCTGCCGGCGGCGGCGCGCCATCATTTCGCGTTCTTGAGCGGTCCGTCGTTCGCCAAGGAGCTGGCCGCGAAGCTGCCGACCGGCGTCGTCATCGCGTCCATCGACGATCGCGTGCGCGACCACGTCATGCGCCGATTCCATGCACCTTACATGCGAACGTACGCGAGCCGCGACGTACCGGGCGTCGAGTGCGGAGGGGCGCTGAAGAACGTCATCGCCATCGCCGCGGGCGCCGCGGACGGGCTGGGCTTCGGGCACAACACGCGCGCGATGGTCATCACGCGTGGCCTCGCCGAGATGGTGAAGCTCTCGGTCGCGCGCGGGGGTGAGGCCATCACGCTCGCGGGCCTCGCCGGCATGGGTGACCTCGTGCTCACGTGCACCGGCGAGCTGTCGCGCAACCGCACCGTGGGCCTCGAGCTCGGCCGCGGCAAGAAGCTCGACGACATCTTGAAGGACCTCGGGCACGTGGCCGAAGGCGTGAAGACGGCCAAGAGCGCGTTCGACCTCGGGCGAAAGCTCGGGTTGGATTTGCCGATCGTGACCGAGACCTACCGCATCCTCTACGAGGGCAAACCCGTGACGGACGCCGTCGAGGACCTGATGGGGCGCGAGCTCTCGGCCGAATTCGAGAGCCTCGGCGCGATGCGCGCGGCGATCGTCTAGCGGACGAAACGCGACGAAACGCGACGGGGCAGACCACGAAGGCGCGGACGGCGCCCAGGGGTGACGCGCGCGTTCGTCATCGCCGCGTCGTCATCATCGCGATCGACGCGCGAGCACCGCGCGAGCACGGTGTTCCGCCTCCCAGAAGATCGCGAGGGTCGCCGCGGCGAGCGCGTCTGGACGAGCGTCGGAGGCCGCGCGAATCCGCAAACGACGGCCGATCGACGACGGCCGGCGAGCGCGAAGCCAACGCAGCATCTCTTCTGCATAGGCGGGGCGCGCCGGCGGGACGGCATCGGCGACGCGCTCCCACGAGGCGTTCGCGCGCTCACCCATGCGCTCACCCATGCACCGGGCGACCACGTGAACGAGCGTCGTCGCCCGCGCCTCGCGCGCACAGGCCGCGAAGACGAGGGGATCGAACGCCGGAAGCTCCGCGACGAGCTCGAGATCGCGGAGCGACCACGTCGACGCGTGAACGAGGTGATCCTTGAAGGCGTTCACGGCGAGCAGGAGGGCGTGATCGTGGAGCTCCGGCTGCCAGTGAGGAAATCCGAGGGGCGAGGTCGCGCGGACGGCGCGTCGAAGCATCGCGGCGACCGACAGCCGGCAAAGGAACGGCGGCCCGACGGTCGTTTCCACGTCGATGTCGGTGCCGAAACCGACGAGGACGAGGTTGCGGTACGTGCGCGAGCGACGCACCAGGCGGAACGGAAGGCCTTCGAGGGCGGTCACGAACCGCTCGAGGTCGCCGGGGAGGACCCGCAGATCGACGTCCCGAATCGGCCGCTCGACCGGCGATGCATAGAGCTGATGCGCCAGGAGCGCGCCCTTGACGACCAAGGCGGGCACGCGCGCGACGTCCAAACGCTCGAGCACCTTTCCGAGCGCAGCCCGAGCGCGAAGGTGGGCGGCCAAGGCATCCACGGAGTCGACACGTTCGCCGTATGCTTCCTCCCATGCCGAGGCCGAAGTCCGTCGCTGCACCCACTGCCTCTTTTCCCGTCGATCGAACTCGTGTAGTCGCGCCGGGAGTGTGGCTCTCCATCGGCGGCCTGGCCATCGAAATAGGCGCGTGGGATCGGACGACGAGCGAGCTCGTGCGCGCGCATTGGCCCGAGTTCGTCCGAACGTCCCCCATCGACGCGCCCGACGTCGTCCTCACGGTGACCGCCGATCCGTCGATGAAGGACGCGTGGAGCGCGACGATGCCGAGCGAGCTCTCCGTCCGGAAAGAAGGCGGTGACGGCGGCGACGGGACTGACGGGACAGACAAGACAGACGGGACACAGGAAGACGGCAGCGCGTGGCGCTTCGAGCGGGCGGATTTTTCCGGCGTTTGGTCGCCGAAGGCGCGCCGAGCCGAGGTGCGCTACGCCGGCGATCTGCCGTTCCTGAGCTCGTTCCTGCGCGTGCTCTCGTGCGCGATCCTCTCGCGGAAAGGCGGCGTGCTGATCCACGCGTCGTGCGTGCGGACCGCGGGAGGCGCCGTCCTCTTCCCCGGTCCTTCGGGGACGGGCAAGAGCACCATCGCCGGCCTCGCGCCCGAAGGGACCGTGCTCTCCGACGAAGTCACGGCCGTCCAATTCGTGAATGGACGACTGGCGGCGTTTCCCACGCCCTTCTGGGGAGATTTGCGGCGCACCCGCGCGGCCGAGGCCGCCCCCCTCCGAGCCATCGTCGCGATCGACCGCAATCCGAACGACCTCGCAGCGCCATCAAGCTCGTGCGTACCAGCGTCGCCGTCCCTCACGCTCGCGCTTATCGCGCATTGCACGTTCGCCTTCGAAGGAGGCGCCGTTGACAAGGAGGGGCTCCTCTCTATCGTGAAAAAGATTGTCCGGAGCTCACCTCTCTTCCTCCTTCGCTACGCACCTCCGGAGAATCCATGGCCCCTCCTCGAACGCACTCTCCCCTCCGTCGAGGCCGACGTTGAATTCGTCCGTTGACGTTCGCTACCGACTCCGCCGCGATTCGCTGGCCTGGTCGTCGCTCGGCGACGATGCCGTGCTCGTTCAACTCGAACGGGACGAAATCCACGTCGCGAACCACGCGGGCGCGCTGCTCGTGCGCGCGTTGACCGATGGCGCGACGATCGAGGAGCTCGTGACCTTGTTGGTCGACACCTTCGACGTTCCCACGGAGCGAGCGCGCGAAGACGTCGTGAAATTCATCGAACAACTGCTCGTCGCTCACGCGATCGACGAATGAACGTCGGCCCGGCGACGGAAAGCACGACCATGGCGTCGAACGAAGTGAAAGACTCCCCCGAGCCCTCGAACGCATCCGTCGACGGCGAACGCGCGGACGCGCAAGAAGCTCACGCGGAGCCCTCGAAGATGTCGCGGCGCAAGCTCGCGTACGTGGCGCCCGCCCTCGTTTCACGCGCGATGTTTTACGGCGCGGCCGGATGCGGGAAGGGCGACCCGCGCATCTTCGCTTGCCAGGCGCTCCGTCGAGGCTCTTCGTGAACTTCGACGACGCGCACCCACTTTCGCGAACGATCGCACGCGCCGAATTCCACGACGTACCCGTCTCCGCGCTGGCGGAGCTGACGCACGCGTGCAACGTCGACTGCGAGCACTGCTACCTCGAGCTCGCTCCCGACCGGGCGATCGGCGCGCTCGGCACCGACGAGTGGAAGCGCATCTTCCGCGAGCTCAAAGAGGAGGGCTGCCTCTTCTTGACGCTCTCCGGCGGCGAGCTGCTCGTGCGCCGCGATTGGTACGAGCTCGCGACGTACGCGCGCTCTTTGGGGTTCGCGCTGGGCCTCTACACGAACGGCACGTTGATCGACGACGCCACGGCCGATCGCATCGCCGAGTTGAAGCCGCTCGGCGTCGAGATCAGCCTCCTCGGCGGCTTGGCCGCGACGCACGACGCCGTGGTTCGCCGCCGCGGCGCGTTCGAGAAGACGCTGGCCGGCATCCGAAGGCTCCGCGCGCGCAAGATCCCGACGGTCCTCAAGTGCGTCGTCATGCGCCGCAACGCGCGCGAGCTCGACGAGCTCCTGAGCATCGGCGAGAGCCTCGGTTGCCCCGTGTACTTCGACTTCGAGATCAGCCCGAAGAACGACGGTTCGACGGCGCCGAAGGCGACCGCCGCGGACGAAACCGAGCTCTTGTCGGCCGCGCGGCGCGTGCTCGGTGACGCGCTCGACGGCGCTCGCCCCGTCCTCGATCGGCAGGAACGGCTCGACGCGGCGCCTTGCGGTGCCGGACGACGCACGTGCCACATCGGCCCGACCGGATCGCTCCATCCGTGCACGCAGTGGACCACGCCGATCGGGAGCTTGCGCGAGAAGAGCTTCCACGAACTCTGGACCGGCAGCTCGGAGCTCGCGCGCATCCGGCACACACGCATGGCGGATTTCGAGCCGTGCAACCGGTGCGAGCTGCTCGACGTGTGCGCGCCGTGCATGGCGCTGAGCCTCCTCGAACGCGGCGAGATCGGCGGGCCTTCTCCGACCAAGTGCGCGTCCGCGGAGCTCCGCGCGAAGGCGCTGGGGATGACGGGGCGCTCCGCGTGGCTCTTGGAGCAGGAACGAAGCGGCGTGCCCGCCACCGAAGTCGGACTCGTGACGTTGCGGCGAAAGCACACCGGCGAAGCATTGGTCGGACCTTCTCCCCGGTCCACTTAGGATCACTCAGTCCCCCGCAGGAACTCTGCGGCGCCGCGCCTCAAGATCTTCGCTTTCACTTGCGAACGACGTAATATGGCATCAAGCCATGATCCGTTTTCGCCCCACGTTGCTCGCTACGCTGTTCGTCGCTGGATGCATGAGCGGGACGTCCCTCCCGGAGGAGCCGCCGACGAGCGATACACCCTCGAACGGAGCGGCCTCGGACACGCCGTCGGGAGCCGATTCCGGATCGTCGGCGGGATCGCGCGGGCTGGCGCCGAGGGTCCTCGGGGACCGACGCATGACGACCGCCGCGCAAGGCTTCATCGTGGGCGCCGGGCGAGGATCGGATCCGCGTCAGCCGACGACGCCCGACGTCCCGACGACGCCCGAGGATCCGGGCACGCCCAGCACGCCCGAGGTGCCGAGCACGCCCGACGTCCCCGAAGATCCCGGGACGCCATCCGCACCCGACACGTCGAACATCGACTGGAACGTCGCGACGGGCAAACCGGTGACGACGTCGCCGGCCGTCGCGGGCACGAGCTTCACCGCGGGCTCGAACAAGGACGTCTTCGTCTTCGCCGTCAATGGCACCGGGAACAACCGCGGCATCACGAACACGTCGCAGGTGCGCGCGGGCTTCGCGAACGCCGCGAAGAACGCCGGCATCTTCGTCCTGACGAACCTCTATCAAACGAAGCCCGACCTGCTCACCTATGCGCTCGACAACGTGACGGGCGCCTCGTTCTCCAAGGGCGGGATGGTCGTCAACATGGCGGGCAGCAAGGTCTACGCGCTCTCGGCGCAAGGCACGCTCTATTGCTTCGCCATCCCGGCCGGCGGACCCGTCACCGGCGCCGCGACCCGCGCGAACGCGTGCACGGGTTGGACGAATTACTCCGGCGCCGCGGCGACGTATTCGAGCCCGTGGCCCGTCTACGACGGAACCGGCAACGTCACGAAGATCTACTTCGGTGACGACAGCGGCGTCCTTCACTGCGTGAACGGCGCGACCGGCGCGTCGTGTTGGGCGGGCGGCGGTGGCGCGCTCGCGACCCCGACGACGGCGCCGCTCGCGTCGCCCATCGCGTACGACGGCGTCGTGTACGTCGGCGACAACGTCGGTCGCTTCTTCCGCGTGGTCGACGCCGGCGCGACGCCGAACGCCGCGGACGCGAACACGGCCTCATGGGACTTGTGCGGATCGGCGCCGGGCACGTGCGCGGCGACCCCGTGGGGCATCCAGACGAGCCCGACGATCGACGTGGTCTACGAAAAAGCCTACGTGGCCTCCGGCGGCCGGATCTTCGAATTCCCGGTGGGCGCCGGGAAGAACTGGCAACCCGCGAAGCCGGCGAAGATCCTCGTCGCGAGCGCGACCAAGAACATCGTGTCGAACCCGGTCCTCGATCCCGACGGCACGAATTGGCTCTACGTCGGATACAACAATTCGATTTACAAAGTTCGATATCCGTTCGACGGCAGCACGACCGCGGGCGTCTACGCGACGACGCTCCAAAAGACCGTCTCGGGCGACGCGAGCTATCCGCGCGGAACCCCGCTCGCGTACAACGGCGTCGTCTACATGGGCAGCGGCAACGGCTCGACGGGCATCGGCGAGCAGTACGGCTGCGGCGGCGCCAGCGACATGTCCGCGCCGGCGCTCATCGGTCAAACGGCGGTGAGCTACGAGGACTACGTCCAAAGCCCGATGGTCGTCGACTACGTCACGGGCAACGTCAACTTCGGCTACGGCGCGGGGACGTCGAGCGGCGGCGCGGTCCAATACAAGAGCTCGGGATCGCCGGACTGGGCGTGCCCGTCGGGCTACGTCTCCATCGCCGGCGGTGCGTGCGGCGCGGCCGCGTCCTGCGCGTCGCGGTGCACGGTCGCGAGCCAATGCCCGGGTACGAACCAGTCGAGCAAGACGTGCTCGGGCGGCATTTGCGGCGGAACGTGCAGCGCGGGCTTCGCCGACTGCAACAACGACAAGAACTCCGACGGCTGCGAGACGAACACGAAGACCGACGTCAACAACTGCGGCGGCTGCGGGACGACGTGCTCGACGAACAACGTCACCCCGAGCTGCACCAACGGCGCGTGCGGCGGAACGTGCGACGCCGGCTTCGCGAACTGCAACGGCAACGCGGCCGACGGCTGCGAAGCCGCCGTCTCGTGCGGAGACTGTTGCGGCGTGACGTGCGGCGCGGGAAAGGCCTGCGTCGGCGGAACGTGCACGGCGAGCACGTATTCCTCGTGCGTGCTCGTCAGCGAACACCAGATCGCGTCGCTGTCGTGCCCGGCCGGCACGAAGATCACGAGCATCACGTTCGCGAGCTACGGCACGCCGAACGGCTCGTGCGGGAGCTTCACGACCTCGACGTGCAACGCGTCGACGTCCGTGGCGAAGGTCTCCGCGGCGTGCGTCGGCAAGACCTCGTGCACGGTCCCCGCGGAAAACGACGTCTTCGGGGATCCGTGCGTGAACACGTTCAAGCGGCTCTACGTGCAAGTCGCTTGCGGCTGCTGACGCGGGTCGCGGGGGCGTCGACCTCGGCCGCGAGAATCGACGCGAGCGCGAGCAGTGTTGATGCAGCGCGGCGAAGTTCGTCGTGGCAAGTTGGTCGTCCTCGATGCACCCAACGCCATCCGCGACCCGAGGGACGGGAGCATTCCTAGCCTCCGTTTTCCGACCGCACGGGAGGACGTTCGGCTTCGCGGCCGTGCTCGCGCTCCTCGGCGCGGCGCTCTCCGCGGGCGAACCACTGTTCTACAAAACGCTGTTCGACGCGTTCCGTGACGGACGAACCATCGCGCGAACCGCCCTGCTCCTCGCCGGTCTGGCGGGTCTGCTACTCGGCCGCGAGATCGTCACGGCCCTGCTCGAGTACGCGGTCGCCAAGGTGAAGATCGCGGTCAACGACGCGCTCCTCGGCCAAGCGCTCGAACGCCTGCACGCGCTCCCGCTCTGCCGGTACCGCGACGAAGGCCCGGGCGCCGTGCTCACCAAGGTCGAGCGCGGGATCGCCGGGACGATCGCGATCTTCTCCGACGTCGCGCTCCACCTCGTCCCGTCGCTCGGTTACCTGGCGCTCTCCATCGCCGTGATGATCCGCCTCGAGTGGCGTCTGTCGCTCGTCGTCATCCTCCTCGCGCCGCTGCCCGCGCTGCTCGGCATTCGCGCGGCGGAGGAGCAAATCACGCGCGAACGCCGCGTGACGTCGATGTGGACGTCGCTCTTCGCGAGGTTCCACGAGGTGCTCGCGGGCATCGTCGTGGTGAAGAGCTTCGTCAAGGAAGAGGAAGAGAAGCGCCGCTTCTTGACGGGCATGCGCCACGCGAACCGGCTCGTCGCCGAAGGGGTCGGTCGCGACGCGAAGGTCAACGCCGCGAAGAACGGCATCATGAGCGTGGCGCGCGTCGCGGCCGTCGGCGTCGGCGGCGCGCTCGTCCTCAAGCACGACATGGGCATCGGCACGCTCGTCGCGTTCCTCTCGTACGTGTCGGGCGTGTTCCAGCCGGTCCAGTCGCTGACGACGATCTACCAGAGCTCGCGGAAAGGAACGGCGTCCGTCGAGCTCCTGCGATCCATCCTCGAGACGCACGACACGGTGAAGGACGAACCCCAAGCCGCCGACATCGAACACCTCGAAGGTCACGTCCACTTCGAGAACGTGCGGTTCGAGTACAGGCGAGGCGCGCCCGTCCTACGCGACGTGAACCTCCGCGTACGCGCCGGCGAGACCATCGCGTTCGTCGGCACGAGCGGCGCCGGCAAGAGCACGCTCATGGCGCTCTTGCAGCGCTTCTACGATCCGACGGACGGGCGCATCTTCCTCGACGGAAAAGACGTCCGCACCATCAAGCAGCGCTCCGTCCGATCGCACATCGGCGTGGTCCTCCGCGACGGCGTGCTCTTCAGCGACACGATCCGCGACAACATCGCCTTCGGCCGCCCGTCGGCGAAACCGGAAGAGATCGAGCGAGCGGCACGCGTCGCCAACGCGCACGACTTCATCGCGAAGCTCCCCGACGGCTACGACACGCCCGTCGGCGAGCGCGGCTACAAGCTCTCGGAGGGCGAGCGGCAGCGCATCGCCATCGCCCGCGCCATCTTGAAGAACGCGCCCATCCTCGTGCTCGACGAAGCGACGAGCGCGCTCGACGCCGAATCGGAGGACGCCGTCCGCGAAGCGCTGGCGAGGCTCACGCGCGACCGCACCACCTTCGTCATCGCGCACCGCCTCTCGACGGCGAGCCACGCCGATCGCATCGTCGTCTTCAAGGAAGGACACATCGTCGAATCGGGCACGCACCACGAGCTGCTCGACGCGCGCGGCCGCTACGCCCACCTCGTCGAGCGCCAGGCGAGGAGGCTCCGCGGCTCGGTCACGTCGGCGGCCCCCTAGGCCTGTCGACGACGCCGCGTCATCGACCTCCGAACGGCTTCGGGGGCACGGAGCGGAGGAACTCGTAGAGCGCCTTCTTCTCCAATTCGCTCATTTTCCCAAAGGCCTCGATGGGCATGAACGCGTCGACCTTGGCGCCGTTCTTCTTGATGCCTTGCGTGAGGAGCCTGTCGAAGTCCTCGTAGCTCCAACCGCCGAGCCCGGTTTCGTGCATCGTGATGTTGGACGGAACCGCGACGGAGGGCGGCGCGCCCGGGAGCGGGCCGCCGGAGAACGTCTCGCCGTGGCATCCCTGGCACGCGCGCGCGAGGTATCGGCCATAGGCGGCGCTCGGCTCGGGCGTCCCGACGTCGTCGTGTTTCGTGTGATCGATGCGGCGTGCGACGTCGATGACGAAATCGCCGCGTCGATCGAGGACCTTCCCCAAGAGGCCGATCTCCGTCGTGCCCGGATCGCGCGAAACCGGCGGGACCGTTCGCAAATACGACACGATGGCCGTGAGATCCGAGAGCGGGAGCCACGACAGATCTTGCGACGGCATGAAGCGGACCGAGCGACCGTCCTTCTTGATGCCGTGCCTGACGAGCCGCGCCAGCTCTCCGTCGCCGTAGCTCGCGAGGGTGCCGCCCGGTGTGACGTTGGGTCCGACGAACGTGCCTACGGGGCCCATCGCCATGGGGCGCCCGCCGCCGAGATCCGCGCCGTGGCAATCCGTGGTCGCACATCCCGCCGTCGCTTCCACGATGTGCTTTCCGCGCGCGATCACGACCGGATCGTCGGAGCGGATCACCGCGGGGAGTGGGACGTCGTACACCTTCGACATGCTCTCGTCGTAGGCGGCGGACTTGCACCCCGCGTAGCTCCCGCCTCCCAGCAGAACCAGCAGCACCACGCCACCGGCCCCCGCGAACGCGCGTTTGACCCAGCCTTTCATTCTTCCTCCGATACGGCACACACACGACTACGAATTCAGACAAGTTCGATAAACTCGATATCCCAAATCATTCAAGATAGCCCCATCGATACACATCGAGACAAGGTTCTTCGGCGTCGGACACACGATGGGCCCGGCGTCGAGACCGGATTGTCCGGCGTGGATACGTTCCGTAGGATGGCCCCGTGACCGTAGTCTATCGTGAAGGTAAAGACGTCGACCTCGTGCAGCTCGCGGAGCTCTTCGAGGAAGCCGGCTGGGGCGCTCGGACGACGAACCAGGAGAGCTTCGATGCGCGCGTTCGGCAATCGCACTTCGTCGTCTCGGCGTGGGAGGGCGAACGCTTGGTCGGGTTCACTCGGGCCATCTCGGACGGCATCTGGGTGGCGTACGTCAGCGACGTCGTGGTGCGCGCGAGCCATCGCCGGAGAGGCATCGGCGGCGAGCTCGTTCGCCGCCTCATGGACGGCCACGACGACGTCAAATTCCTCCTCCACGCGCTTCCATCGAACCATCCGTTTTATGCCAAATTGGGCTTCGAGCCGGCGCCCAACGTCTTGGTACGCAGACGGACGAGCGAACGCGACGTCGAACGCTTCTTCGTGAAGGACGTCGACCCCGACCGATGGGCGAACGAGCGCGACGGCGCGTTGGCCCGTGTACGCGCGGTCGTTCCGTTCGCCGAGGTGCACGAAGTCGGGAGCACGGCCATCCCGGGTGTCCTTGGGAAACAAGACATCGACGTCCTCGTTCGCGTTCCTCGAAGCGAATTCGAGCGAGCGCGGGAAATTCTCGACGCCGCCTTCGCGCGTCATCCGAATCAACTCTCGAATACGGAATACCAAGCTTACGTCGTCGACGGCGAATACGACGTCGCGATCCAACTCACGATCATTGGGAGTCGCTACGACGACTTCCTTGCCTTCCGCGACGCGCTACGCGCCGATCCGGCGCTCGTCGAGCGATACAACACGTTGAAGAGACGCTGGCACGGCGAAGCGATGGACGACTACCGAGAAGCCAAAGCCGAGTTCGTTCGAGACGTCCTCGCATCGAAGAAGAACGCTGGCTCCCCGTAGCGGACGATCGTGGCCGGCAGCACGAGAGCACCGGGTCGCGCGGGAGAGGGGGCCGATGGGGCCCCCTTCCCTTCGGAGAACGATCAGAGCGCGCCGAGCTTGCCCTGCGTCGCGCACGACGACGAGAGCGCCGGGGACACGAGGCCGCTGACGGTGGCCGCACCGCTGCGCGTGTTGATGCGGATGCGTCCGGCGCCGCCGCCGCCGTTGCCGGCGAAGGAGCCGTCGGGGTAATCGCTGTTCAGCGCGCCCGGTTGACCGTCGATCTCGGTCCCTGCGCCGCCCTTGCCGCCGCCGCCGCCTCGCTCGTCGCCGGTGCCCTCGGGCGTCGGTGTCGAATCGAGTTGGCCGTCTTTGCCGTCGTTCGGGCCGGTGCCCGCGCCGCCGCCGCCGCCGTTCGCCGCGATTTTGCCGGCGACGACGACCTCGTTCGCCTCGAGCAAGATCGCGCCGCCGGAGCCCGCGCCGCCGGTGTCGCTCCCGCGACCGCCCATGTTGATGCTGCCGCCGGTCGAAATCCGGATCAGGTTCTTCGCGACGAGCTGGATCGCGCCGCCGCCGCGCCCCGCGAACGACCCACCGCCGCTGGATCCGCCGAGGAGCGGGCTGAGCTCCGGCGTCCCGTACGCCGCGCCGCCCACGCCGCCGCCCGTGCCCGGACCGTTGCCGCCCTTGCCGCAATACCCGCCACCGCCGTCGCCGGCGCCCGACGTCGCGACCTTGCCGCCGCCCGGACCATTGCCGTTTTGCACGTCGTTCGGCGCCGCGTACCCACCCGCGCTCGCGATCGAGCTGACGCTCAGCGTGCCGTCGATCTCGATCTTGTCGAGCGCCACGATCGCGATGGGATCTTCCCCTTGGGTGATCTCCGTGGTGATCCCCGAGGGGATGCGGAGCGAGCGGACGACGAAGACATGGAGCTTCGTCCCGTCGGGCTGCGTGATCGTCGTGAAGCGATACGGCTTGTCCGCGTCGTTGGGCCCGATGCACGCGAGCCGCGACGACTCCTGATCCACCGCGCGGATCTGTTCGCCACACCCTTCGAGGACGATGTCCGCGAGCGGTCCGCTCAGATCGACGTCGCCGAGGTTCGTCGGCGCGAAGTCGAGGCTCTGGGGCTCGCCGGCGTCGGGATCGGCTCCGCCGTCGTCGGTCGTCGATCCTCCGTCGGGCGTCGCTCCACCTCCGTCGGGCGTGCTGGCGCCCCCATCAACGTCCGGCGTGCCCGTGCTCGTCGACGAGGTGCACGCGACCGCGAGGAGACCAAAAGAAAGGAGCGAGAGAGCGAGGTTTCGATGGCGCATGTTGTTTTCTCCAAGTCGTCGGACGGACGTAAGTAACGCATGATTCGAACCGGGCCTGTCATCCAAACGGACGAGACCACGCTCCCGAATCCCTTCGGATGTCCACGATTTGACGCAAAAATCGACACCGCGGGCGTGCCTTCGGCCACGCACCGAACGGACGGCTCACTCGTAGAACGTCGGGGCGATCTTCTCGACGCCGGCGAGCGCCGCGAGCGCGCAGATCCGGGACCAAAGACCGTCAGTCGCCGTCCATCGGTTCGGCCCCGTGCAATCTTTCTTGTCCACCGGGATCAACACCAAGCGCTGCCGGCTGGAGCAGCCGATTCTCCCTTTGGACGTCGACAGCACGGTGATGTCCGGCGCGATGGCTCGGACCGCGCAGAGCGTGGCGTCGTCACCGTCGTTCACGCAAAGCTCGACGGCGCCGTCGTTGAGGCAGGCGTTGCACATCCGGAAGGCGATCTTGTCCGTGGGGCAAGCGCCGGCGTCGATGGTCGCGACGTCCGCACAGGCCGATGCATCGTACCTCGCCACCGGCGCTCCTTCGCCGGTCGCCGCGTCGGGCCCCGAACACCCAAGGACGAAGTCGCCCGCATCGTTCGCCGATTCACCGGGCGTGGATGGCTCGTCGGCGACCCCGGAGGTGTCGCCAGAAGGGGGAGCGGAGGCGTCGGCCGTCGGCGAGGCCACTTCGTTCGAATGCACGTCATGGCCCCCGCACGCCCACGCGAACGCCATCGCGGTCGACGAGAGCAACGAGACGAGGACCGACCGCGCACGCATCGGGCTCGCCGAGGCGCCCGCTCTCTCGACGAAGCGCCTTCGTCCACCGTTCGACCACGGGTCGTGCATGGGAAATGGCTCTATCAGAATTCACATCGCACGCCAGCGTCGAACGGCCTAAGCTCGTACCGTGTGGGATCCGAAGAAATACCTCGCTTATGCCGATCATCGCGCGCGCCCCTTCTTCGAGTTGATCGCACGAATCGACGTCGCCGAACCGCGAAGGGTCGTCGACCTGGGATGTGGCCCCGGCCATCTCACGGCGACGTTGGCCCAACGTTGGCCGAATGCGAAAATCGAAGCGAGCGACCTCTCACCCGAGATGGTCGCGGCCGCACGCGCCGCCGGTGTCGACGCCCAACGGCTGGACGTCCATGACTGGCAGCCGGCGCCCGACACCGACGTCGTGATCTCGAACGCCGTGCTCCAATGGGTGGCCGATCATCGTGAGTTGTTGCGAAGGTGGGCCGGGCAGTTGCACTCGGGCGCGTGGCTCGCGATGCAAGTCCCCGGCAACATGGACGCGCCTTCGCACGCCTTGTCGCGGGAGCTCGCCGGTCGCCCCGAATGGCGAGGACGCCTCGCGGGCGTTACCTTGCGCGACGAGAACGCGGTCGACGATCCCGTCGACTACGCCAATCGGTTGACGGAGTGCGGCTGCGTCGTCGACGCATGGGAGACCACGTACGTCCAGCAGCTCACCGGCCCGAACGCCGTCCTCGAATGGATCACGGGCACGGCGCTGCGTCCCATCCGGTCTGCGTTGAACGACGACGATTGGCAACGTTTCCGCGCCGAGCTCGCCCCCATGCTCGACGCCGCGTATCCCCCGCGCGACGACGGCACCACGTGGTTCCCGTTCCGGCGCATCTTCGCCGTCGCGCGAAAGTCCTAATCGACGCGTCGCGAAGGTGCGCCCCCCCGAGCGCACCACTCCGACCTGCTCGTGGACCCTCGGCGATCATGAGCCGAAGGGTCGAACACGCGCCTCATCGCGCAGGACGCGAGGACGTGGCTATTTCAACCACTCGTTCAGCTTCTGCTGAGCCTCGTCCGTCAGCTTGTCCCAACCATTTTTGATGTACGTCTCGGCCTCGCGAAGCTTCGCCTCCGCGTTCGTTTTTTCGGTATTGGCTTCCGCCTTTTTATCGGCGGCATAGGTCTTCACTTTGCTTTTCAGTTCGTCCATCTTCGCTTCGACACGAAGTTTGAGCTGAGCTGTATCGATCGCCATGAAAGTCACCTCCAAAGTGTTCTTCAGTGACGTCCTTTCGTAAGAACACATCGTCGCATGTCAAGCGTGCGGCGGCTTCCAACGCTGCGGCAAGTTGAGACCATCCGTCCGCTCGTAGGCACGGTGCGGCGCGAAGCGTCACCGCACGTCGCGGGAGACGCGCGCTCTACGGCCAGTGGCACGACGCAGGGATGGGGGGCGAGCCGTCGCGCGCCTGCTTCGTGCAGCTCGCGAGCGCATCGAGCTTGCCGGACTTGTCCTCGAGGCACGGCGCGAAGCAGTCGGCTTGTTCGGGCACCTCGCACGTGTTGATGCAAGTGACCGTGGCTTTGCAGCCGGGATCGTTGGCGCACGCGATTTGTTCTTCGCAGCAGTTGGCGGCGACCCAACTTTGACAAGCCTCGCCGTCGGTCGGCCATTCGAGGAGAGGGACGTCGCAGCTTCCGCCGTCGCCGGTGGCGGCGTCATCACTCGCATCTCGCGGGTCGGAGTCGCATTCCGGATTCGGGCAACAGCCGCACGGCTCCGTGCAGGCTTGGCCGCAAGGAGGTGGCGCCGCGCAACCCACGAGGGAGCAGTCGCGGTCGGTCGATGCGTCTCCCCGAGGTGTCGATGCGTCTTCCTGAGATTTCGAAGGGTCGTTTTCGGAGGTCGTCGAACAACCCCCGATCAGCGCGACGACCACGACGGAGACGGCCGAGAAGGAAGGGACGATGCATCGAAAGAGGGAGCGCATGATGACCACACAAGCAATTTGATGGCCACGCCTGGCCATCCAAAAGAGCCGCGAACGAAGCACTATGCGTGAATGTGCGATGGCACACGGCGGCACAAAGCCGGATCGCGTCGTCCGACGGGGACAAGGACGCTCACGCGTCGAGCGAGCGTCCGTTCGTCTCCGGCATCGGCGCCATGATGACGAGGCCGATCAATCCGTAGAGAATGATGTAGTATGCAGGCAATATCGGATTTTCGAATCGCTCGATCAGCCATGTCGACAAGAGCGGCGCGGTCCCGCCCGCCAGCGCCAACGTGATGCTGTAGGCCACGCTCATCGACGTGACGCGGGTGCGCAGGGGGAAGATCTCGACGACCATCGCGCCTTGGAGGCCGAGCGCCATGCCGATCGGGATCGCCAGGAGAACCTGGCCGAAGACGAACTCCGGCGGTGAACCAAAGAGCATCCTGTGGAGCGCCGGCAGAGCGACCACCATCATCACGACCGTGATCACCATCATCAACCGCTTGCGTCCGACGCGATCGGAGAGCCACCCGCCGAACGGCTTCGAGAAGAGGACGACGGCCAGGCTGACCGTGTTGGCGAGGAAGAAGACCTCGCCGCCTTCGCCCGTCATCGACTTTCGGCGTTCGACCGCGAACGTGAAGGCGAGGTAGTAGGCGGCGTTCGTCATCGCCACGATGCCGAAGGTGCGAATCATCGGGACGACGTCGGCGACGAGGGAAGCGAGGACCGGCGGGCGTTCGGCGGCGGCGCGCTCACCGACCTCCGACTCCGAGATCCCACGGCGGAGCAGCCAGCCCGCGACGCAGAAGAGGACGCTCCCGATGAAGGGAATTCGCCACCCCCATTCCGAGGCGGCGTGGCTCCCGAGGATCCGATGGACCGCCCAGGCCGTGATCGATCCGAGGATGAAGCCGATCGTCGTTCCCGCGGCGGTCGAGCTGCTGACGAGACCGCGGAGCCTCGGCGACGCGAGCTCGGTCGTGTAGACCATCGAGCCCGTGAACTCACCGCCCAACGAGATCCCCTGGATCAGGCGCAAGACGACGAGGAGGATGGGCGCCGCGATCCCGATTTGCTCGAACGTGGGCAAGAGGCCGATCGCGAGCGTCGCGCCGCCCATCATGCCGATCGACAGCGTCAAGAGCGCGCGGCGGCCGATGCGATCGCCGACCATACCGAGCACGATGCTGCCGAACGGGCGCGCGGCGAACCCGATCGCGAAGACGGCGAGGGACAGGAGCTGGCCCGCGGTCGGGCTCGATTCGGGGAAGAACTGCCGCCCGATGTCGGTCGCGAAATAGCCATAGACGGCGAAATCGAACCACTCGAGGACGTTCCCGATCACGCCTGCCGCCGCGGTGCGAATCGCCGATTGTTTCACGGCGAAAGGGTGCCTCGAAACGGCGCGGGATGCACTCCCCATCGACCGATCCCAGACGTGAGGCGGGCGAACGATGTCGCACGTCGTGTCGGCGATGGCCGGACGGCCGAATCGGATTCTCGCCGGCTACGGAACCTCGTACGTGAGCGGCAACTCCGACGTCCGGAGCCACCTCACGCGCATCGCCTTCGCGTTCCGAAGGGATTGGCACTGCGTCGCCGTGCATGGGACGAGCACGTCTTCTCCTTGGTACGAGATCGCGACGGCCTCCACTTGCGCCGTCCATGCCTTGCGTCGAACGACCATGTGCGTCGGGCGCACTGGACCTTCGACGATGCGAGGGAACAACCAAATGGCCCACACCTGCGGCCAGTTTTCGACGGAAGCATGACATCCCATCATGGGAATGAACCATCCAATGACGAATAGAATACCCGTCACCACGACGAGCTGCGGAGTCGAAACACGGAATCGTCGAAAAATCGCCAGCTCACTCATCGCTGGAAACCCGATCGCTTCGCCGTTCCTCGGAGAAGCCGACGCCCGTGTTTCTCCGGTGACGGACGGGTTGCACACACGCACGTCCGACGTCGCGACATGAAGAAAAATAGCACGGGCCGCACGTCGGCCGGGGAAGCTCAAAGGTGAGGGCAGCGAACCTCAAGCATGATTTCGTCATTGCGAATTCATGGCGAATAAGGTCAATGGAAGGTGATCGTCGTCGCTGGGTATGGAATTCTGGTCGAGACGGAATCATCGCCTCAATTGGTCGTGCAATCTTGCGTAGTCCCTCGACGCGAATCAACGGTAGCATTCGCGGAATGGCCCTTCACGTGACGAGCTCCCGATCGTCGGAGGAAGCCGTACGATGTCGGTACCAACGCATGATTCGCCATTTGTTCTCATGGACGATCGCGGCCTTGCCCGCATGTTCGCTCGTCTATCCGCTCAGCGATTTGACGACCGGTGTCGACGATCCCGTGCCCCCGGACGCGGCCGACTCGTCCTTCGGCGTCGACTCGGACAGTGACGCGGAGAACGACGTCGAGGCATCCACGGAGGCCGACGCGACCGCCGATGGTTCTCTCCCGCACTCGTACGTCGAAACCGTCAAAGCCGACGAGCCCATCGGCTATTGGCGCTTCGGCGAAGCGAGCGGAACGACAGCGACGAACGAGAGCGGGGGCGCGGCTGGCACGTACGACGGCGTCGGCCTCGGCACCGACGGCGCGATCGTCGGGGATTCGAACAAGGCCGCGACGTTCAACGGCTCGGGTAGCTACGTCTACGTAGCCAACGCGTACGACTTTCCTGGGACGCAGGCCTTCAGCATCGAAGTCTGGGTCAAGCCGTCATCGCTCTCGGGGACGCGTCGCATCGTGAGCCATCGGACGACGGGAAGCAGTCCCACCGGCTACCGGCTCGCGCTCAAGGATTCGTCGATCGAGTTCGACCGCATCAACTCAGGCTCCATTTCCGGGGGAGTAGCCGTTGCCGCGATGACCTCTACCGGGCAATGGGCACACGTCGTCGGCACCTACGATGGCGGTCAGCTTCGGCTGTATCTCGACGGCGTCGCCGTATCGAACGTCGCATCGACCGGATCGATCGTCGCATCGTCCGCCGACCTCGTCTTCGGAGCCGCGTCGGGTGGAGAAGACTATTTCTTCTCTGGCGTCCTCGACGAGGTCGCCATTTACGATCATGCGCTCACGGCCGAGCGCGTCGGCGCTCACAAGGCCGCCTCCGGGCGCTGAGCTTCGCGCCGATCTCGTACGGCGCCGATGAAAACCTCATCGAAGCATGAACTCGAACGTCGTGAGTTGGTGGATCCTCGGCTCACCCTCACGAAGTAGCGACGTCATCGCGTGGTGATGTCGGTATCCCGCATCTACCCCACGCCACGACATCGTGACGTTTTCAAACGTTATCAATGCGTCGTCGCCGAACGTCGATGTCGGGGCTTTTGCGACATGCCCGCGCTTTGCTCTTCGCATCCGCATTCCGCGCGAAAAATATCGTGAGAGCTCTCATGGCGAGTCGCGAAAGAGCCGTCCGAGCGAGAGCCCTCATCCACGGAACATCGCGAGGCCATCCGACGATGAATGGCAATTTCGCAACGTGCTCCCTGCCCCCCTCTGCCGGACGAGTAGCGCCTCCTCACGGCATGCTCAGTGCAATTCGTCTCGCGATGCTGCTCAGGCCAACTTCGACAACCTACAATGACAAGCTTTATCGTGCGATTCGCAACTTCCGCCGGATGTTCCTTCCGCTGCTCTTCGTTCCGCTCACCGCAATGGCATGCGGATCGAACGCGAGCTCGAACGAAGAAGCCGAAGAAGGCCTTCCGTCGGACGATGGAACTTCGTCGGAGAATGGAGAGCCGTCCAACGGAGGCGACAGCGATTCCGGTTCCGAGGGGCCTTCCAACACGGAACCTCCGGCCCCACCCTGCGACGACGCTCAAACGGCAGCCATTCAAGCGAGCTTCGAGGGCGACGACGCTCCGAAAGACGTCGACGCCGTCGCTCTCGTCAAAGATCCGTCGTGCGGCGAGCGCTACTTCACGCGGGGCCCATCCCACATCCCGGCCACGGCCTCGCACGTCATCGCGAGCAACACGAAGACCTACGTGGCGTCGCTCATTCTCCTCCTCGCCGACGACGGTCTTCTCAAGCTCGACGACCCCATCTCGAAGTGGCTCGAAAAGGTCCCCGGTGGGGATGCGATCACCGTTCGACATGCCCTGAACCATACGAGCGGCATCTACAACTATGCGGACAGCCTCGTGTTCCGCGCGCAGGCTACCCTCGGCAAGAAGTACACGCCGCAAGAACTCATCGGCTTGGGGTTCAACGAGAAGGTCTACGCCGCTCCTGGCGCCGAATACCATTACTCGAATACGAACTACGTCATCCTCGGTCGCATCGCGGAGAAGGTCGCCGGCAAGCCCGTCGAAGAGCAGCTACGCGAGCGTATCCTCACCCCCATCGGCGCGAAAAACACGTACTTCTACGGGAAAGAACCCCTCCCCGCCGACATCGCGTTCGGGAAGACTTTCCTCGGCGGAAACGGCCTGAATTTCTGGGATCCATCGGCGTCTTGGTGCGCCGGTTCGTACATCGCGACGCCCGCCGATCTCGCCCATTGGGTGGAACTTCGAGGGAGTGGGAAATTCCATTCGGCGAACGCGAACAAGGAGTTGTTCAACGGCATCACGGTCCAGGGAGATGCGAAGTACGGCGCGGGGCTCATCATGTACCCCACCAGCCATACGCACGCCGGTGGCCCAGCTCTCGGGCATGCCGGTGATCTCGCGGGCTATCACTCGTACGGCCTCTATTTTCCCGAGAAGAAGACCACGGTCGTTCTCATCGTCGACAACGACGCGGGCCCCACGGGGGGCTTTCCTCTCGGATCGACCTACCGCGAGGAGCTCTACTTCGCGATCACCGTACCGCTCTTCGGCCCCGCGCCGTCCGACGACGCCGGCGCGCCCTGACCACGGTGGCGCGTCGAGACGGACGCATGGCCAAGCTCAATGCAAGCGTCCGGCTTTGTGGGGGAGCTCCATCAGGACGTGCACGACCATCGGCACGCTCACGAACAGCACGGTGGTCAGGACCACGAGCAAGATCAGCGCGAAGCGACGCCAACGCGACGCGCTCTCGCGGAGGTGGTCGTCGGCCTCACGGCGAATGGGAGATGCGGGAGGGGTGGCTCGGTACGGGTCGCCGCGGGTGGGTTCGTGATCACCGTCCGTACGCGCGCGCCGATGCTCCTCCGCCAACGTGAGGCCGACGAGATCTTTTCGGAGCAACGACTGGCTCGCGCGGAAGTGAAAGGCGGCGGCAAGGTACGAGAACGCGAGCACCGACACGAGCGCCATGGCCATGGCCTCGATGCTCTGCTCGGCGACGAACACGGCGCGCACGGAGACGACCGCGAGGACCGCGACCCCGAGCACGACGTGGGTCACCTCGAGCGCTCCGAGGCGCCGGAGATCTTCCCGGACGCGCTGCACCTTGGAGGGGGTGGCGTCGGGCGGATGCGGTGCTGCCTGCGGGTCGTCCTCGAACGGCATCGTCCATTCAAAGGTAAGGGGCCGCTCGAGGTCCCTGTAGGCCTCATCCGAGGCCACACTGTTCGTTTAGGCGGACGATTCCTCGAGCTTTCCCCTTTGAAATCAGCGTTCTCAGAGGGTGTTGCTTTCTGCTACGCACCTAGGGATGCGGGCGACGCCGGACGACATCGTGGGGATGGCTTTCTTCGCGCGGGTCGTCGAAGCGAAGTCGTTCAGCGGCGCGGCGCGTTCGTTCGGCATCTCGAAGTCTGCGGTGAGCGCGAGGGTGGCGCGTCTCGAGGCGACCCTCGGCCTGCGACTCCTCCACCGGACGACCCGTCGGCTGGCGTTGACGGCGGACGGCGTGCGTCTGTACGAGCGCTGCGCCCGTCTCGTCGCCGAAGCCGACGAGATCACCGAGGTCGCGGCGGGCGCGAGCGTCGTTCCTCGCGGGACGTTGCGGGTCTACGCGTCGACGGGCCTCCCACAGGCGTTCCTGGCGGAGGTGATCGGCGAGTTCATGAACGCGAACCGCGAGGTCCGCGTGGAGCTGCGCCTCACGGATCGGGCCCCCGAAGCCGCGACCCCGATGGACCCCTTCGACGTCGCCATCGTGATGTCCCACCGACTCGCCGATTCCGGGCTCGTCGTCCGTAGGCTGGCGACGTCGCGCGTCGTCGTCTGCGCGGCGCCGAGCTACCTTCGTCGAAAAGGGATCCCGTTCCGACCGCAAGATCTGGTGCACCACGAGAGCCTGACGCAGTGGCTGCCCCACGCGGAAGAATGGCACTTCGATACCGACGAGGGACCGGTCCCCATGCGAGGCGCTCCGAGCCTCGCCGTCGACGACGCTCGGTTCTTGCGTGAGGCAGCGCTCGCCGGATTGGGGATCGCCGTCCTGCCGCGTTTCCTCGTCGCCGCCGACTTCGCGGAGGGACGCCTTTACCCGCTGCTCGATGATTTCCAATCGATCCAGGTCTCGATCCTCGCGCTCCACTCCCACCGTCGGCTCGCGCCGGCGAGCGTTCGCGTGTTCGTGGAGTACCTCGCGGAGCGCTTTCGGCGGCCGCCGTGGGGCGTCGAGAGCGAGCGTGCGGTTTCGCCGAGGGCGAAGCGGAGAGCGAAGGGGAGTGCGGGCGCGAAGGAAGGCGTGGGGGCGAAGGAGGGCGCGCCGATCCCGATGACGGAGCAAGACGTCCGGCGCCTGTCCGCCGTCGTCGCCGTGCATGCGAGCGTCGACCCGAACGGCACCGCACGTCTCGACGAGCTCCTCGGCCGCGTGAAGATCATGGCCGCGACGGAGATCCCTCGGGCCTCCATCACGATGAACTCGCGCGTGACGCTCCGGGACGCCGACCGCGATCGCGAGGTCTCGCTCGTGTATCCGTGGGACGCCGGAACGGATCGCATGTCGATCCTCAGTCGTCTGGGCGCGGCGCTCCTCGGCGCGCAGGCGGGTTCCGTCGTCCGGAGCGGCGGGCGCACGCTGCAAATCGAAACCATTCTTTACCAGCCGGAGGCCGCGGGGGATCACCACCTGTGAGCGACGGGACGGTTCGTTCGACGGGACGGCCCTCGTCGTCACGGTCGGCTGGGGTTCACCGTCATGCCGCGGGAAGAGCTCGGCGACCATCGGCCGATGGTGAATCTCAGAGCCTCGCCGCCACCAACTCCGACGTGACGGAGCTACCCGGACTCGGCATCACCGCGGTGGGCCGGGCGGACGAGTCGATCGAGTGGCGCGCCCGGCAGGATTCGAACCTGCGACCTACGGCTTCGGAGGCCGTCACTCTATCCAGCTGAGCTACGGGCGCGTACCGGGAAGACAGCTACCGCACTGCCCGCACCGAGTAAAGGGCGGAAAAGAACGCG